>JAJDBE010000237.1 GCA_029261515.1 Nitrospinaceae bacterium | reverse complement strand
TTTCAAGGCATCTAAAACTTCCTCTATATCGATTTTTAATTCAGAGGCAACCTTGGGCAGGAACCTGTCTTCCAGCCGCTCTAAGTAATTTTCAATGAGTACTTCGACATGGGGGTTTTTGTCTGGAAGGGTTCGTGCCTGAATTATCAGGCATTCTTTCTCGGACTCGCGGTCTTTTTTCTTTCCCTGATGTTTCTTTATTACTCGCGCCGGGTCATCATGCCGTTTTTTGTCGCCTTTGCCCTGGCTTATCTGTTGGACCCTCTGGTGGACCGGATGCAAAACTGGAAACTGTCCCGCACCGTTTCGGTTTCCCTGCTGATGCTGGTGTTCTTCGCCGGCGCTCTGGGCCTGCTCCTGCTTATTTTTCCCTTGCTGCAATTACAGGCGGAGAACCTGACGAAAAACCTGCCCAAGTACATGCAGGTGGTGCAGGACTGGATCAAACCCTTATTGCAAAGGATCGCTGGTCTGGATCAGGCCAAGATTCAAGAGTTCTTAAATGAGGGAATCGCCCGTTTTGGCGAACTACCGCTCAAGATCCTCGGTTTCACCACTGGCTTTCTGTGGGATTCCCTTTCCAATCTCTTCAATATCATCCTGATGATTGCAAACCTGGTGATCATTCCGGTGGTGATGTTTTATCTGTTGAGAGATTTCGATGCGATCAACGAAAAAATTCTCAATCTGGTCCCTGCGCGGTTCCGGGAAAAAACCGTGGGCATCGTGAAGGACATCGACCGCGTCCTGGCCAGTTTCATCCGCGGTCAGTTGATGGTGGCTTTGCTGATGGGAGGTCTGTATTCCATCGGCCTGTTTGCGGTCGGCACTCCCATGAGCCTGTTCATCGGCTTGGTGGCGGGATTGGCGAATCTGGTGCCTTATCTCGGAGTCATTGTTGGGTTTTTTCCCGCGGCGCTTTTGACCTATCTGCAGACTCAGGAGTTGCTTCCCATTCTCTGGGTGGCGGGTGTGTTTGGCGTGGTGCAGATGCTGGAAGGCATGGTCATTTCCCCGCGCGTGTTGGGAGACAATATCGGCCTGCACCCGGTGGCGGTCATTTTCGCGGTTCTGTTGGGTGCCGAGTTGTTCGGACTGGTGGGCATCATCATCGGGGTTCCCGTGGTGGCGGTGCTCAACGTATTGCTGCGCCGCGGTATTCTGGAATATAAAAAATCCTCCTTTTTCCACGCCGCCGACCCAAAAGCGTAGCCTGTTTGAATTCAAATAGATATTCCTTCTCTTTTCGCATATTTTTGCTTGACCTCTCTCTTGCGATTCATTATATTTACCGTGAAGGTAAAATTTTAACTTACCTTTGATTCTTTCTGGGGTCCAGTTCCAGATTCCTTAAGCGCCTGTTATCGTTGCGATACCCCCCAGGCCATTAAAAAGTAACCAGCGAGGGTTTTCCTCAACCCTCCGTCCGCCAGGAGACAGTTTATGAACAGAATGGTTTCGCATCCCCTATCGACAACTCATCTTTTAAGCGGTGTCCGCTCCAAACTGGAAGCGGAAAACTACCGCCATCAGACGATCAAGGCCTACCTCGGTCAGTTGAATGTGTTTTTTCGCCATATTCATCCCCAGGAACCCTTTGCGGCGACGACTGAGGATATTCGGGCGTACCTCGATCAACTGGTCGCAGGCGATCTGTCCCGCTCCACCATCGATCAGGCGGTCAACGCCCTGGGTTTTTTCTGCAAGTCCACGCTCGGCCACTCCCTCGAGTTGAACGGATTCCAGAGACCGCAAAAGAAAAAGACACCCCCGGGTCTATTAACGCTCAACGAAGTCATACGCATTCACATGGCCGCCGAAAACCCGAAACACCGTCTCATGATCGAAATCGCCTATACAGGCGGACTCAGAGTCTCAGAAGTGGTCAACGTCCGGGTACAGGATCTGGATATTGCGAAACTCAAACTGTTCGTTCCCGATCAGGACAATGCAGGCGAGGGACGGACGACGATATTCTCCGGCAGTCTCAAAGACGCCTTAGCGAGGCAGGTTGGCATCAAACAACCGGAAGACTTTCTTTTTCCCAGCGAACGCGGCGGTCCCTTGACCACCCGGGCGGTGGCCAAATTTTTCAAATCCGCATTGGCGGCTTCCGGTGTGGAGAAACCGGCAACGCCGCATTCCCTGCGCCATTCCTTTGCCGACTTTATGCTGAAAAACGGCAACAGCCCCCAGGTCGTGCAAAATCTGATGGGCCTCCGGCGAACGGCTAAAGGCAACGTCCACGACGCAGATTAGTTTTTAAATCCCCTTTCCCCCCTGAGCTGGGGAAAAGGGGTTCTTCTGAAAAATCTTGCTCGCCCGCCGCGTAGGCATTATGGTTTTGGTGAAAAAGTTTGAATTGGAACCCGCAGGCGTTGCCCGGCGTGAGCAATTTCGCCCTCCGCGCAGGAGCTAAAACCCCAACTGGTATGCCACAGTGGCTTTAAAGTCCACCGCTTCCGGCGCGCCAAACCCACTTCCCAATCCCACCGCCAGAACCGACCAGGGGTTCAACTGCTTTCTCACGCCTAGAATAAAATTGAAAAGCGGATCGCCGTTTGTCTTCTCCGACTGATCCACGAAAAAATCCGCGACAAACAGATGATCGAGGTTGATGGGCCGGTCGAACCCCAGCCCGAAGGTGTAGAGATCCGTCCGCTCGCCGGGTTCTCTGCCGGCGTTGTGTTTGTAACCGCCGTTGAAGTGAAAGCGGTTTTGTCCCCATCCCTTGGTGAGAATGCCGAGCAGTTCCGTGTCCACGCCCTGAGAATCGACACCGGTGGGAAAGACGAAACTGGCTTTGAGTGCCAGCGCCGGCAGGGACTTCGATTCCACGTTGAAGTTATAGAATCCCTCGACGGCGATGTCGCCGTAGTTTTCCGTGTCACCATCCTCGCGCAATTCCAGAGGCGTTCCAATGCCGATATGGGCGTTTTTGAGAAATCCCCATTTCAGTTCCGGTTCGAACTCGCCTTCATCCTTTTTCGATGCGCCTTCGCGTTCGTAAGAGGCCCCCACCTGAAACTCCAACGCCCGGTAGGCGATAGGATAGGCGTCTTCAATGCGAGTCGGGAACCCCTCTTCCAGATTGCGGTGATCGGCTGAAAGCGCCAGTGCAATATCCAGAAAAAGCAGGATAAGAAAAAGAAACAGGATGCGGGAAAAACGTTTCAAACGCGTTATCCTTTCATCGGGAGGTGCATGCTGTGCTCCATGATCCGGCCCATTTCCCCGCCGCCTTTCCACATGTCTTCCGAATACACCAGCGGGTCCATCTCGGGATGGGGCGTGGAAAAATTTCGGGCGATTTCCCGGTCGCCGGGTTTTACGGTCATGCGGTCGATCATGCGGTAAATCTCCTGCCGCTTGTTCTGGACCTTGGGAGACGCCAGAATATCGTAGACGATGCCGTGAAACATGTGCAGGTTATCGAAAATATTCGCCGCTTCCGGCGTCAGCTGGCTGAAACGCGGCATGACCTCGCGCGAGAGCAGCATGCGGTTGGGTGGGTTGGGAATCACCTCATTTAAAAACAGGTCGTCGATTTTAAGCACCGCTTGTTCTTGCTGGTTCAATTCGGGGTTGAGAAGCTGCGCTTCGTAAACCACCGGGTGCCACCAGTGAAACGCCCAGAACAGATCCATCGTTTTCGGCCAATGCGTGCGGAAGGTTTTGAACCAGGGTTGTTGCATGAGCCGAACCCGCTGCATGATCACCTCTTCAAACGGCGCCGGGCTGAAGGCGATCGTCGGTTCGGCAAGATAAAAATTGACGGCGCGGTCGATCCACTGCTTTTTGTCCGCAGGCGGGATACTGGCATCGGTCATGATGTCGTAAAGCTGTTCGTGCAGTTGGTGCGTCCAATCGATGACGTGCACCGCCCGCCAGGCCAGACGCGCAAACTCCGGCCCGACGTAGGATTGATGCGGTTCGGTTTTCGCCGGATTTTTCAGGAACCATTCGCTTTTTTCATAAAACCTGCGGTCGGTATCGGCAGGGTCGGCAGGTTGAGAAAGCAGAACATCGCTGATGCGTCCGTGCGCCCAGTGGGCGACGGTGGTGAGTTTGAAATCCACCGGATGGTGTTTGTAAAACTCGTTGTTGTAATCTCCGCGCAGGCGAAACACTTCATTGCGCGGTTCCCAGGTCTCGCAACCGGAAAGTAAGAGGACCGCAATCAGAATAATGAGTAGGAGAGGACGCATATTAAAAAACCTCATGGCGAGGGTTTGATTCTGAAACGGAAATTCAAACGTACTCGTAGCGCATGTTGCGCCGTTGCGGTGTGAAGCCGCTGTCGGCGATCAGCCGCTTGATGTCGTCCTCATTGAGGCAATGAACGGTGCCGGCGGCGCGGACGACGTTTTCCTCCAGCATGGTACTGCCCATGTCGTTGGCCCCGTAGTAAAGCGCGACCTGACCGATCTTCGGTCCCTGCGTTACCCAGGAAGACTGGATGTTATCGAAATTGTCCAGCACAATGCGGCTGATGGCCAGGGTTTTCAGATAATCGAAACCGCTGACGGCGCTGGTGATTCCCATGTCCAGGCTGAGTTCCGTGTGCCCCGGTTGAAACGGCCAGGGGATGAACGCGGTGAAGCCTCCGGTTTTATCCTGCTGTTCGCGCAGGCGCATCAGGTGTTCGATGCGGTCGGCGTGGGTTTCCACGTGACCGAACATCATCGTCGCCGTGGTGGGAATGCCCATGCCGTGCGCTTTGTCCATCACCTCCAGCCATTGATCGGTGGTGCATTTTAGTGAGCTGATTTTTTTGCGCACCCGGTCAACGAGAATTTCGGCGCCGCCGCCGGGAATGGAATCCAACCCGGCGGCACTGAGACGCTCCAGGGTTTCGTCGAGGGAAATTTTAGAGATGCGGCTGGTGTGCACGATTTCCGGTGGCGAGAGGGCGTGCAGGTGAATGTCGTATTTTTCCTTGATCTTTCGGAACAGATCCTCGAAATAATCTATTTTGAGGTTGATGTTGTGGCCGCCCTGCAGAAGAATCTGCCGGCCTCCAAGCGCCATCGTTTCTTCGATTTTTCCGGCGATGATCTCAAACGGATGCACGTAGGCGTCCTCGTCTTTTTCCTTGCGGTAGAACGCGCAAAACGCGCAGTCGGTGACACAGATATTGGTGTAGTTGATGTTGCGGTCGACGATGTAGGTGATCACCCGGTCCCTGGATTTCCTGCGCGCCAGTCGCGACGCCACGTTGCCAAGAAGTAGAATGTCGTCCGTCGAGAACAGCTCCAGTGCTTCAGCGGGGTCGATGCGTTCGCCGTCGAGCGCCTTTTTGAGGATGGTTTCGACCATGATCAATTATCGTAATGAATTTCCAGACGGTTGTTGTCCGGGTCGTTGAAGTAGATCGATTCGCCGTCGCCGCGTTTCACAGGACCGCTGTCGATGGGAACGTTCTTGTTTTTGAGTTCTTCGACGATGACGTTGAACTGATCGCGGTTGGCCTTGAACGCCAGATGCAGGTACCCGGTTTCACTGAGGTGGTCCAGCGCTTCCTTCGTGTCCAGCTCCGGGGCTTCAAACAAGGCGATGGCCGAATTCCCCGTGTCCAGCATCAGGTGGCGCAATCCCTTTGAGAAGCGGTGCGTGACCTGAAACCCCAGAACGTCTGTGTAGAATTTTTCCGCCCGGCCCAGATCTTTTACGTTGAGCGCGATGTGATGGATTCCCTCAAGTTTCATGACGATTTTTCTCCAAGGAAATGGCCGTTATAAAGTGCCGTCTCCAGCGCCCATCGAAGGCACGTTGATGCCGTCGATTCCCGTATCCCCCATCGCTTCTTCATCGGTGATGACGAAAATATGGTAGCCGAACGTGGTTTTTACCGGGCCCTGGATTTCCCTGACAGGCGCTTTCATGGCGGCTTTATAAAGTTCAGGCGCGGCGGTGTGGACTTCCAGGGGGCCAAGGTCGCCGCCTTTGTTGCGGGACCCGCAGGCACTGTACTTTTTTGCCAGTTTGGCGAAGCTCTTCATCATTTGATCGTAATCGTCATAGGATTTCAGATGTTCGAGGAGAACATTGGCGACGTCCTGGGTCGTCAACACAATATGGCTGAGTTGAATGGATCGCATAAAATTTCCAGAGTTGTGTTTCCTCTGCGCGCCTGATTCTTCCATCAGAGGTGCGGAGGATAGTAAAATTACAGTGTGTTACAAATTGTAGCGATTTTTCACCATTATACAAGAAATATCGATTTGCCGCAGCAGGAAGGGTTTACAGCAGAAAACTGACGCCGCTCATGATGCGGGGGATCAGCTTGGGGCGGGCGAGGCGTTTGTCATATTCGTTCAACCGGCGTTTGTTTTCGGCGAGGCAAAGTTTTACGAAATCCTTGGGCGACAGGGAGGAATTTTCGTATTCCCGCGCCTGTATGGTGAAGGAAGAGCTGCCGAGATTTTTTAAGTCCATGAG
>JAJDBE010000236.1 GCA_029261515.1 Nitrospinaceae bacterium | reverse complement strand
ATGGGTTTCCCGGTTTGCGCGGTCGCTTCGATGAGCGGCCAGAAATCGTTGTCCCCGGAGGCGATTTTAAACGCCGGGACCAGTGAGTCGAGGAAGCGGACGCTTTCGATATCGAACGGGGTGGATAGGAAAATAACTCCTACGTCGTCGGCGATTTTTTTGAGGTCGGCGAACTGCTCGTAACTGAACTGGAATTTCGTCAACATCTCGCGGGCTTCTTTGAGCGAGGGAGCGACGAGTTTATCGGGAACGATGGTTTGAAACTTCACCGCCTGCGCTCCCGCGCGCGCGGCTTCGCCGATCATGTCCATGGCGAGGGAGAAGTCGCCCTCGTGGTTGTTGCCGATCTCGGCGATGATCAAAACTTCCCGGTCCAGCTCGACGTCTCCGATTTTCATTTTTTCATTTCCTTCCGCCTTCGTAAAGGCCGTAACGCGCCACATCTGCAAGGCTTGACAGCCTGTTTCCACAAGCTATAATCAAAGTTCAGTTTTTTGACGAGACTCTTTCCTCAGCGTAGGCTTTTAAATTCCCAACCTTCGGATTCCTTTTTTAAAATCTGAAAATTCGCGCGCTCTTTAGAGGCAATCAATTTTTACTATGACCGAACCTTTTTTGCAATACTGCCGCGCCGCCTTGCTTATAAAGTTCTCTACCGATTCCAATACGGTCGCCTTTGAGAACGCTTCCAAGACAAGGAAGACTTATTAGAGTAAATCAATTTAGCTATTCAGGGTAGCCTCAAATATTATTAAAATCCGCTTCTATTCCAGTCACGACCCAAATTGAAATCCTCCCGATCCGTTTGGAAGGTTCTTTAATTTAAAACAGTTTCTATGACGACATACCTCGGGTATTCATGCCAATGATAAAAGTTGCTGTTCAAGGACTAGGATTTGTAGGGTCTGCTGTGGCCATAGCCTTGTCCAGCTTGAAAAATAATGGAGTCCCTTATTTTCAAGTCTTTGGGGTGGAGAGAGACGACCAAAACGGAAAGAAAATGGTTGGGTTGCTGAATGAGGGCAAAGCGTGTTTCAGCAATACGGATGAAGACTTTACCCGCTATCTTCATGCGGGATTAAATATTAGTTGTAACCTTAAGTTTGGAACAGACAAAAAAATATACTCAGAAGCCGAGGTAGTGGTTTGCGATGTGGGAATGGATGTAAAGCTGACGGAGACCTATGACTCTCAGGAAATCGAAGTTATGGACAAGCCCTTCATGATAGCTTTGGAAGATGTTTTCTCACAGATAAAACCTGACGCTTTGGTGATCATAGAAACGACTTTACCTCCAGGGATGGTCGAGAAAAGAATCGTGGGATTTGCCCAGGAAATCTTTAACTCGCGCGGATTTAACGCCGCGCCGCTCATAGCTTATTGCTATGAGAGAGTTATGCCAGGAAAAAATTATATTAGTTCTATCCTGAATTATCCCAGAACAATCGGGAGCGCAGACATAGAGGCATTGAACCGAGCCAGCCTTTTTTATAATACGTTTTGCGGAGGGAAGCTCACTGTCTTGAGAGACGCCACCTCCGTTGAGTTCGCCAAGATTCTTGAAAACTCCTATCGAGCCATGAACATTGCCTTTATTCATGAATGGACGCTTTATGCGGAAGAAATAGGAGTCAATCTTTTTGATATAATTCAGTCCATAAAAGTCCGCAAGGGCACACACGACAATATTATGAAACCCGGCTTTGGGGTGGGGGGATATTGTCTCACTAAAGACTCGCTCTTGGCACAATGGAGCATAAACAATATTTTTAAACTCGATCTCAGTTTGGGGTTAACTCTGAATGCCCTGAAAGTTAATTATCAAATGCCTCTCCATACTTTTCAGAGATTGAAGAATGCGTTGAAATCGTTTAATGGAAAAACTTTATTGATTTGCGGTATATCTTACCTTGCAGATGTGGGAGACATTCGCAATACGCCTGCAAATCAACTGGCAACCGCTGTTAATAAGGAAGGCGGTTCACTGATCTGGCACGATCCTTTAATAGATGTGTGGGACCATCCCGCCAGGCCCGAAAAAGTTGCAGGGTTAGAAGAAGGGCTGCAAAAAGCCGACGCCGTCGTATTTTGCATTCCGCAGAAGGAATATAGCCAATTGAATTTCCAGGCGCTCAATTGGGATAAAATTCATCTCAAGGTATGGGGTGATACTTTCGATATATTTTCAGATGAAGACGCCGAATTCCTATTTGGCCGAGAAATTGTTCCCGTAGGTATTGGTAAGGGTCATTGGAAAAAACTTTATGAGTAAATTGAAGCTATGCATACACTGATACTGGGCGGGTCAGGGTTTATTGGTTTTTCCCTGGCTAAACAACTTGTCGCCGAGGGACACCAGTTAACTTTGGTGGACAATTTAAGCCGAGGAAAAATGGATCATGAGTTTTCTAACTTTTTGAGCCAGAACCCTCAAGTCAATTTTGTTGAACTCGATTTAACTGCGCCCATTCCCTCTCAATTATTGCCCGGTAGTTACAATTATGTTCATTTACTTGCCGCAGTAGTCGGGGTCAAATATACCTCGGAGAAACCTTTAGATGTTTTATATATAAACACCTTAATAGTAAAAAATGTGCTGGACTGGCTTAAAGGCAAAACTGCAGATAAAATTATTTTTGCTTCCACCAGCGAAACGTACTCAGGAAGCACGGAACTGGGAATCGCTCAAATTCCCACAGGAGAATCGGTTCCTTTATCGATAGTTGACATTTTCAACCCTAGATTCAGTTACGCAATATCAAAAATCTGGGGAGAGCACGCAGTAATTTTGGCGGGAGAAAAAATGGGTTTTGATTTTGACATTGTTCGGTTTCATAATGTTTACGGTCCGAGAATGGGAATGGAACATGTCATTCCAGAATTATGCCTGCGTGCCATTAAAAAAGAAGACCCCTTTCAAATTTTCGGAACCGAACAATACCGAGCTTTTTGTTATATTGAGGACGCCG
>JAJDBE010000235.1 GCA_029261515.1 Nitrospinaceae bacterium | reverse complement strand
CCCTCCCAGTGTGACCACCATTTTTGGCTTAATGATTTGGAGGACGGATTTCAGATAATGCGAGCAGTTGCGGATTTCGACAGTGGTCGGACGGCGGTTGCTGCCGTCTTTTAGCGGATTGCAGAGAGCCGCATTGGTGATGAACACCTCTTGCCGGGTCAACCCCGCGTGCGCCAGCAGGAGTTCAAAATTTTCTCCTGACTTGTCGCCGGAAAACGGGATTCCCGTGCGTCCGGCCCCCAACCGGCCCGGAGCTTCGGCCACAAAAACGATGCGGGCCGTAAGAGAGCCGTTCGCCGAACCCAGCACTGCCGGTTGATCGGCTAAATCCTGGCAGAACCGGCAGGCGGCGGCTTCGCGGGCCAGCCGTTTAAACCTTTGTTCCCGGTCCGGCACGGTTCAGGTTTTTTTATCTTCGGTGGGAGATTCTTCTTCCTCGTCATCGTCACTGACCCGACAGATGACCAAAAAGCCGATGATGAGAAGGATGCTGGCGATGATGGTAAAAAATATGTCCATGATATTTTTATAATGGCTTTACCGTAACGTAATAGTACTTAATGATCTCATTATATTATGACGAAAGCGATCCTGATAAACTCAATTAAAATGGCTTGATGGTCGCCAGATAAATCATTCCAGCGCCAACGATGAAAATAGCGATATGAACCATCATCGCATATTTTTTGGGTAATGCGTCTTTGGGGATTTGTATGCCGTTCAAAAATCCCAGCCCAATCAAAGTCAATAAGAGGACCATTTTTACCTTGATCCAGTTGAATTCCTTAAAGACGCCTGTGCTCATCGCCAGATAGATTCCAGAGAAAATAGTGACAGCCAAAATAGGGTAGTAGATGAACTTGTGAATCCGCGCCTGTGTTTTTTGCAGGCCCAGAACCTCGTCCTGACTTTTTAACCGCAGGCGGAACACCACGGTGAGGGATTGTAAAAAAAGAGTTCCGATGACCAGGCACATGGAGATCATGTGCAGTGTGAGAAAAAAATTTTTCATGGTTCAGGAGTTTTAAGTAGGTTCGGTTATTTATTGAGTTTCTTCTACAGGAAGCACCGCTTCCCCTTTCCAATAGGCCCGGCTGCCGACGATCAGCGCCACTCCAACGCCGCAATAAATAGCGGCAACGACGATGTATCCTCCCAGATATCCGTTTAAGTTTCGCAACAGAAACCCCAGCCCCATCATACCGGCGATTAAAAAGTAAAACGGTTTGGAAAATATCTGATGGATTTTAAGTGGCGCTTCGAGACCTTGAATCCGCGATTTGTTCTTTTTGGCGGTTTTGCTCAGCACAAAAAGCCCTTTCGCTGTGCCAATCAGGATGGCGACGACCAGGGAAACAGCGACTGCCATCTGGGTGGAATTTTGCTCATCCACGGCGAGTTGATAAAGCCCGGCGCCACGGAAAATCAAAAAAATCCCGATGATGCCCCAAAGACTGCCCGCAATGGTAATCAGGTTGTTTTTACTCAAGGTTCCCATCCTACTGAATTAAAGAATGCGGCATAAATTAGATGAATGCCTGAAAGAAACGGTTTAGTAAAAAACGATCAATAAGGTAATTTTACTCGGTTTTCATCGTGCCCCGGACCGAACGTATGGCCATTCTGCCACTCTTGCTCTTGAACAGGGGCCGGATTTCTCCATTGCGAAAATCGAGAATATAACCCTCATTTCCCGTCAACTCTTCGTGAATCCAGATGGTCGGCAGAGAGCCTGCTGGAAAAATCGGGTCCAGGTGAATCTCTTTTTCATACTTATCTTTGTTGTTTGCTGTTGGATCGTAAAGACCGAGGGCTTCTTCTCTTAGGGGCAGGCGCCAGTCGTTGTGGCCACAGAATTTGATTTGGTTCAAGCGCCGGAAATGTTCCACGGCTTCATCCCAGGTGACCCATTTGGCCTCGCTTTGCCAGGAATCTTCCCGGGTCCAGATCAATCCTGTATTTTGGTCAGTGATCGACCCATCGTTGTTGTCGGTAAACCGTGAAGAAGTCATGGTGATTCAACCTATGCCGATTGAGTGTTTGAAATAGCCGTATCTAAAGGAATTTTCTTCAGGCGCTGCTGGAGGTGCTCCAGGTTGAAGCGCGGCGGATTTTGCAGGTTCCGGTTTCGGGAAATATTTTCAAAAGACCGCTGCAACAAAAAGTTGGAAAACGCAAACCAGGGTGTGGTCCACAGGATTCTTTTGACCGTACCGCGGGAAATTTTGACCGGCGCGGCGGAAGCGAGAAGCGAAGGATTGTTGTGCAGAACGGCAACGGTTTCCATTGCCATCCAAAGCGGCCAGGTGCAGAACAGGCGCAGGGAAACATGGTTCCAGGGAATCGCCAGGGTGAACTTCAGTGCGTCCTGTAAATGGCCGGTGGTTTTGTGCAACAACTTTTCCAGAATCTGCAGATTCTTTTCCATGGAAATGCCGGAATGAAATTCTTCTACAGTCAGGCCTTTTTCGAGAATGATGCCTTTGGGGATATAGGACCATCCGCGTTGCCGGTCCACCACCACGTCTTTGGAGATGTTGGTCATTTGCAGGCCGAGGCCAAAGGAGACGGCATTTTGTTTCATAGTTTCCCTGGCGGCATCGGAGATATGCGGCAGTTCGAGCAGGAACAGATTGCACAGCATTTCTCCCACGGCGCCGGCCACGAAATAACAGTATTCTTCCAGTTCCTCCTCGTTTTCCAGAGGAGTCAGTTTGTCCTGCTGGAAGCGTTTTTGAAAATAGGCCATGCCGCGCGCCATTCTGGCGACGGAAGGGATGATCTGCTGTTGATGCTGCTCTGGAAGAGTATCAAAGACATTGAAGACCCGTTTGGTTTGACAGAGCAGGTCTAGGTCATTCGCACTGCCATCGACCACCCAACAATCCTGAATCCACTGTGCTAACGCGTTCTTCCGGTAGCCGGGGTCTTCGATCAGGCGGGCAAATTGCAACAGGAGTTTGATCTTGATTTCAGCATTCAACTTACCGGCGTCTTCCACGGTGTCGATGGTTCGGCAGAACAAATAGGCCGTCAACACGCTGCGATGGATTTCCCCACGCAGAACGGCAATGTTCAAGGCGAATGTGCGGCTGACCCTGGGAAGGGCGTCTACGCAGTATTTCCAGTCATCCATTTTTTATAGCGTCTCTAACAATAGGTTTTGGCCATAAGCAACCCGGCCTGCCAGTCGGCCCTTCGGCGAGCAGAGGTTTGACGATAAAGTTTGGAACCAGAACCCAAAAAAATTTATCCGTCGTGAGCATTTTGCCCCTCCGGCGAGGAGCGGCCCGCTCTACCCAACGGATTAAACAGGGTTTAACTGAAGAAGATTGTTAAGTCTACCATGAAAACAGGGAGGAGGGAACCGCCTATAGTGGCATGTTTGGGGGACAGAACTCGGCAGCGGGTAGATGCTCAGGAAACCACCGGCTCCGATTTTAATTTCATATCCTTGGCGATTTTTAAAATTTCCTGGTGCACTTCGTTGATGACATTTTCCGGGGTGCTGGTTCCTGCTGTGATGCCGACGTGTTCTTTGCCTTTAAACCAGGAGTGCTGCAATTGAGTGGAGGATTCAATATGGTGCGCTTCGATGTTCTTTTCATCGCATACCTGAACGAGTTTTTTGGTGTTCGATGAGTTGAATCCACCGATCACGATCATGAGATCGACCTGTTCCGCAAGTTCCCAAACGGCGATTTGCCGGTCCCGGGTGGGCTGGCAGATGGTATTGACGAATGCCACATCATCGACGCAATCCATTTCTCTGATTTTCTTGACCAGCGATTCCACTTTGTCGACCTGCTGAGTGGTCTGGCTGACGATTCCCAGTTTTCTTTTGCCCCGCTCGCGGATTTTTTCGAGATCGGACTCTCCGTTGATGACGAGAAAATCATCCAGGTCGCCGACGATGCCCTTGACCTCCACGTGGTCTTTCTGGCCAATGACGACCGGAAAATATTCTTTATCCACCAAGGATTTGATGGTTTTATGCACCCGCATCACCAGGGGACAGCTGGCGTCGTAAACGATCAAACCTGCATCAATGAGCTTTTGCTTGGTTTTATCCGCCGCGCCGTGGGCGGTGATCATGACTTTTTTGGTTTTGATCTTGCTGATATCCTCAATTCCCTGGATAAGGTCCACGCCATTGTTTTTCAGGGATTCATTGACCTGGGGGTTGTGGACCAGCTGGCCGATGATGGTGAGATCCGAATGGAATTCGGGACCCATTGCCAGGTTAATTGCGTCCTGAACTCCAAAGCAGGTGCCAAGAGCGCTTGCGAGAGAAACTTTCATTTAACCATCCTTAGGATTGAGGTTGTTTTTTGCAACAAAAAACCAGACTAATGATAACAAAACCCCAGGGGGTTTTAAATAAAAACCCGGCGACGATCGCTGATTATTACTTTAATAGCAGGTTTTTCAACAGTTGCCAGGAAGTTTGCCGGCCCATATCGGCGATGGATTCTGTCAGGGGAATATTTTTCGGGCAGGACTCCACACAGGCCTGGGCGTTGCCGCAATCGGCAATTCCGCCTTTTCCCATAATAGTTTCCAACCGTTCTTCCTGAGTCATTTCTCCTGTAGGGTGCAGGTTGAACAGCCGCACCTGGCTGAATATCGCGGCGCCCATGAAGCCATTGTCCTTGGTGTATTGCGGACAGGCTTCCAGGCAACAGCCGCAGGTCATGCATTCCGAAAGCACATAGCGCTTGGCCCGGAGGGAGTCGGACATCACAGGCCCTTCGCCAATGTCGTGCGTCCCGTCGATCGGAATCCAGGCTTTGGCCTTTTTTAGATCCTTGAAAATCCGGCTGCGGTCGACCTGTAAATCGCGGACTACGGGAAACTTGGACATGGGTTCTAAAACGATCGGTTGTTTGATCTGATCCACCAGAGCCGTGCACGACTGACGCACCTTGCCATTGATGAGCATGGTGCAGGAACCACACACTTCTTCCAGACAATTGGCATCCCAGGTGACCGGGTTGATTTGTTTGCCGTCTGCCGTGAGGGGCGTTCGCTGAATTTCCATCAGACAGGCGATGACATTGGACAGAGGTTTGTAAGGCACCTCAAACTCCTGCCAGTAGGGTTTGGATTCAGGTTTGTCCTGCCGTTTTATTTTGAGTTTGATGGTTTTCGCATCCATAAGTTTGCCTTAATCGTATTTTCGGGGACGTGGCGTCAAAAGCGATGTGTTCACATCCTCATAAGTAATGTCGGGCTGATTGTCCTCCAGAGTCGCGATGGAGTTTTTCAACCAGTGGGTGTTATTTTCTTCGTAGCGTCTCATATAATCCAGATGCCCTGGAGGAAACGCATCCTCGGCAATTTCTCCGTAATTTTTTTTCTCCAGGTAATCGATGTATTCGTAAGGATCAAAATCCGAAGGCTGGTTCAAATCATAATCCGGCTTGTAATGGGCGCCGCGAAACTCATCCCGCATCAACGCGCCTTTGGTGATGATTTTGGACAGGTGGATCATGCAGTACAGTTGATTGATAAAACTGGCGGCAGGGTTGGCCCAGTCGTTGGTGTCCACGCATTTGACATTTTTGAACCGGGCTTCAATCTCCTGAATGGCGTACACCGTTTTTTCCAAGGTCTTGTTGTCGCGCACGATCAGTACATTTTCCATCAGGGTATCTCCCAACTCCTGATGCAGTTTGTAGGGATTTTCATTGCCGTCCATCTTTTTTATTTTGTCGAACCGTTCCGTCCAGTAGTTGCGCGCTTCGTCAAACGTGCTTGAGGGCACGTCTTCGACGGATTTGGAAATGTTGCTAGCGTAATTGAGGACGCCGGGGGCCATCATCAGGCCGGTGTAGATGCAGCTCAAAAGCGAGTTTGCGCCCAGGCGGTTGGCGCCGTGGTACTGGCAATCGGCTTCTCCTGCGGCATACAAGCCCTGAATAGAGGTCATCTGGTTTCGCGGTGATTGGTGGTCGATCAACCCCTCGGCGGTGCTTTCGTAGTCGGTCCACAGGCCGCCCATGGAGTAATGCACGGCAGGGAAAATTTTCATTGGTACCTCGCGCGGATCGTCGCCGGTGAATTTTTTGTAGATGTCGATGATGCCGCCGAGCCGGTCTTCCAGGTATTCCTTGGTTTTATGAGTGAGGTCGAGATAGACCATGGGCTGTCCCTCGACGCCCAGTTTTTGATTGTAGACGATCTCATAAATTTCGCGGGAAGCCACGTCGCGCGGCACCAGATTGCCGTACAGGGGATATTTCTCCTCCAGGAAATAATAGCGCTCGTTCTCCGGAATTTTTAAAGGTTCACGGGTGTCGCCGGCTTTCTTGGGAACCCAGATGCGGCCTCCCTCTCCACGTGCCGATTCGCTCATGAGCCTCAGTTTGTCCTGTCCGGGGATGGCAGTGGGATGAATCTGAATGAATTCGCCGTTGGCGTATTTGGCCCCTTGCAGATAAGCCATGGTGGCCGCCGCTCCGGTGTTGACGGTGGAGGCAGTGGAGCGGGAATACACCTGGCTGGGACCTCCGGTGGCCAGGATCACCGCATCGCCGGCCAAAGTGAAAATTTCGTTGGTTCGCAAATCGTGAATGATGGCGCCCCGGCAAACGCCGTTGCCATCGAGAACGGCGCCCAGGTATTCATGCCATTCGAGTTTTTGCACCAGGCCGTCGTGTTCGTAGCGGCGGACTTGTTCGTCCAAAGAATAGACCAGTTGTTGCCCGGTGGTGGCGCCCGCGAACGCCGTGCGCGAGTAGAGGGTCCCGCCGAAACGGCGGAAAGCCAGGTGGCCTTCTCCCGTGCGGTTGAATGCCACGCCCATTCGGTCTAATAAATGAATGATGGCGGGAGCTTGATGGCACATGTCGCGCACCAATGGCTGTTCGGCGAGAAAATCACCGCCGCGGATGGTGTCGAAAAAATGTTTTTCCGGCGAATCGCCTTCATCCTTGGTGTCCATCGCCGCATTGATGCCCCCTTGGGCGCATACGGAGTGGGACCGCTTTAGAGATTGATAGGCGATGAGAATCACCTCCGAGCCCATTTCGCAAATCTTCATGGCGGCGGACAGCCCGGCCAGGCCTCCGCCGATGACGATGATTCTTTTTTTGCGTTTGGCCATTCTTTATCCTTCCACCGTGGGGGTGACAGGGATGGGGTGAAAAGAAAACTCCATCACGGTTGCGAATCCAAGCAGGGTCAGCACGATCCCGACCAGGGTGAAGAGGACGCCGGCGTTGCGTTGCGCGGTTTGCCCGATAATGATTCCCCAGGAAATGCAAAAGGCCCACAGCCCGTTGGAAAAATGAAACGTCGCCGAAAAAATGCCGACCAGATAAATGATGCGCCCGGTCCAGGTTTGAAACTCCTGGTTCAAAATGTCGATCAGGAATGGCGCTGCGGCGAACAGAGTTTTTCCCTCCATTATTTTGGGAACGACGGTGGTGCCCATGTGGTAGACAAGAAAAACGAACACCACGCCTCCCGTCAGCCTTTGCAGGGTATAGAGCCAATTGCGCGCGTATGGGTAACGCAGAACATTCGGTTTGCCGGAAAAAACCACGTAAAACCCCATCAGAGAATGGATCAGCAGAGGAATATAAATAAAGAGAACTTCGATTCCGAACAGGAAGGGGAGATTATTGATGAAATCAATGCTCAACTGATATTGTAGTGGCCCGACGGTGCGCAGGGAATTGATGGCGAGATGAAACACCAGAAAAACCCCGATGGGGACGATGCCGGTTAAGGAATGAATTTTGAGGAGAAGGAAATGCGCCTGGTCTTTCGAGAGAGTTGCCATCAATGCGCTTGGATGAGTTGGAGTGGGAATTAATTTCTATACGGAATTGTGTCGACACAACGTTCGTGTGTCGGAACCCTGCGCAACATTTTTACGCAAAAGAACTCTTAAAACAAGGGTTTTATAGGAAAATTCGAGATTCTGTGGAGAGAACTAAAAAATCTGAACGCTTAAAAATCGTATTCCAGCAGGGGCCGCTGTTTAAAGTCGGGATTGGCTGGTTTGTCGGTGGATAGAATTTTCAGGTTCTCCGGGTCCTGTACAAATAAATCGACAAATCCGCACTTGCCGCAAACCTTGGGTTGCAGAGGCACTTTTTTTTCTACCCCGTGGTCTTTGCGCACCACCATGATGAGCTCAAGGTCTCTACTGGTTCTTAAACCGATATCGCCTTTGATCGGGTTTTTCTCGCCGCATTTACTGCAAACGTCGATCTCTTTGTGCATGTTGGCCTCCAGGGTTGGAAAAACCAATGAGGTGAAGAATAATGAAGGCAAGGAAACGCCCTCCTTAACTCAAACTGAATTATAGCATAAGTTAAGGAGAGCGCTGCTCAAGAGCATTTACTTTGAGGGATTTGAAGTTTGGGAAACCCCGTGAACGGAACTATAATTTGTTCTTTGTTCTTTAACGCGCGTGCTCGTATCCATATCGGCAGAATCACGGTTGATCAGCTCTCTCAATTCCTTGCCTGCATGAAACACCGGCTTTTTTCTTACCGGCAGATACAGCGGTTCGCCGGTGATCGGTTTTTTCGCGACACGGGCCTTGTGCTCATTGACACGGAACGAGCCAAATCCCTGCACCACAACCCGGCCTTCTTTTTCCAGGTTGCTCATGATGCTGTCCAGAATCGCGGTCAGGTACCGGTCCGCTTCCTTCTTGGAAACATTCATTCTCAGTGATAACTTGGTTGTCAGATCAGATCGAGTCATTTGACGCCTCTCCCCCAAAATTGATGGTTTTATAGGATATGACAAAAGAGGGGAGCAAGAATTGGGCCAAAATTTTTATTTCAGTGTAAATGTATATATTTCAAAATGTTATAGATTTATAGCTAAAGTCCGACCCATCAATGGTTTTTGAAAAATGTTTACAGGTGTTAACAAAAGTGTACACTTTTTTATGCGGTCTGGACCCTGGTGTGATTTTTCGGGTTTTCAAAGGTTTCGGTGGATGGGTGATTTCCAGGAGGCGAAACAAAAAATCCTTTCCCTCCAGAGCCTGGTCGGAATCGAGGCAAAAATGGCTCCCAAAGCCGGGTTGTCGTCAGGGAGTATTTGCCGGTAAGGGGAGAAAATTTCGAGGTGTATCGATTTTGGGAGTTAGTTTTGCTATCGGGTCTTTTTTAATTAATTCTTTAAAAATATCG
>JAJDBE010000234.1 GCA_029261515.1 Nitrospinaceae bacterium | reverse complement strand
GCCTATTCCCTGGCCACCGTCACGCTTGTTACAGATTGTAGACCAGAAGAATGCATTTTCCCGATGACGTGCATGGCCTCACTTATTTTGACGGCACGTACCTCTTTGAGCACGCGGACCCGAAAAAGGGATATCACCCGGAGTGGAAGAGCTACATCTTCAATCATGGACGCAATGAAGTGCAGGCGTTCCTCATCAGCAGCGCGCTGTTCTGGCTCGACAAATATCACATCGACGGGTTGCGGGTGGACGCCGTGGCTTCCATGCTTTATCTGGACTATGCCCGCAAGCCGGGGGAGTGGATTCCCAATGAATTCGGCGGCAAGGAAAACATCGAAGCGATTCAATTCCTGCGTACGTTGAACGAAGCGGTCTACCGCGAGTTTCCCGATGTGCAGACTATTGCGGAGGAATCCACCGCCTGGCCGATGGTGTCGCGCCCGAGCTACGTGGGGGGTCTCGGATTCGGCATGAAATGGAATATGGGTTGGATGCACGACACACTTGATTATATGTCGCAGGACCCGATTTACCGCCGTTTTCATCACGACCGCTTGACGTTCAGCCTTTGCTACGCGTTTACCGAAAATTTCATGCTGCCCTTTTCACATGATGAAGTGGTGCACGGCAAAGGGTCGCTGATCGGCAGGATGCCGGGCAACGACTGGGAAAAATTCGCCAACCTGCGGCTGTTGTTGGGATACCTGTTTGCGCATCCGGGCAAGAAACTGCTGTTCATGGGCGGTGAGTTCGGCCAATGGCGGGAATGGAATCACGACGCCAGCCTCGACTGGCACCTGTTGGAATTTTTGCCGCATCAGGGAATGCAACACTGGGTGCAGGATTTAAACGCGCTTTATAGAAAAGAACCGGTGTTGCATGCGCTGGATTTTTCCCACGATGGTTTTGAATGGATTGATTGCAGTGACTGGGAGCAGAGCGTCATTTGTTTTCTTAGGAAAGACGCGGCTTCGGGGAAACCGATTCTTGTGGTGTGCAATTTCACGCCGGTGCCAAGAAAAAACTACCGCGTCGGCGTCCCCGCAGGCGGCGAGTGGAAGGAAATTCTCAATAGCGACGCCAGTCCTTATGGCGGCAGCGGCCAGGGCAACCTGGGAGGAGTAGAAGCGGTTCCCCTTGCCTGCCACGGCAGGTACTATTCCCTGGCATTGACGTTGCCGCCTCTTAGCATGATTTTTCTCAAGCAACCTGAAGCGGTTTAAGCGATCGTCATTTTCTAAAATTTCAGGAAACACTATGACCAACGACATTAACGAACAGGGGAGAACCCGCGTCATCATCGAAGGGGTGCAACCGGAAATCGACGGCGGGCGGTTCCCCATCAAGCGCACGGTTGGCGAACCGGTCGTCGTCGAGGCCGATCTGTTCACAGATGGGCATGATGCCATAACGGGCGTTCTCCTGTATCGCAATCATGGCGATAAAAAATGGAATGAAGTGCCCATGACATTTCTTAACAACGACCGCTGGCGTGGAGAGTTCACCGTCAATGAACTGGGAGTTGCCGTCTATACAGTCTCGGCGTGGGTCGATCACTTTAAATCCTGGCTGCATGATTTGACGAGAAGAGCCGAAAAGGAGGACATTGCCCTTGCCCTTTTAACAGGTGCTGGTTTGGTTGAGGAAGCGTCTGATAGGGCTTCCAAAGGCGATGCCACCAAATTGACCGCCTGGGTGAAAACTTTAAAACAGAAGAAAGATCCGAACGTCATTCGCCAGCGCGTGTTGAAAGGCGATCTCGAAATGTTGATGTCCCGCTATCCCGACAAACGCTTTGCCACAAACTATGGCCGGGAACTGAAGGTGGTGGTCGACCGGGAACTGGCGCGTTTCAGCGCCTGGTACGAATTGTTTCCACGGTCTTGCGGGGCAGAAACCGAACACGGCACCTTTGCCGATTGCGAGCACATGCTTCCCTACATTGCCGGGATGGGATTTGACATCGTGTACTTCCCTCCGATTCATCCGGTCGGGCAAACCTTTCGCAAGGGGAAGAATAATTCACTGGATGCCGGGCCGGACGAACCAGGAAGCCCCTGGGCCATTGGTTCCGCCGAAGGCGGCCACAAAGCGGTGCACCGGGATCTTGGGACGCTAAAGGATTTCCAGCGTTTTATTGATAAGGCCCGCAAATATAAAATCGAAGTGGCGCTCGACATCGCGTTTCAATGTTCGCCGGATCACCCTTATGTGCAGGCGTTTCCTGACTGGTTCCGCTGGCGTCCCGACGGCACGGTGCAGTATGCCGAGAACCCGCCAAAAAAATACCAGGACATCTATCCCTTTAATTTCGAAACCGATGGTTGGCAGGAGTTGTGGCAGGAGTTGAAAAGCGTGTTTTTGTTCTGGGTCGATCAGGGCGTAAGGGTGTTTCGCGTCGACAATCCGCACACCAAGCCGTTTCCTTTCTGGGAATGGGCGATCGGGGAAATCAAGGCTGAGCATCCGGAAGTCATTTTTCTGGCTGAGGCGTTCACCCGGCCCAAGGTCATGAACCGGCTGGCCAAACTTGGTTTTACCCAGTCGTATACTTATTTTACTTGGCGCAATACCAAAGAAGAGTTGACGCAATATTTTCTCGAACTCACGCGCGAGGAAAGCCGGGAATATTTCCGTCCTAATCTTTGGCCGAACACTCCGGATATTCTACACGAGTATCTTCAGTTCGGCGGGCGGCCGGCGTTTCAGATCCGTTTGGCGCTGGCGGCGACATTGGGGGCTAATTACGGGATTTATGGTCCGGCGTATGAACTGTTTGCCAACAATCCAAGGGAGCCGGGCAGTGAGGAATACCTCGACTCGGAAAAATATCAGACCCAAAAATGGGACTTGAACCGGCGCGACAGCCTGAAAGATTTCATCGCCAGGGTCAACAGCATCCGAAAAGAAAACCCCGCCCTGCACCGGATGGAGAATCTTCATTTTTTCGATGTCGATAACGACAAACTGATTTGTTACAGCAAGTCGACCGATGACAAGGCCAACCTCATCATCGTGGTGGTGAACCTCGACCCCTACAGCATGCAGTCGGGCTGGGTGGAGCTTCCGCTTGAGGAACTGGGGCTGGACCCGGCGCACCCTTATCAGATGCATGATCTATTAAGCGATGCCCGCTACCTGTGGCAGGGGCGCCGAAACTATGTGGAGCTCGATCCTCACGCAGTCCCGGCGCATATTTTTTGTCTCAGGCGGCGGGTCCACACGGAAGAGGATTTCGATTATTACCTGTAATTAAAGAAAGGCATTATGGATCAAAAAGACGAAACGCCTTCCTGGAAGGATGACCCGCTGTGGTACAAGGACGCCATCATCTACCAGTTGCACATCAAAGCGTTTTTCGACAGCAACGGCGATGGCATCGGGGATATCCGCGGGTTGACAGAAAAGCTCGACTATATCCAGAATCTGGGGGTGAACACGCTGTGGCTGTTGCCGTTTTACCCTTCGCCGCTCAAGGACGACGGCTACGACATCGCCGATTACCGCAACGTGCACCCGGATTACGGGACGCGCCGGGATTTTAAATTCTTTGTTCGGGAAGCGCACCGGCGCGGCTTAAAAGTCATCACTGAGCTTGTCATCAATCACACCTCCGATCAGCATCCGTGGTTTCAGGCCGCGCGCAAGGCGCCACCGGGATCTTCCAAACGCGACTTTTATGTCTGGAGCGATACCGATACCAAATATCCGGAGACGCGGATCATATTCACTGACACGGAAACGTCCAATTGGGCATGGGACCCTGAAGCCCAGGCGTATTACTGGCATCGTTTTTTTTCGCACCAGCCGGATCTCAATCATAACAATCCGCATGTGGTGGACACCATCACCCGCGTCATGCGGTTCTGGCTGGACATGGGCGTCGACGGCATGCGTCTGGACGCCATTCCCTATCTTTGCCTGCGCGAAGGCACCAACAACGAAAACCTGCCGGAGACCCATGCCGTGTTGAAAAAATTCCGCGCGGTTCTGGATGCGCATCATAAAAACCGCATGCTGCTGGCGGAAGCCAATCAATGGCCCGAGGATGTGCGGGAATATTTTGGCGACGGCGACGAGTGCCACATGGCGTATCACTTCCCCTTGATGCCGCGTATCTACATGGCGGTGGCGCAGGAAGACCGCCATCCCATCACTGAGATCATGCAGCAGACGCCGGACATTCCCGAGAATTGCCAGTGGGCGATTTTCTTGAGAAATCACGATGAGTTGACGCTGGAGATGGTGACCAATCGGGAACGCGATTACATGTACAAGACCTATTCCGAGGACCCGCGTATGCGCATTAATGTCGGCATCCGCAGGCGTCTGGCACCGCTCATGGAAAATGACATCGACAAAATCAAACTGCTGAATAGTCTTCTGCTTTCGTTTCCGGGAACGCCGATCCTTTACTATGGCGACGAAATCGGCATGGGGGATAATATTTTCCTGGGTGACCGCAATGGTGTGCGCACACCCATGCAGTGGAGTCCGGACCGCAACGCAGGATTTTCCCGCGCCGACCCGCAACGGTTGTATCTGCCTCCGATCATGGACCCGGTTTACGGTTATGAGGCGGTAAACGTCGAAGCGCAAAGCCGGGAACCTTCGTCTCTTTTAAACTGGATGAAACGCGTTATCACGGTACGAAAGTCGCACAAGGCGTTTGGCCGAGGTGCCTTAAAGTTCTTACAACCGGGCAACCGCAAGATTCTGGCTTATGTGCGGGAGTTTGATGGTGAAATAATTTTGTGTGTGGCGAATCTTTCGCGCACCGCACAACCGGTGGAACTGGATTTGTCCGGCCATAAAGGGCGCGTACCGGTGGAGTTGATGGGGCGGACGCCTTTCCCGGCGATCGGTGAACTGCCTTATCTTCTCACCCTGGCAGGATACGGGTTCTATTGGTTCCGGCTGACGACAGAAGCCGAAGCCCCCCGCTGGCACGAGGACCGTCTGCCGCCGCTTGAAATGCCGATCCTGGTTTTGTTTGAAGGTTGGAACAGTTTCTTTGCGGAAAGGGTGGAGAGCAATAAACAGTTCATGGCAAAAAAATTAAAAATCGGAATGGAGGGCGAAGTGTTGCGACATTTTATTCCAGAGCAACGCTGGTACGCCGCCAAACGTGAGACAATCGAAAAAATCGAATTTGCAAAAATTGGAGCATGGCAGTCCGGCCAGGGAAACTGGTTGTTGGCCGAGGCGACAGTGCATTTTTCCGATCGCCAGCCGCAGACTTATTTTCTTCCCCTGGCTCTGGCGTGGGATGAGGGCGACGAAGAAGCGATCCGTTTTTACTTTGTTTATACCCTGGCAAAGGTTCGGCAGGGGGCGCGGATCGGCGTGATGTTTGATGCTTTTGCCGATTCAGCCTTCTGTTGGGAATTGGTTCAAGCCATGGGCAGGAACGATTCTATAGCATTCGATCAGGGGAAATTGAATTTCTCCTCCACTCAGGCGTTTGCAAGCTTGACCGAGAAGCAGAATGGTCCGTTAGAAGTCAAACGCCCGCAGGCGGAAGGCAGTAACACGACGGTGATCCTTGGCAATAAACTCTTTCTAAAAGGCTACCGCAACCTGCAATCGGGCAAGAATCCGGAGTTGGAAATGGGACGATTTCTGACCGAGACGTCTCCCTTTGAAAATATTGTTCCGCTGGCAGGCGCGCTGGAATATGAGCTTGCGGACGGCACTCGAGTGGCGCTGGCTTTGTTGCAGGGTTACGTGGACACGCAAGGGGATGCCTGGTCTTACACCCTGGAATACTTGCAGCGGTTTTTTGAGGATTGCTTACTCAAACCACAGGATGAAGTGTGGGCGGCTATTACCGATTACCATGCGGTGTTTCTGAATTTGATGAACACCTTAGGTGCGCGCACTGGAGAGCTGCATCAGGCACTGGGGAAACAAACCGGGAACCCGGATTTCGATCCGGAACCGATCAGCAAACAGGATCTGGATTCCTGGGTGCACCGGGTTGGGGAGGATGTTAAAAATACCCAGGACATGCTGGAGCTCGGTTTGAAAAGTCTTCCGGACTCGGTTCAAGGAGATGCGCAATATCTTCGGCTATTAAAGCCCGCGATGCTCGATCGTTTGGCGCAATGGGCGCCATCCGGTTTGCAGGCCATGAAGACCCGCTATCATGGCGACTTGCATCTCGGGCAGGTGTTGATCACGCAAAACGATTTTATTTTTATCGACTTTGAAGGCGAACCCGCGCGGCCTCTGGCAGAACGCCGGCTCAAACATTCGCCTTTAAGAGATGCGGCGGGAATTTTGCGTTCCTTCAACTATGCGGTTTTTGCAGCGTTGCGCCCTATTCTGGCCGACCGGCCCAACGACGCGGCGGTTTTAAATCCTTTCGCTAAAGATTGGCAGGAAAAGGCGTGCCGGGCATTTTTGACCGGGTATGAAGCGGCCATGCAGGGTTGCGCTTCTTTTCCTTCCGAGCCGGAACATACGCGGGCGATGATCGATCTGTTCACGTTAGAAAAAGCCCTTTACGAACTGCGTTATGAACTGGAGAATCGCCCGGATTGGGTTGGGATTCCGATTTCCGGGCTGTTGAATTTAATGGCAGACGATGCCAAAGGGGAATGAATGGCGAACCTTCTATCGTCAATCGCAACCGGATTAATTTCTTTTGAACAACGCACCGGTGGGGGTTTTAAAAAATAAATCCAAAGGTATGGTTTCCTGTTTCAAAAATCCCTTGGCCGGGAGATCGCCTTTGGCAACCATTTCCACTACCGCGCAAACAGATGCAGACGTGGTCCAGGAGATCGCCTTCCAGGTTCCCCCGGCGACTTCAATGGGATAGTAGCTGCGGACAAATTCCTCGCGCAACAAATTGCCGTCTTTCCAGCCTTCCACAGCGGCGTGCACATACACCACGTCGTCATTGACCGGAGGTTTGGCGTGTACCAGGATTTCTCCCGCCAGCGGTCTTTTCTCCCGCATGTAAAGCTCGTCAAAGAAAAAGCGCATCAATTCGCAGTGTCCGGGATAGCGGACCGTTTTGTAATTGAGGCGGTCGACGTTTTTGTCGAAGGTTTCACACATGGTGCCAAGGCCGCCGGAGGTGGTGAACGCCTCGAGTTGAGTGCCGTCGATGACGATGGTTTCCAGCCCTTCCATGGCGGGCACCTTGGCGCGTTTCCTGTCCTGTATGACTTCGCAGTCGTTCAAGTACTCATTGACGACGCCTTCGGGTGACCAGTTGAACGCGTAACCCAACAGTCCTCTCGGGTGTTGCGGCAGGGCTCCTACCCTGAGTTCGATGCTGCGCAGTTTTTCGAAAGATCGAGTTAAATCCGCGCCGACGATCCCGATAAAGCCTGGCGCCAAACCGCATTGCGGCGCCATGACGGCTTTTGCCGTTTCGGAAAGCTTGCGGATGCCTTTTGTCGTGGGAACATCTTCGGTCAGATCAAAGTAGTGTCGTCCCGCCGCGTGAGCGGCTTTGGCCACGCCGAGATTGAGGTTATAGGGCAGGCAGGTTACCACGGCGTGGTGCTGCTTTATTAAAGTGGCCAGGGTCTTGGCATCCTGAACATCTCCGGCAACGGTTTTGAAAAGCAGTTTAGGTTCCGCTGTCCTGTCCAGCCCAGTTACCTGGTATCCATGTTTATTTAGAAGCGTGGCAACCAGAGCGCCGACTTTTCCAAGACCGATCACCAGTACAGATTTTATTTTTTGCTTCTTCATAGTCAGTTCTCTCCACAGTTCACGCGCTTAACCCAAATCATTCTCACATTAATCCTTATCGGGTCATTGGGCAATATCCTTATTGTTTTGACGGCATAGCAAAACGCCGGTTCTGTTGAAGTAGAGTTTAAACCGACCTTTCTACCTCTGCCGTTTGCAGGAGATTTGGCTGGAGGGTTCTGGTTTTCGGATAACTCGAACCGTATTGATTCTTTAGATTGCTGATATTTTGTTAAGCCCATATCGGCAATCCAAAAGTAATTTCTTGCCGATTTCGACTTTTCTAGATCTTATTTTATTTGATTTTTAAGGCGCTAACCGTATCGGCATAGCGAAAGCCTGAAAAGGCGTTTTTTTATTGGCAAAGCCAAGGTTTGTTCGTTGACTTTAGCTTGAGAATGCAGTTTAAATAGGGCTCCTCTGAAAGATTAAATTTGTAATATTTGTCACATTTGTTTGTGATGCGCCCCCTTCTTATTTGAAGCTAAAAATTTTACAGTAAAACTCATCATCCAGAAAAGTAAGTTTATGTGCCGCATTCTTTCAATTCGAATTTCGCAGAAAAATGTGGGTTTTAAGTCACACCTAATTTGAGGTCGTAACGTGGTTCGTGTATCAGTGCGTGAGGCGCCGGTAATTCATACCCAGCCTATCAGAAATGTTTTGTCCCGTCCCGAAGTCAAAGGCAAGTTTCTTTTTGTGGATCAAAAAAAGTTCTGGGTTCGCGGGGTGACCTATGGAACTTTCAGCCCGCGTGAAGATGGCAGTCAATTCCCGGAACCGGAAACCGTGGAACGGGATTTTGCCGAAATGTGCGCCAATGGGTTGAACTCGGTTCGCGTCTACACGGTTCCGCCGCTTTGGTTGCTGGATCTGGCGCAGAAGTTTGACCTTCGGGTGATGGTGGGGTTGCCCTGGGAGCAGCACATCGCTTTCCTCGATGACAAACGCCGTGCCAAGCAGATCGAAGAACGGATACGCCAGGATGTGATCAGCTGCGGCAAGCACCCGGCCATCCTGTGTTATTGCCTTGGCAACGAAAGTCCCGCTTCGATTGTCCGCTGGCATGGCCGCCAACGGATCGAGCGGTTTTTGCAGCGGCTGTATCGGATTGGCAAATCAGAAGATCCGAACGGGTTGTTTACCTATGTGAACTTTCCCACTACAGAATACCTGCAATTGCCCTTTTTGGATTTGGTTTGTTTTAACGTGTATTTGGAAACCCGTGAGAAGTTCAAAGGTTATCTGGCGCGGTTGCAGAACATTGCCGACGAACGTCCTTTGGTGATGGCGGAGATCGGGCTGGACAGCCGCGGCAACGGCGAGATCGCCCAGGCCCGGAGTCTGGATTGGCAGGTGCGGGCCGCGCACGAGGCCGGTTGCGCCGGGACTTTTATTTTTGCCTGGACCGACGAGTGGCACCGTGGTGGCAATGAAATTGAAGATTGGGATTTTGGTTTGACCACACGCGATCGGCAACCAAAACCTGCTTTGTCTACAGTACGCAAGGCATTTGCGGAAGTCGCTGTTCAACCCAATATTTCCTGGCCGCGCATTTCGGTGGTTGTGTGCAGTCTCAACGGCGCGCGCACGATACGCGATGCTCTGGAAGGATTGCAGAAGCTGGATTACCCGAATTACGAAGTCATCGTGGTCAACGACGGCTCGACCGATGGCACACCTGATATTGCCGTAGAATATGACGTGACCCTGATCAGCACGGAAAACCGTGGTTTGAGCGCCGCCCGCAATACCGGGATGGAAATGGCCACAGGAGAGATTGTCGCTTATATCGATGATGACGCTTATCCCGATCCGCATTGGCTGAAGTATCTGGCAACGACGTTCATGACGACTTCTTATGTCGGCGTGGGCGGACCGAACCTGGCTCCGCCGGGGGATGGATTGGTTGCGGATTGCGTGGCCAATGCGCCTGGCGGTCCGACGCATGTGTTGATTTCGGATGAAGAAGCGGAACACATTCCAGGATGCAATAAGGCGTTTCGCAAATCTGCGCTACAGGCGATCGGCGGGTTTGATCCGCGTTTTCGGGCGGCGGGCGATGACGTCGATGTGTGCTGGCGGCTTCAGGAAAAGGGATGGAAAATCGGCTTCAATCCTGCGGCGGTGGTTTGGCACCATTGTCGCAATTCGGTGAAAACCTATTGGAAACAACAACAGGGCTACGGAAAAGCAGAAGCCCTGTTGGAACAAAAATGGCCGGAGAAATACAACTCGGCGGGACATTTGACCTGGGCTGGGCGGATTTATAGCAAGCGGCTCACGCAACCGGTGACGAATGGAAAGTGGCAGGTGTACCAGGGAGTGTGGGGAAGCGCTCTGTTTCAGTCCCTGTATGAGCGCATGCCGGGGACTTTATTGTCTCTGCCTCTGATGCCGGAGTGGTTTCTCATGATCGCCCTACTGGGAGTTTTATCGTTTGTGGGCGTTTGGTGGGCGCCTCTGCAACTGGTGTTCCCCCTTTTCCTGCTGGCTTTGACCCTGCCGGTCGTGCAGGCGGTACGCAGTTCGAGACGCGCTTCTTTTCCGACTCCGAGTCCATCTGCAATAGAGCGATTCAAAAAGCGCGTTATCACAGCTTTTCTGCATTTGGTTCAACCATTAGCCCGGTTGATAGGCCGGATTCGTCACGGTCTCACTCCTTGGCGGTGCCGGGGCCTGGCAAGACTTGCCTGGCCAGGAAAACGCGGCGTCACTTTGTGGAGCGAAACCTGGCGGTCGCCTGAAAACTGGCTAGGTTCTCTTGAGGAGACTCTGCGCAAACAGAGCGCCGCGGTTTTTCGTGGCGGCGATTTTAACGACTGGGACCTTGAAATCCGCGGCGGGTTGTGCGGCTCGGTGCGGACGTTGATGGCGATTGAAGAACACGGCGCAGGCAAACAACTCGTGCGGTTTCGCGCCTGGACCCGTTGTTCTCCTGTGGGAATCGCGATCACCGGATTATTTGCCTTGCTTTCCTGTTGGGCGGCGCTGGATCAGGCCTGGATGGCGTTTGCTCTTTTGAGTGCAGCCACCGGGACGCTGGTGTTTCGCATGCTAACGGAATGCTCGGTTGCGACGGCTTCTCTCTTGAACGCCCTCAAACAAGATTGAAGGGGGATATCACCGATGGCCCCTAAATTGGCTGGAGATATTCCGGTTTTTCGGCGGACACTTCTGCAGGCCCGCTCTCATTGGCCGCATTTATTCTGGATTTTTTGCCTGGGACTGTTGGCGGCTCCTTTGGCTTTGCTGTTGCCTCTGCCCATAAAAATCGTCGTGGACAGCGTGATTGGAACCGATGCGCTGCCTGGTTTTATTCAGTTCTTCGTGCCGGAATCTGTCGCTGGTTCAAAATCCGCTTTGCTGATACTGGCGGTCTGCATGCAGGTGCTGGTCATCCTATTTTTACATCTACAGTCCGCTGGAATTCATGTTTTGCAAACCTACACTGGAGAGCGGTTGACCTTAGGTTTCCGGGAACATTTATTTCGCCATGTGCAGCGGCTGTCTTTTTTATTTCATGATTCGCGCGGCACGGCGGATTCCATTTACCGCATTCAATACGACGCGCCGTCGATTCAGTACCTCACTATTTACGGGGTGATCCCGTTAATCGCCGCCGCGGCGACGTTGATTTCGATGATCTATGTCACCGCAAGAATCAACCTGCAACTGGCTTTAGTGGCTCTTACAGTGGCGCCTTTTCTTTTCCTTCTTTGCCGGACGTACAGCGTCCGCATGCGTGGCAAGTACACCGATGTCAAGAAAATGGAAAGCGGCGCGTTCAATATCATCCAGGAAGTTTTGACTGCAGTTCGTGTCGTGAAAGCCTTTGGCCGTGAGGACAGCGAACGGGAACGTTTTTCCAATCATTCGAAAAAAACCGTTAAAGCCCGGGTCCGGTTGTCCCTGGCTGAAGGAGGATTCGGTTTATTGGTGAACCTCGCAATTGCCTTGGGAACCGCGGCGGTTCTTTTTATTGGCGTCCAAAACGTTCTGGCCGGAACATTATTGCTCGGCGAACTGCTCATGGTGATCGCTTACTTGACCCAGTTGTATGATCCTCTAAAGACGATCAGCAACCAAATTGCCAAACTGCAGGATTCCATGGCCAGTGCGCACCGGGCGTTTGAGCTGATGGATGAAATCCCCGATGTGATGGAAAAGCCCGATGCGCGGCCTCTTAAACGCGCCATAGGAGACATTGAAATCCAAAATGTTTCCTTTTCTTATGCTGAGGGATTTCCGGTGTTGCAGGATATTTCGTTGCAAGTCCCAGCTGGAACCCGTGTGGGGATTGCAGGCAGGACGGGAGCCGGGAAAACCACCTTGGTCAGTCTGCTCACGCGGTTTTACGATCCTGACGCCGGAAGAATTCTCCTGGATGGGGTGGATATTAGCGACTACAAGCTGGCCGATCTTCGCAACCAGTTTTCCATTGTGTTGCAGGAGCCGGTGCTTTTTTCCGCCAGCATTGAAGAGAATATTGCTTATGCCCGTCCAGGCGCAAGTGAGGAAGAAATCAAGACCGCCGCCAAAGCCGCCAATGCACATGATTTTATAGTGAATCTACCTGAAGGCTACGACACGCTGGTTGGCGAGCGTGGAATGCGGCTCTCTGGCGGCGAGCGTCAGCGCATCGCTCTGGCCCGGGCGTTTTTGAAGGATGCACCGATTCTTATTCTCGATGAACCCACAAGCTCTGTGGACGTCAAGACAGAAGCCGGGATCATGCAGACGATGGAGCGCCTCATGCAGGGGCGAACGGTTTTCATGATCGCGCATCGGTTGAGCACGCTTAAAAACTGCGATCTGCTGTTGGAAATCGAAAATGGCCGACAGGTTAAAGTGGAAATTCCCGCTCAGGATATGGCACTGCCTGACTTGGTAAAGGAAAAGGTGAACTGAGGTATGGAAACGACTCTAACGGTTTTTCCCGATCAAACGGTTTTGGCGGTTCATTTAACGAAAATGCTGACCGCCGATGGCGTGACCGCGGGACCCGTCACAGTGATCGACCGCTGCCGAAATATTTATTCCAGCACTTTCCCCAGTGAAGTGGTGACCTGCCGGTTTTCTGATGGCAGCCAGCGCCAGCTACTTTGCAAATACCAGACTTCCCAGAAGGATTCTTTTGGCAGTCGAGGGGATATTGCCTATGAAGCCCGTGTCTACCGCGATGTTCTGCAGTCACAAAGATATTTTGCTCCTGAGTTCATTGGGATATGCAATACAGAGAATAGTGGCCACTTTCTTGTTTTAGAGTTTTTGAGGGATGCAGTTCGTCTTGACCAGAGCGAGGACCCGGAGGTTCTGATCAAAGCCGCACGCAGGATTGGAGAGTTCCATGCTTCTCATGAAACGCAACTGGGTGATTCGTCTTACGATCTTTTACAGTGGTACGATCTGGAATATTACCAGGGGTGGGTGGAACGGGCCTTCCGGTTTGCGGGAAGCTTGCGTCAGGATTTCCCCTGGTTCTCAGCGCTTTGCAAAGAATTTGAGGCGTGTCTTCCCGCGCTGTTTAATTTTCCTGTGACTCTGATTCATGGAGAATTTTATCCGCATAATATTCTGATTCAGGAAGGGCGCATTCGTATCGTTGATTGGCAAACCGCGGCCATCGCTCTAGGGGAAATCGATCTGGCATCCTTGACCGACAGATGGTCTTTTGAAATCACAGAGCAATGTGTTCTGGAATACCGCCGTGCACGTTGGCCCAAAGGAACGCCGGAAGACTGTGAGCGCGCCTGGCTTTTGGCCTGTCTTTATCTGCAATTTCGCTGGCTGGGGGATCGTAAGGAATGGACGCGTTTGGATAGCAACCTATGGCGGTTCGAAGCTTTGCGTTCGGCCGGGGAGCGATTGGGTCTTATCTAGGCAAGAGGGGACTCAGATAGGCGTGTACTGCCTTAAAATTTTTTTCAATAAAAGTTATTGGAATTTTCGTCTTAAGGGAGCCAAAATGAAAAAGCTATTGCCCGACCAATTGAAGGAGTTGTGGCAGGGGGTTGTCGAAGAGAAACTGACTTCGGAAGCATTTGCCGACGAACAGGAACGCCTGCTTTCGAAATACCGCTATTTGTGGCAGGACGCCCTTTGCCTTGGAGAATACCCGGATTTAAAAGAAAGCCTGCTGGCGGAGTTGGCGCTGTATCTTGGGTGTGCGGATATCGCGGAAGTGCAAAACCGTTGCCAGGCTTCTTTGGAAGCACTTAAAGAAGAGTGGCAGGCAACAGTGGATTTACAGGATGGTCACACGGTCGAGAAGTATTATGCCGACAGTGAGAACGTGATTTATGAGTTATTATGGTGGCACACTTTGGTGGAGGATTCCTCTCCATTGGCTTATGTGACGGCGCTGCGTTTTGCACAGCTGAACGGATGCCGCCGTTATCTGGATTTTGGCGCTGGAGTGGGGTCCGGGGGGTTGCTGTTTGCCAACGATGGCCGGGAAGTGACGCTGGCGGACATCAGTTCGCCCCTGCAACGTTTTTGCAAGTGGCGTTTCAATCAAAGAGGGCTTGCGGCGCGTTTCATTGATCTTAAAGTAAACGACCTTCCCGAAGCGGCCTTTGATTTTATTACCGCGATGGATGTGTTTGAACATCTGGTGGATCCTGTAAAAACGGCGGAGCAAATTAACAAGGCGCTGGTTCCGGGCGGCTTTTTGTTTACCCGGCTGGCGGCGGAAGAAGATGATGACCGGCCACAACACATTGTTCTCGACTTCACGCCCATCACCGATCGCTTACGCGCGTTGGGTTTTGTTCAGGTCTGGCAGGATGAATGGCTGTGGGGGCACAAAGTATTTCAAAAAACTTAAAGGGAAAAATAATCCGTTTTCGATTAGCGGAGTATTCTTTTCCCGGACACTAAAACTATGAAAAGCAAGCTCCGCATTATCGTTACAGGTCTCGCAGGGCTTTATCCGGTGGGCGGAGTGGCCTGGGATTATCTGCAGTATGTGATCGGTCTCGCCCGGCTGGGCCACGATGTCTATTATCATGAAGACACGTGGAGCTGGCCGTATCATCCGCTAAAAAAAGAGATCACGGCAGACGGCGCTTATTCCGCAAAATTCATTGCGAATTTTTTTGTGCGCCACGCGCCGGAATTGAATGACCGGTGGCATTACCGGCATTTGCACTCCAGCAGTTACGGCATGGCCGATACCGCTTTCGACCAGGTCGCCCAGACGGCGGACTTGTTTTTGAATGTCAGCGGCGCTTCGGCGATTCCTAAAAACCTTTCTTCCCATTGCATCAAAATATTTTTGGATACGGACCCGGGCTATAACCAGATCCTGCTCAAGGAACAATTTGCTTGGTCGGAAAATATCGAGCGTTGGTGCGAGACGGTGGCGGCGCATGACCAGCACTTCACCTATGCAGAGAATATCCATGAAGAAGATTGCCTCGTTCCAAAATTGAACTTCGACTGGAAAACCACGCGGATGCCGATGGTCCTGGATCTGTGGAGTCCTCTTTCTTCCAATTTGTCGGAGCGAGCGCCCTGGACCACGGTCATGACCTGGAATGCGTTCAAGGGAAAACTGATGTATCAGGGTGTGGAATATAAAAGCAAAGGGGCGGAGTTCGACAAGTTTATAAATCTGCCGCAAAAAATATCTTTACCATTAAAAGTGGCGGTGGGCGGCGTCAACGCGCCTTTAGATAAACTGTCTCGGTCGGGATGGGACGTCGTCGATGGACCCGGAGCGACTCTCAGTCCCGGAAACTATCAGGATTTTATTCAAGCCTCGAAGGGAGAGTTCTCCACCGCCAAACAGGTGTATGTGGCGATGCGGACCGGCTGGTTCAGCTGCCGGTCGGCCTGTTATCTGGCATCCGGACGACCGGTTGTGGTGCAGGATACGGGGTTTTCCAAACACCTTCCTTGCGGCGATGGACTGCTTTCCTTCAATACACTGCAGGCGGCAGCGGCGGGCCTCAAGGAAGCGGAAGCAAACTATCTGCATCATGCCAAGAAAGCTAAGGAAATGGCGAGAGAGTATTTTGATTCGAATCGTGTGCTCACACGTTTGATTGAGGATGCAATGCGCTGCCGTGTCTGAGGGTTTGTTAGCGCAAACCCGTTCTCCGGGAAGGAGCGCGGTTCCTCGGGAATTTGTTCGACCCAAACTAAAGGGGTTTTACCCGTCGTTAGCAGGTTGCCCCCCACGGTGAGTGGTGCCGGAGGACGGACTCGAACCGTCACACCCTTGCGGATACAGGATTTTGAATCCTGCGCGTCTACCAATTTCACCACTCCGGCATTGAAGAAACCCACGTTAGCATAAGCGGTTTTTCTTTTCAATGGGATGGATAGAACAATCCTCTAATTTCCTATACATCATAATTCACTCCGAATTGATTCTCAAAACCTTGCATGTTTAATAAAAGATATTTTTTCCTATGCTTGACAAAATGTGCAATGATATGTAATAGTGTGTATAAATGTGTGGAAATGAGTATTACTCTACACTTTTTAGAGGGAAGTTAGATGGCACCAAAAAAAGAAAATAAAGCCCGTAAAAATTTCACTTTAGACTCAGAAGTTGTTGCCAAAATTGAAATATTAAGTGACTGCCTGGAATTTCGTCTAAAGTATTCCCAAATTGTGGAACGGGCTATAAATGAGCTTTTTGCAAAAAAACTTAAGGAAGAAAAGGATGTGAAGATTGCTTGGGAAAGTAGAAAAAATAATGAGAAGAGTAAAATTATCCAATTAAATAAGGATAAAGGGGGAACCTGATGGGAGCTCGGGCGAAGGTTTTAGATATAAAAGGAGTGAGTCCAAAGGAGGAAAATCCATTTAAAGATGTCTTTGAACAGATTTTCGAGCTTCAATTGGAACAGCTAAAGCATGATGAGAAATATCATAAAGAAATTTGTTCGTTATCGGTTCAGAACCGAATCAATCATATGACCTTACATTTTGCAAAGTATGCTGGCCAAATTGCTGAAACCATTGAAGAAAATGGATCAACTCAAAAAAACCGAACGAACCTTGAGCAAACGATTATAGACATTTTTGTGATCAGCCTAATTATGGGCAATATTTTGAACTTGAAACTTTCTGATGGATTAAAAGAATTGCCAAACCAAGGGGTGCTTACTTGTAAGGAGTTAGGAAATGCATTGAAAGAAGCAAATCACCTTTCAAAATTCGATCCCGATTGGTTTTTAAAAGCTTTGTCCAAAGGGAATGGGAAAATTGCAAAGGCCTGCGAAAAGCTGGATCATTTAGAGGCTTACTCATTCAAGGAAATAATTACTAAAGGATTAAAGGAAATTTTTGAATCCACCCTCATATTTTCCTCTCAATTAAACCTGGATCTTTTTCAGGCCGTCCGAGACCGCTGGTTGGAAGTTGAAAAGCGATCAATTTTCTTCGGAAATCTGTAATAGTTCTATTTTTAGGACTTCATTATGTTTTGGAGTGGTGAGACTCTCAGAGATAGACTTCCCGAATTGATTACTTTGGAAGATGGGACAGCAGCTTCCGAAAACAATATAGATTGTGCTGCTTACCCTTTAAGAATTGGGTCTGAAGTATTTATTACCCCCAATTATGAGTCTCCTGAAATTAGAAACCACACAAAACAAGCCCTAGAGGAAAATCAACATTTTAATATTCCGTATGGTCAATTTGCATTTTTTCTTACTGAAGAAATAGTTCATGTCCCGGAAGATGCCATAGCTTTTATTTCTTTTAAGGCCAAATACAAATTCCAAGGGTTAGTGAATGTTTCTGGTTTTCACGTTGATCCTGGATATAAAGGAAGGCTAATATTTTCGGTTTATAACGCGGGACCGAAAAGTATAACTTTAAGGAGAGGTCAAAAATTTTTTCTAATTTGGTACGCCAGTTTAGATAAAAAATCCAATTATATTAAGAAGGCCGAGGGCTTTAATGAAATCGGTGTGGACTTGATAAATTCTATAAATGGCGAAGTGTATAATCCAATAGCTCTTAAGGATAGAATTACTGACCTTAGAGATGAAATCAAGGACGTTGAGAATAATGTAAAAAAATGGGTGCTCGGAGGACTAATAGCTGCTCTTAGTTTTATTCTATTAACTTTTTCTGGTAGATTGTTGTGGGATTTGCACAAAAATAATAAAATCGAAGAGAAAGTTCATATGAAAATTGAAAAGGAAATCCAAACCCAATCAAAGGATCAAATTAAAAAACTCGTAGAACAAGAAATGAGAAATTTAAAACCAAAGCCCAACGGACTCCCTTTAAAAGATTAGGTTTTGCTTACTTCCATTTCCCCAACGTTTTTTCGCAATACTTCAATTTTCGATGTCTACTGGAAATTTGCATTTGAGCGACAAAATATTTTTTTTAGACGAATTTCAAATCCGGTTGCTCCCCTCACCTTAGACCCCATCTTAAGCTGTTATAAATTCACTAATGCCTACCGCGCATCGGATAGAGTCAGTCAATTCCTGATTCGAAATGTTATCTATAAAGGGTCTCAACGCCCAAAAGAAGTTTTCTTCCGAATTATTCTTTTCAAAATTTTCAATAAAATAGAAACTTGGCAATTTCTAGAGAATAGTCTAGGAAACCAAATTGAGTTAAAAGATTTTTCATATAAGACTTATGATTCGTTGTTACAAAAGATAATAAAGGAGGGGAAAAAGATATACTCGGGAGCCTATATAATGCCCTCAGGAAAAAGTAGCTTTGGTGCCACGAAAAAACATCAAAATCATTTAAGGTTGATTGAATTGATGATAAAAACTCATCTTCCTAAAAAGATAACAGACGCAAAAAGTTTGGAAGAAATTTTTAAGTTATTCTTTGAATATCCAACCCTGGGTCCTTTTTTAGCTTATCAATATGCCATCGATGTTGCTTATAGCGAGTTGACCAATGCTCAAGAGAATGAATTCGTTGTAGCGGGGCCTGGGGCCAAGGATGGGATTAGAAAATGTTTTTTGGACACCGGAGGGCTGTGTGACTCCGATGTAATAAGGTATATGGCTGATATTCAGGAAAGAGAATTTGAAAGGCTGGGTTTAGAGTTCAAATCTCTTTGGGGAAGGCCACTTCAGCTTATCGATTGCCAAAATATTTTTTGTGAGGTCGACAAATATTCTAGAATCAGCCATCCTCATATTAAAGGTATATCCGGTCGACAGAAGATCAAGCAAAAATTCAAACTGAATCCCGAACCAATTCACTATTGGTACCCACCAAAATGGAATATTAATCATTTAATAAATTAAAGTGAGTTTAGTTTTATTGGACAAGTTGTTTAGAAAATTAGTTTAACTAGCCAATCATTGGCAGATCAGAAACCTTTTTAACTGGTTAACGGCGTATCAGGTTGTCATTTGCTCCCGTGTGACTCGTTTGATGAGGCGAACTCGGATTATTTGCATGGAGATATTTTATGATTTGCTCTGCGATTAAGAAATTTCCCAAAACGTTGTAATGGTTTTTTTTCCTGAACGGGAAAACGGATTTGGGGTCCTTCAATTTTTCAAATTCGGCTTCCATATCGATAAAATCGACATTTATTTTTTCAATGATTTGCAAAACATCTTTTTTGGCCAAAGCCCCAATGGTTTTCAAACCGGCAAAACTTTCATAGGAAGGGAGATACACAAAAACCAGTTTGCCTCCTGTTTCATTGACAAATGACTTTGCCTGGCGCATTACCTTCTCAAACAATTCCATATCCACGAGGAATTTATAGTTTTCTTTTTTAAGAGTAAAAGTTTTTTTTGCCAACGAATAGATGCTGGGGAAAAAAAAGTTGAGCGGGTGTGTCCACATATTCTGCCAGATGTTTTTTGTTTCTTCTTTAATCTGAGTTTTGTGGATCTTATTTTTTTCCTCCTCGACTAAAGTATTCATGTATGACTTTAGAGAGGCATTGATGGCACCAAAGTTTTTTTTCAGCTGTTGCGAAAAATTTGGCTCCAAATAGTTCATCAAAATAGGGGAGCCTTTCTCTTCATTCAGATTGGTCAGGTCATTTCCTTCGAAATACATCCAGAAAACATAGCTGGTTTTTAAGTCGTGCAAATATTCCCTGAGGGAGCCTAATTCGCTTAAGGGACCATTGTTTGAAATACCCATTGCAATCGTATCGGGAAATTGTTTTCTTACCCGATCAACGAAAGTATCCTCCCTGGGGACGCACCTTCCCTGGGTGAAAGAATCTCCGACAAAGTAAAGATTGGTTTTATTTTTGTTTTTCCAAACACCCGGTGGATTATTGAAACCGAACTCGTCCGAATCATAAGTGACATAGGTTCCTGATTCATTGCACAACAATGTATTCACATTGGCCACGCCACCGAAGGGGATGACTTCTTTTTCGTTTATTAACAAAGGCCGGTTGTATAAACGCCTGAAAGAGCTTGCCTGCACGACCAGGTAGTATTCTTCCCCAGTATTTTTCAAGTCTTCCAAAACCTGCAAAGGGGTTCTTGTGTCAAAAGAGAGTCCCTGTTGCCGGGCCCATTCCAGATTGGTTTTTTCTTCGGTTTGTGAAAAATAAAACTGCATCAAATATTCGCAAGCAAAAACGGAAATGGTCGCTCCGGCCAGGAAAAGCGCCAAATTGGTTTTAAATTCTGAGTTTTTTCGTGAGGCAAAGATCAAAAATCCAGAGAAACAGAATAAAACCAGAGATCCCGCTAAATGTTGAGGGGAATGGTATTGCAAGTATCGGATAATAAAACTGAAGCCGCCTAGGATAAATATCAAGACATGAAGGTAGATGATCAGAGTGAGGAATGAATATTTTTTTACTAAGACCGGCATGAGCATTCTGTCTCCGGTTAGTTGAATTTTTGCGCGACGAGTTTGCGAATATCTTCCGCCTCAGGCTGATTTGGGTCCAGCGTCAGAGATCGGGAAAAATAGACGATTCCCTGTTGCGGTTGGTCGAGGTGAAAATAATTCAGGATGCCGAGATTACGCAACGCCACGGCGTATTTCGGGTTCAGCTCCACGGCTCTTCTAAAATAATGCTCTGCGAGTTCATACTGTTTGGTGTTGAGATAAATTTCGCCGAGTGAGGCGTGGACTTCGGGAATGCTGGAGTCCAGCTTCTCCGCGTGATGCAATAATTTTAAGGCGGCTTCGATCCTCCCTTGCTCAAGATAAAGTTCCCCCAGATTGTAATAGGTGACAAAAACTCCGGGCGCTTTTTTTAGAGACATTTCGTAAAAATAAATCGCCCGATCGGTCTGCCCCGTCAGGCTGTAAGCTCTTCCCAGGTTTATCAACGGACGCACGAGATGCGGCGATTTTTTCCGGGCGTCCTCCCATAGACTCAATTCACTTCTCCATGCCAGATTCCTTTTTCCGGTTGTGGCTGCAAGAAACGCCACAAAAAGTATCAGCAGAAGAGCCGCGCTAGTGGGTTTGAGGAACGCAGTGGTTTCAAGCCGGTTCATCAGGCGCACCATGCTCACTGAAGAAATGAGACAGAACCCATAGGCGGCCAGATAAATCCTGTGCTCCGCCGCCAGGTCGTGCAGAGTCACGATCGAAGAAGACGGGGAAAGAATGATGAGAAACCACAGGATGCAAAAGAACGCGATGCGCGGGGCGCTGGTCTTGACGGTCGCATAAACTAAGCCAATCATCAGTCCTGCAGGCAAAAGAAATCGCAGGGAAAACAAGCTCGTGACCACGGGAATATCCGGATCGATGTTGAGGTTGATGGGAAATAACAACAGTCGCAGATAAAAGAAAACGATGACCGACGGCTGGCTCAGCATGTATTTTTTTCGGCCCACCATTTCTTCCGGGTTGGAAGGGCCGATCAAAAAGGTTTCATCGATCAGGAGTTTGCGGAGCAGCAGGGCGAGAACGACGCAGGCGATTCCGCCAAGAACCCACTTCCAGCGCTTAAAAAATCGAACGAACCGGGATTCGGGGCCGAGTTGGCAAAAGAGATAGAGCAATAAAACCGCGGGCAGGGTGATCAGAGTTTGCTTGACGCTGAACCCGAAAATAAAAGCGAGAATAATACCCGCCGGACCGAAAACATATTTAAATAGGCCTGAGGGAGGAAATTCCTTATCCAGGCAGGATTGAAAAATAAAAAAACCTGTGAGGTAAAATGTGCCCGCCAGCACTTCCGACCGGCTCATGATATAGACCACCGATTCGGTCTGAATCGGATGGCAAAGAAACAACAGTGCGGTCAAGAGAGAAGCTAAGTTGATACTCTTCTGGTTCCAGCCTGTTCGATGCAAAGAAAAAAAGCGGCACAGTTTCCCGGTAATAAAAAACACCAACAATGCGTTAAAAATGTGAAATGTAAGATTGAAGAGGTGGTACCCAAAAGGTTGGAAGCCGCCCAGTTTGGCGTTGACAGCCAGCGAAATTTGCAAGAGGCTTCTGGCAAAGTAATCTTTTTTTAAAAACTCAAAGGTCAGCATCTCATCGGGAGCTTGCAGTTTAGGGCTGTTGACGACGTAGGCGACGCTGTCGAACTGGAAGGCGTTTTGCAGATGGTTGCCATAAATCACGATTCCCAAGAAGGCGATCATCCCGCAACAGCCGACTTGTCTCCACAGGGTTTTTGCCGGGAGGATCATGGTCTGTCCTGTGCTGTAGCGGCGTCGTTCATTGTCATGGCGACGCGCAGCAGTTCTTTGGCTTTGGTATTTTGAGGTTGCAGGGCGATCAACCGCTCAAGGTGTGGAATCGCTTCTTCGTAGCGATTCTGCACGAGATAGATACTGGCCAGATTGTTGTGGATTTCCGGATCCTTGTCGCTGAGGGGCAACGCTTTTTGAAAGGCTTCTTCCGCTAGAGAAAATTGTTTCAGATTCCAGAAGATCACCCCCCGATTATTGTGGGCCTGTAAGTGATCGGGTTGGTTTTCTAAGGTGAGCCGGTATTCTTGCAAGGCATCGTCAAGCAGGCTCAGGGACCGATAGGCATTGCCAAGTTCAAAATGGTATTTTGCTTGTTGTGGTTTCATCTCGACGGCTTTTTTAAAAAACACGATGGCTTCTTCCGTCCTGTTTAAATGAATCCGCACCAGTCCGGCATTGTAAAAAGCCTCTGCCTTGGGCGAGCCCAGCAGAATGGCCCGGTCAAATTCGATGCGGGCTTTTTCCCATTGTTCCCGCTGTGAATATAGATGACCGAGATTGATGCTGGCGTCGGTTTGCCCTGGATCGAGGTCAAGCGCACGTTGCAATTCTGCCTCTGCCGGGGTCCACATTTTTTCGGCAAGATAGGCCGAGGCCAGATTGTTATGGACGAGGGCTTTGCGCGGCGATTTTTTCGCCGTGTCCTGCCACAGGACGATTTCCGAACGGAAATCCAGACTGCGGTTCAAAGTAAGCAGCGCGGTCAGCAGTAGAAAAGCCGCCATCACCATTCCCGTGCGCACCGGACGGTTGCGGCAGGCGGCCAACAACGCCAGTCCCAGCGCCAAGTAAATTCCAAACCCTGGCAAATAGGCCCGGTGTTCGGTGACGATTTGCTTGAGAGGAATGAAACTCGAAGTGGGAAGAAATGCGATGAACGCCCATAGAAAAGTAAATTGCAATAATCTGGATTTTTGCAGATACAACCCGGCGGTCAAACAGATCATTGCGGCCAGTCCGGTCAGCCATTCGGGATCGAAAAGGCCCGCCGCCAGACGAACGTCCGGTTCGAAGTTAAGGTTCAGTGGCAGGATAAGTTTCCACAGGTAATAAAATATGAGGACCTTTATTTGAGTTAAAAAATAAAGCACACGGTCCATTTGCATGGATTCCGGGTCGGCTTTAAGGACGAACAGGTTGCCGAGGTGGAGATAGCGGTACGCCAGGTAGAGCAACAGCGGAGCGAGAACCAAGAGACAGAGAAGACCAAACTTTCTCAATCCCAGCTGGGGAAATTGCAACCACACATACACCATGACGATGACAGGAAGGGTCACGATGATTTCTTTGCTGCCGGCTCCCAAGAAGCAACATAAAAGTACAAGAATTATGCAGAAAAACATCTGGTAGCGGCGATGGCGCTGTTGCCACAGTTTCAGACTTTGAATGAAAAAATAAAATCCCAGAAGAAAAAACAAGCTGGCCAGAATAGAAGACCGGCTGGAAAGGTAGGTGACCGGTTGCACAGCCATCGGATGCATCAGATGAATCGCGGCGGCCACTAGAGGCAGTGACCGCAACCGTGCCCGGCGTTCGGTGGTTTCCAGGGCGAGCAATTCCGTTGTCAGAAAATAAAATACGACTCCCACAAATATGTGGAGCAGAAGATTGAAGAGATGAAATCCAAAGACGTCGAGTTCCCCAAGATGCCGGTTGACAGCATAGGTGAAGAGCACGACCGAGCGGTTGAAAATGTTCTGAATGCCCACCACTTCCTGGAAATCCGCAAGACTGCGGATGTGCGGGTTTTCCACAATCGCGTGGAGATCGTCATAGACAAACGGCGCTTTAAGCGTGGCGAAAAAGCACAGGATTCCCAGCAGACTTAAAACGGCGAGGGCCTTGATGTGGGGTTCTATATTGCGCATGCCAATGAGATGAGTCAGCGTGGTCTTTTGCAGTTAAGACAATTCCTGTAATAGCCGGGATATTTCTTCAGCTTGTTTAGGCGGCGGATTGGATCGCAAGGCTTGTTTGAGGTGTCTGCGCGCTTCCTCGAAACTCCCCGCCTGCACGTGGTTCCAGCCGATCTGATAAAAAGCCCCCGCATCCGGGCCTTTGACTTTAAGAAAACGTTCAAATTGCAGATTGGATTTTTCCCATTCTTTTTTAGCCTGATACACCCTGGCAAGATTGAATAGGGCCGGTTCGAAGCGGTCGTTCAAGGTCAAACACCGTTGCAACGTTTGCTCGGCTTGTTCCAGTTTTCCCGTCATCAGGTAAGCCACGCCTAAGTTATAGTGACCAAGAACCAAAGACGGGTCGTGATGGACGGCGATTTTGAGTTCTCGAACGGCTTTCGCAAACTGGCCGGCGCGTCCGTAGATTTCGCCCAGATTCAGCCGCGCCAGGGAATAGTCCGCTTCGCCGGTTGCCGCTTTTCTTTTGTCGATTGCCAGGTGCAGCGACTCGATGGCCTTTTCATTTTGCCCCAGCCGGGTGTAGACCGAGCCAATGCCCAAAAGGGCGCTGAAGTAATTCGGGTTGAGGCTGAGCGCCGTCTGGTATTCCTGCTTGGCAAGCTGAAGATCGCCCTTGTCGAGATACACGCTGGCGAGATTGTAGTGCGGTTCCGCGAGATCGGCGTAAATTTTTAAGTTTTTTTGAGGGTCTACCATCTCCGAATTATTTGCGTTCCCTGTTTTTCTGACGAGAAACGCCGCCGGGTCTTTAAGATTGTATTGAACTGCTATATGCCTCGGGATATTTTCGTTGCTCTTTTGAAAGTGAACGAGAGCCTGATCGAGAAACCCCTGCTCATAATAGGCTTTGCCCAGGTTATTGTGCGTTCTCGGCGAGTGCGGGTTTTTTCGGACCGCGTCCTGCCACAAATGCAGTTCATCGGTCCACACCCGGTTGCGGTCGAGGGTCAAGGCGCCGAGCAGAATAATGAGGATCGTGAACACTCCGGACCGCCATACTTTGGGCAGGCGGCTCGACCCATACCCGGCAATGAGGCACAAACCGAGGCTCATCGGCAGATACATGCGGTGTTCCACTGCCAGATCATTGAGGGGAACGAGGCTCGACGTCGGCGCCAGAGTGAGAAAAAACCACAGGACTCCCGCCTTGATCCACAAGTTGCCGAACTTAAGGGAAAAAATCAGGATCGCCGCAATCAGCAGGATCGACAAAGGGATTTGCGGGTCGGCGAAAAAGCCGCTGAAGGGAAAGCCGCTGTCCACGCTGAGATTAATTGGAGCGAAAAACAGGTTGAGGTAATGAAAAACGATGACCTTGGCCTGCACCCAGAAATAAGGCATTCTGCCGAACAATTCCAGTCCCTGATCTTTAGGCGAGTACAGGAGTTGAGATCCCCTCCACAAGGCCAGCGCCGCCAGGAGGATAAAAATTCCCGCATAGGCAGGTCGCATTTTTTTGCTGAATGCCAGCGCCGCGAGTCGGGGAAATTGGACCGGACAGATAAAAAAGCAAAACCAGAGAAGTAAAAGCGCGGGCAGTGTCACCGCGATCAGTTTCGAGGCCAGGCCCGCAAACAGGCCAGCGGCGACAAGCGAGCCAAGAACCCACCGGGCCAGTATTTTTCCTCTACCTTCTGCTAACGAAAACATCTGCAGGAAAATATAAAGCGTGAGCAGATAAAAAAACGTTGCTAGAAGTGTCGAGCGGGAAGCGATGTAACTGACCGAATCCGTGTTCAACGGGTGCACGGCGAACAATAAAGCCGCGAGAAACGGAAAAACGAGACGGGTTTCTCCTGCAACACTTCGGCAGCGAATCGTCTGTGTTTTTTGCAGAATGAAAAATATCAACACAACCACCAGGACGTGCAGCAATAGGTTGAGGAGATGAAACCCGAAAACCTGTCCTTTGTGCAGGGTGTTGTTTAAGGCAAAGGTCCAAAGCAGAATGGGCCGGTTTTCGAACTGCCGAATTTGCACTTGTTGGTTAAAAGCGTCCAGACTTAAAACCCATTTTGCGTCCACCAGATTCTGGTCATCGAACTGAAAGGAACCTTTCAATGAATTGGAGTAAACCACCAGGGACAGGAATACCAGAATGAGGAGGCATCCTGCCTGCCGTTTTAAGGGGGAGAAAGGCCCTGAAAGGTTCATCGACACCTCAAAATTCTGAAAGGAGTGAATCGCGGAATTATCGATAGCCAAGCAATTGGGGGAATGTGCCGAATGTTCAGGCATCCGAATCAATCTTCGGTCCACATTATGAATAATATTGCCTGGTTCAGCAATAGGGTTTTTGCGACCTATTCGGGCAGTCCCTGTATGAATACGGGTTCAATGAGAGCAAAATTATATACCTTTATTGGTATAAAGGGGGCGAATTTTTAGGTCTTTTCAAATGAAAGTAAAAAGTGTATACTTTTATATAATATTTATTGCAATCCTGCTCAATTTTGTGCGATGGTTTTTGCGAGTAGGACAAAAAGCGCTTCAATCACCTGGGATTTATATGAAACTCATTGATAATCAAGCAAATATACAGGCTATTCGGACGATTTCCTCGCTTTTTAAAACCGCTTCCATGGAGATCGACGAACTCCTCAGCGCCATGATCAATACGGCGCGGGAAATGGTGGCGGCCAAAAACGCCTCCATGCTCCTGGTTCAGGACGATAAAACCAAAAAACTGCAATATTATCAAGCCTCCGGGGAGAACATGGGGCAACTGAAGGACATTGAAATTCCTCCTGGAGTGGGCATTGCCGGCACCGTGTCCAAAACCGGAAAGGCCATCGTTTCCAACGATGCCCAGAACGATCCCCGCTGGTATAAAAAAGTGAGCGAGGAAGTGCACGACCAGGTGGAATCCATCGCCTGCTTCCCCTTGCTTCTCGACAAAAGAGTCATCGGCGTTGTGCAATTTTTTGATAAGCAGGATGGAGCAGGGTATTCCGAAAAGGATGTGGAAATCCTGGAACGGTTTGCCAACATGATTCCCATGTTTTTCCAGGCGTCCAAAAGCCGCCAGGTTCTGGGCCAGGAATTCGACCGCCTCAAGGAAAAATACATGCGCCGTTACATGATCGTCGGCGAAAGCCAGGCCATTAAAAAGTGCATCACCCTGGCGGAACGATTGGCCGACAGCAAGGCCTCGGTTTTAATCAACGGGGAAAGCGGCACCGGCAAGGAACTGTTCGCGCATTTGATCCACGATAAGGGGCCCCGGCAGACGAAACCCTTCGTTTCCGTCAGTTGTGGCGCCCTACCGGCGTCCATTCTGGAACGCGAGCTGTTCGGCCACGAAAAAGGGGCGTTCACCAGCGCCGACTCCGGTAAAATAGGCTTGTTCGAAGCCGCCCATACGGGAACGCTGTTTCTCGACGAGGTGGGGGAAATGCCGCCGGACATGCAGGTCAAACTTTTGCGTGTGATCCAGGAAGAGTCCTTCATTCGCTTAGGCGGCACCGAAACCATCAAGGTCGATGTCCGTATCATCACCGCCACCAACCGTGACCTCGAGCAAATGGTGCGGGAAGGCACGTTCCGGCAGGATTTGTATTACCGCATCAACGTCATCGATATCAAATTGCCGCCTCTCAGGGACAGGAAAGAAGATATTCCGGATCTTGTCGCGTATTTCATCAAAAAACATTCCCCGCACCGGCGGCGGACCGACGGCAACGAAGGCCCTGCGACCAAGAAAATCGGCAAAGGCTTGTTATCGCATCTGATGGGATATTCGTGGCCGGGCAACATCCGCGAACTGGAAAATACCATGGAACGCGCCATCGTTCTGACCGATGGCGACGAACTGACGCCAGAGGCGTTTCCATTTGATTCGCAGGATTCCCCTATCGAAGTCAACGTCGGGGCCTCCTTAAAGGACGCCAACGACGCGTTCCGGCACACCTTCATCACCAATACGTTAAAATCGACTGGCGGCAACCGCACCAAAGCCGCCAAAATCCTCAACGTGCAACGTTCGTATCTTTCCCGTTTAATCAAAGAACTGGAAATCGACTGATTCGTCCTTTCTCAATCCCTTTAGTGCAAGCGAACATCGGCTTTGCCGGGGTGTGCGGTTTCTGCTATCATGCCAGCCGCTTGCGATGGATTGTGCCTTTAATTACTTGATCGAACATTTATAAATTATGCCTCTGATAGACGGGAAAAAAGTTGCAAAGGAAATGCGGGAACGCATCGCCCATAAGGTGGAAGTGGTGAAAAACCAAACCGGAAAAGTTCCGGGTCTGGCGACGGTGCTGATCGGGGAAGACCCGGCTTCAATGGTCTACGTGCGCAACAAAAACAAGACCTGCAAGGAGCTGGGGTTCAATTCCTTTCAGCACAACCTGCCAGAGACCACCAAGGAAAACGACCTTCTGGCGCTGGTGGACGAACTGAATCAAAACGATCAAGTCAGCGGCATTCTGGTGCAACTGCCGCTTCCCCAACACATCGATTCGCAAAAAGTGCTGGAAGCCATCGACCCCGGGAAAGATGTGGACGGGTTCCACCCGGTCAACGTCGGCAAGCTGGTGACCGGAACCGCGACGCTGGTCCCCTGCACCCCGGCAGGCATCATCGAGCTGTTGAACCACTATTCCGTTGACATCGAAGGCAAGCACGCGGTGGTGCTGGGCAGAAGCAATATCGTCGGCAAACCGGTGTCGCTGTTACTGCTCAACCGCAACGCCACCGTGACTATCTGCCATTCGCGCACGAAGGATTTGCCTGTGGTCACCCGGTCGGCGGACATTCTGGTTGCCGCTGTCGGCAAAGCCAATTTTGTCACCGGGGACATGGTCCGCGACGGCGCGGTGGTGATCGATGTCGGCATCAACCGCGTGGATGGCAAATTGGTGGGGGATGTCGCCTTCGATGAGGTGGAACCCAAGGCCGCGCTCATCACCCCGGTTCCGGGAGGTGTGGGCCCCATGACCATCGCCATGCTCATGCAGAATACCTTAAAAGCGTTTACCGCCAGCATCCAACCTTCCTGATTTCTATCAAGGCTTCTCAAGGAAAGTATTTCGAAGCCCGCTTTCCAGGTTGTGTTCGATCGAAAAATTCAACTCCTTTTGTATTTTATCCACTCGGAAGGCACGGCTTGATACGATGGACTCGACCCCCTCGCGGCTATAAGGAAGATTTCGACCGCTGATCTTTCCGAAAAAATCAAATGCATTCCCAGCACAACGCAGGAGAAAAACGGGAAAGTGAATCGTTCGATAGTTTTTCCCTATTTCTTTTCCCACTGCCTGAACCAGTTCGTTCACTGTATAGGGTGTTCTGTCGGAAATGATATATATGGACCCGGAAGATCGATTGTTTTCCATAAGGGCAATGGACGCATTCACCACATTGTCGATGTAAGTGACCGATTGCAGGTTTTCGCCATTCCCCATCATGGGCACAATTCCCTTATCTATAAAATAAACGATTTTAGTTAACAGGCCGAGATCGTCTTTTCCATAAATGGCGGATGGCCGCAAAATGGAAATGTCTATTATTCCCTTTTGATACGTGTTCAACAAAATTTTTTCCGCCGCCAATTTACTCCTTCCATAAGCTTCATCGGGAATTTTGCAAAAACTCTCGTCATAAATGTCGATTCCGGGTTCCATACCTATGGCGGAGACACTACTAATAAAAACAATTTTCTTAACATTATGGGCTATTGCCGCTTGAATCGTATTTTCTACTCCCTCGGTATTGATTTGATAAATTTTTTTCTCATATTGTTCTTTCGACATGTTACTGGGGTTTATATTGGTAGACAGGAAAACATAATCCATGTTTTGGCAAGCTTTGCTGATTTCTTGCTTTTCACAGATATCAACTTGCATGGGTTCGATGAGTCCACCAGATGAAGGGACTCCCGTGGGATTGGAGTGAAACGTGGCTCTGACATTAAAATGGCGTGAAACCAGGGCCTTGGCCAGGTGGCTCCCAAGAAACCCACTGCCGCCCACAATCAAAGAAGATGGTTTCATAGTGCAATACTAAAAAAAGTCGCGGGTGTTCTCATCATCAGTTAAAGTTCCTGAATAAGGAAGGCTGGTGGTTACAGAAACCGCCTAGTTCCTATCGAGTTCAATTAAGAAATTAATTCCGGACAAGTTCTGCCTATGAAATTTATTCTAGGATTTAAAGGTGTTTTTCTAATTCTTTATTGCATCAATCTCCTCATGATTTTTAATATCTCTTATGAAAAAGGAGGTTTTAGGGGCGAAGAAGTAGTTTTAAATTTTTTAATAACATTAGGTATTCTTGTAATCAATATATTTCTTTTTGAAAAAATCAAAAATAATAAAGTTCAACCCTTTCATTTGAAAACTGAATACTTCCTGTCGGTTTGTAGAATATTGATGGTTTGCTTTGCAATTTTTTTATATGGTTTATTTGTTAGTATGTTTTCTCCTTCTTGTTTTAGAGTTTACCTATTACTTCTTGATTAAAGAATTAAGTAAAAGGCTTTTCCCGGAAAAAACGTGAGGGGGAGAAAAACTTTATTCACAATTGTAAATAACGTTTATCAAGTTCCCCCCTTGCCTGATATCTTTATAAGTATCAAATATTTATTCCCAACCCATCTCACCTCGTACTCAGAATGATTTTTATCCCCGACCTGTTCTGGCATACTACAGGGCGATTAAGAATTAACTGCGGGAATTGAACTTGGATCATTCTTTACACACCGCCGGGAGCGAAGAAGATCAACCGAGGGTGTACTCCGTCTCGGAGATGACGCGGGATGTGCGCGCCATTCTGGAAGCGGCGTTCGATGCCGTCTGGGTGGAAGGGGAAATCTCCAACCTCAGGGTGGCGGCGTCGAAGCACGCCTACTTCGTGCTGAAGGACGAAAAAGCGCAGATCCGCTGTGTGCTGTTCAAGAACTTCCGCGCCGGGCTCAAGTATCAACCGGAAGACGGCGACCACGTGGTGCTGTTCGGCAGGGTGACGGTGTACGACGCACGCGGCGAATACCAGATCGTCGTCGAGACCGTCGAGCCGGTGGGCCTTGGTGCTCTGCAAAAAGCCTTTGAGCAACTGAAAGAAAAACTGGCGAAGGAAGGGCTGTTCGATGCGGCGCACAAGAAACCCTTGCCTGAATTTCCCTGGAAAGTGGGGGTGGTCACTTCTCCCACGGGAGCGGCGATCCGCGATATTCTGCACGTCATCCGCAGGCGCAACCCTAAAGTCTCGGTTTTGATCAATCCGGTGAAAGTGCAGGGAGAGGGTTCGGCGCAGGAAATCGCCAACGCCATCGAGGAGATGAACCGTTGCAAAGACATCGACGTGTTGATCGTCGGGCGCGGCGGCGGTTCGATTGAAGACTTGTGGGCGTTCAACGAGGAAGTGGTGGCGCGTGCCATTCACGCCTCTAAAATTCCCGTAGTCTCTGCGGTCGGGCACGAGATTGATTTCACCATCGCTGATTTTGTCGCGGACTTTCGCGCACCGACGCCCTCGGCGGCGGCGGAAATTACGGTTCCCATGCTCAGCGAAACCGTCCGGCAGTTGACCGCGTTGACCCGCCAGATGACGGTTTCCGTCCGTCGGCTCATTCAGGATCACCAGACCCATTTGCGGCGGCTCATCGACCGCCGGTTTTTCCGCGCACCGTTGCAGATTTTAGCGCCTGGCGCACAAAGGCTGGATGAGTTGAACCACCGTCTCCTGCGCGGTCTCAACCAGTGGCTGACACTGCAACAACAACGTCTGCAAAATCGTGCCGAGCGGTTGTTTCAGGCCTCGCCGCAAAAAAGCGCCGCGCGCCAGAAAGAACGCCTTCAGGAATTGAATCCGCGCCTTGCGCGCGGGTTGCAAAAGGTATTGGTGTTTCAGGGACAGCGGCTCAAAAGCCGGGCGGAACAACTATTTCATGCATCGCCTAAAAAGGCGTTGCCGAGATTGCAGGAAAAACAGGCGGCGCTTACGCATCGTCTGGTGCAAAGAATCGAAACGCTGGTGCGGCTGGAACGAAAGCGATTCGACGGTGTGCTGAAAAATCTAAACGCCTTCAGTCCGCTGGCGGTTCTGGAACGGGGATACAGCATCTCCACTGTTAAAGGCAAAGCGTTAAGATCAAGCCGCGATGTGCAGCCGGGGGATGCCGTTGAAGTTCGTTTGGCCAAAGGCCGCCTCGACTGTACGGTGGACAAAATCTCAGAATAGGTTATGGTTTTATTAAGAAACTTTCATACAGGTGAATCATGGCGGAAATAAAATTTGAAAAGGCGATGCAGAGGCTGGAACACATTGTCGAGGAACTGGAGAAAGGCGAACTGGACATCGACAAGTCGCTGGAAATTTTCGAGGAAGGGATCAAAATGTCGCGCTTGTGTTCCAAAAAACTTGGCGAAGCCGAAGCCAAAATAGAAAAACTCACCAAGGACCAGAAAGGCGAACTGGTCGCCGAACTGTTTCCCGTTGAAGACGAAGACGATGCCAAACAAGAGTGACAAAATCCGTCTCGACCAGTTGCTGGTAAAAAAAAACTCGTCTCCTCCAGGGAGCGGGCGCAGGCGTTGATTCTGGCCGGTAAAGTCCGTTTGGGCGATCAGGTGGCGGACAAGCCCGGACGCTTGGTAGCGGAAGACAGTCCGCTCCATATCGTTGAAGACCTGCACCCTTACGTCAGCCGTGGCGGCGTGAAGCTCGACCACGCTCTTAAAGTTTTCGGCTTCTCTCCTGAAGCAAAGATCGCCGCCGATATCGGCGCGTCCGCTGGCGGGTTCACCGACTGCCTGCTGCAACACGGCGCGAAAAAAGTGTTCGCCGTGGATGTGGGTTACGGTCAGCTCGACTGGAAACTCAAGCAGGACGCAAGAGTGGTCTGTCTCGACCGCAAAAACGTGCGCACTCTCAAGCCTGCGGATTTTGGCGAAGCGGTGGACCTTGCGGTGATCGACGTTTCTTTCATTTCCTTAAAGCTGGTGATTCCCGCCGTTTTAAAAGTGCTGAAACCCGAAGGCGATTTGATCGCTCTGGTCAAGCCGCAGTTTGAAGTGGGAAAGGACGAAGTCGAGCATAAGGGAATCATCAAGGACCCCGCCAAGCACCTCAAGGTATTGCTCGCTTTACACACCTTCGTCAAAGAACACGGTTTGGTTCTTTGCGGACTCACAGCGTCGCCGATTTTCGGGCAAAAGGGCAATCGCGAGTTTTTGATCCACTGCGTTCAAAAAGACCGGGGCGAGTCGATTGGTGAGGAAGACATTTACCGGCAGGTGCAACCATGATATTGAGCAATGTGGACATTCGCAAGGCTTTGCAAAAAGGTGCCTTGGTGATTGATCCCTTACCCGAAGAAATCCAGATGGACAGCACCTCGATCGATTTGCGAATGGGCGAATCCTTATGGAGCTGGGATGAAGAATTGATTCAGAGAACGGGATTCAGGGTCAGCGTGGGGCAGTTCAACTATAAAGAGTTGTCAGAGCGATTTCTGGTGGAAGTAGCCAGGGAAGCTTCAGGAACCTATCTGATCCAACCGCACACGGTTTACCTTGCCTCGACTTTTGAGAAGATTGAGCTTCCTTCCCGATCCCGGTTGGCCGCCCGGATCGAGGGGAAAAGCAGTCTTGCCCGTTTGGGCCTGTCCGTCCATATCACGGCGCCAACGATTCATTGCGGAACCGGATTGGGAATCATCACTCTGGAGATGTTTAATCAGGGAGCGTTTTCAATCGAGGTCACGCCCGGCGTATCGCGAATCTGCCAACTGATTCTCGAACAGGTGTTGAGTGAACCGGAGGAGCGGACCACCCGAACCTTCAAAGAGCAGAAATCCCCAAAGGGGTGACCATCCGCCGTGGGACAAGGGTTCCGTGCCCTCAGTATCTTCGCAGAGCCTCCCCTTTTTCGATCGGCAGCCTTGTCAGTTGAATTTCTCCATCGGCTGTTGCGGCCCTCCATTTAAATCTCATCCTGGTAGACGATGAAACTGTCGACGGGATAGACCAGATGCGACTGACCCCACTGGTGCGGCGAGTGTACGTCCCAGGGCGATTCGTCCTCCAGCGGTTTCATGCGGATGCCGCCGGAGCCGCCATAAATCAGCAACGCCACGCCATCGCCTGATTCCTCCACCTGGCAGGCGAAAGCCGGGCAGGGCGCATTTGTTTGCACATCCCAGCCGGTGATCTGGACCGGTTGTTCTTCCGTGCCCAGAAGGTATTTGACGCAGAATACCTCGCGCGGGGAAGACACATCCCGGTAGATCATATTGAAACTGGCTTCGGTGTTGGGATTGGGTTCCACGTCGATGAACATATCGGCTCTCGCATGCAATTAAATGGGACAGACTATCTTACCATAGAAGAAATTGTTTGCGTTTCAAGACTGTTTTGAATGAGGAAGGGTGGGGTTGCCGCCGGAATAGGGCCTGAGAGGTCACTTCTTTGCGGGTACGAACGCCTTGATAAAACTGAGCAAGATTTTCGGGTCGAAGTGGCCGGGCATTTTTTCTTTCATTTCCATTAGGGCGCCAAAAGCCGTTCGGGCTTCATGGTGAGAGCGGTTACACACCAGGGCGTTAAAGACGTCGGAAATTGCGGTCACTCGGGCGAACAATGAAATTTTTTCACCTGCCAACCCCAGGGGATACCCCGATCCATCGAATTTTTCATGATGTTCGCCGGCCATTTTTAAAATAGCTGGGCTGTAACATTTCATGTCGTTCAACACCTTTCTTCCGGCGGAAGGGTGTTTGCGTATGAATTGCCACTCTTCCGGAGAAAGTTTCCCCTGCTTCTCAAGCACGTTTTTAGGGATGGATTTTTTACCGATATCGTAGAGCAGCCCTCCCAGCCCCAGTTGCTGGATATCGTCGGATTTCAAATTGAGTTTGACCCCCAAAAACATGTTGTAAAGACCTGCATTGGCACAATGCGAAGGGTGGCTCTTGTCTTTTTCGGTGATTTGAAAGATATCCGCGGGTTCCAGTTTCCCTTGCAGGATGCAAACGATCATGATATCGACCACGTCGTCCAGACTCCTGAGAATGCGGGTAGAACCGATGTTGTCAAAATACTCATTGAGCAGCATTCGGGCGACCTGGTAGGCATCTTTTAATACCTTTTGAAACGGTTCTTCGTCTTCCAGGCTTTGGACCAGGTTGGCGATCAAAAATTTTTCGTAGTATGCGATGAGATCGTTTTCGTGAATGTACAATCTCTCGTGACCGTCTGTTTCCAGAAGGGTCCAGATTTTTTCCCGGGTCTCGGGTTCATAATCGGCAAACTTTAAAAACTTGGGCTCCACACCACCATTTTGGCTTTTGTAGTACAGTTCAAAACCGATTGTCGGTCCTTGGCGCCAGGCTTTATTCAGGAACCCACGATTGATTTCGCGGTAATAGTTTGCAATGGAGTCCATAGTGATTTCTTTTGATTGACTAAAGTTTCCCAAAATACCCCACACCTTAGAGTAAAAAATAAACCGTTAAAAGTCAATAAGTTGTGGGTTTTTTGAAGTGGTTGATCTGCTTCTATTCGGCAAAATCAGGATTTTCTTTATCGAAATTTTGTCTCATTGCACTCCGCTAATTATGTTTAAATAGGCCGGAGCGTCAAAAGGGTTCATAAACCGCTTGTTTCTGTAACAAGGGCGATTATTGAGGAGATTCTGAATCATGCTGAAACTGGTTTTACTGCGGCACGGTCAAAGCCAATGGAACCTGGACAATCGTTTCACCGGCTGGACGGATGTGGACCTGACTCCACAGGGACAGCAGGAAGCGCGTGAGGCCGGAAGATTATTGCGGGAAGAGGGATATGTGTTTGACATGGCTTTCACCTCGGTGCTGAAACGCGCCATCCGCACCTTGTGGCTGGTGCTGGATGACATGGACCTGATGTGGATTCCGGTGATCCGCTCCTGGCGTTTGAACGAGCGTCATTACGGCGGCCTGCAGGGGCTGAACAAAGCAGAAACCGCCGCCAAACACGGAGCCGACCAGGTGCTGATCTGGCGACGCAGTTACTCGATACCGCCGCCGCCGCTTGCGGAAGGGGATGAGCGTCTGCCCGACAAAGATCCCCGCTATGCAGGCCTTGCGAAAGAGGACCTGCCACGCACCGAAGCGCTCAACGATACAGTCAAACGTTTCCTGCCTTATTGGTTCGAGGAGATCGTTCCTGTCTTGCAGCAGAAGAAAAAGGTGTTGATCTGCGCCCACGGCAATAGCTTACGAGCTTTAGTCAAGCATCTGGACGACATCAGCGAGGAAAAAATCGTCGACTTGAATATTCCCACCGGCATTCCCCTGGTTTACGAGCTGGATGACGCGCTAAAACCCCTTACTCATTATTATCTGGGCGATCCGGAAGCTGCCAAAAAAGCCGCGGAAAAAGTGGCCAATCAGGCCGCGGGTAATAATAAGGGCTGATCTTGGCGGAAATCCGCAGGACGCGTGCAGGTTATTTTGCGGATTTAATCATTTCCTCGGCGTGTTTCAACGTGGCGGGAGTGATTGTGGCGCCGCCGGACATGCGGGCGATCTCTTCCACCCGCTCATCGTAGCCAAGTTCGCGGATGCTGGAATGGGTGCGGTTGCCTGTTACCGTTTTTTGCACCAGATAATGGGCCGAAGCCATGCCGGCGATTTGCGGCAGATGGGTGATGCAGAACACCTGTTTTTCCGCGGCGACTTTTTTGAGTTTCTTTCCCACCTGTTCCGCCACTTTGCCGCCGATGCCCGTGTCGACTTCATCGAAAACCATGACCGCCACCGGGTCCTGTTTGTTGAGTATGGATTTCAAGGCCAGCATCACACGCGAAAGTTCTCCACCTGAGGCGATTTTGACCATGGGCCGTAATTCTTCGCCAGGATTGGGGGAAAACAGAAATTCGAGGGTGCCGATTCCAGTCGGATAAAGCTTGACGGTATTGCCCCGGAACCGGGCAAACCCGTGTGGGTCGGGATCGTAATCGAACCGCACGCCGAACTGCACCTGCGCCATATTTAAATCGCGCAATTCTTTCTCGACACTTTTTTTGATTAGTTTCGCGGTTTTCTCGCGTTTTTCCGCTAAAGCCCCGGCTTCTTCTTGCAACCCTTTTTCCTGGCGTTGGATTTCGTTTTGCAACTCCTGCATTTTTTCCTGATTGGAACTTAAAGAGTCCAGCTCAACCGCCATCGCATCCCTTTTTTCCAGAAGAGCGGGGATGTCGACACCGTATTTGCGTTTCAGTCCGTTGATTTCCGCCAGGCGGTCCTCGATTTCTTCCAGGCGCGAAGGGTTGAACTCGATGGATCTCAGATAACCGCGCAACTCCTCCACCAGCTCTTCGATCTCGAAATAGGCCGTTTCCGCCCGCCCGGCGGGTTTTTTAAGTTCCGGGTCGATGTCGCAAAGCGATGCCAGTTCCTTGTTGGCCCAGCCCAGTTGTTCCAGTGCGGAACCCTCGACTTCGGTCAATTGGTTGAGAGTGCTTTCAATGGATTGATGCAGTTTTTCAGCATGCCGCAATTTGTGTTTTTCTATTTTTAGTTCTTCCTCCTCTGGTGAGGAAAGATTGGCCGCGTCGATCTCTTGCAATTGAAACCGCAACAGCTCTTCCCGTTCTTTTTTGTTCTTTTCCTGAGCCTGCATTGCGGCAAGTTGTTTGAGACCGGTTTGATAGTCTGAAAAGTGATTGCCGAAGGTCTGCCTGTCCTCCAGAGTTTTTCCATAGCGATCGAGCAGGTCGAGATGGGTTTCAGGACGCAGCAGTGCCTGATGGTCGTGCTGACCGTGAATATCCACCAGGCGATTGCAGATTTTTTGCAGGGTGGCTACGGTGATGGTGCTGTCGTTTAACAGGCAGCGGTTTTTTCCTGTGTTGGAGAGTGTGCGTTTGATAATCAATTCTCCGGCTTCGGAGTCGATTTCCAATTGCCGGATTTGGTCGAGAATTTCCGCATCGCCGGTTTGAAACACCGCTTCTACAGTGGCCGAGGTCTGGCCCGAGCGAATGAAATCCGTATCGGCGCGGCCTCCCAGAATCAGATTGAGCGCGTCGATCAGGATCGATTTGCCGGCTCCGGTTTCGCCAGTCATTACGTTGAGTCCGGCGCGAAACTCGATTCTCAGGTTTTCGATGATGGCGAAGTTGCTAATTTTGATTTCTTTGAGCATCGGCGGCTTGCGATTCGATCCAGGCCAGAGTTTGTATCATGAGTTCCTGGGCCTGGCGGCGAATGGTTTGAATTTCGGGATCGTCTTTTGAGTCTTTAGTGATTTCTAAAAGGGTGGTCAATGATTTTTGGGTGGCGATGTAGTCGCCGTCCTCATAAAAAGCCTGTGCCAGAAACAGGAGGTTTTCTTCATGCAAGGGTCCGTATAGCAGGGCCATTTTCAAATGATCGATCGATTTATGCAAATTTCCCCCCAGAACTCCCGGAACGTCCAGGTACATTTTCCCCAAGGCCCGGTGCGGACCGCCGTGGTCGACCGATGGGTCGAGTTCAGCGGCTGTGGTCAAATCCTGCCTGATGGGCTTTATCAAAGACAAGCTGCGAAAGACGCCTTGTATTTGCCCCTGCTTGCCCCGGCAAATGGCGCGAAAGAAAAATCCCCATGCGGATTCGGCATTCAGCTCGATGGTGCGCTCGGCATTTTCAATGCACAGATTGAAATACCGTTTGCCCGTTTCCCCTTCCGATTGCTTGCCAAGGGCATAATAAGTTCTTGCCAGCCGCCAGGACAAGGCATCGGAAGGCTCCGACTGCTTGAGGGCATCTAATAGCATGGTTTCGGACTCCAGCAGGCCTGCTTTTGAGTTTCCGGTGGATTTATAGTGCGTGTCGATCGTCTCCGGAGAAACCAAAGGCGCGGCCTTGGCAGTAATCGCCGTCATTAAAACCAGAACCCATGTCAGAAAAAGCCGTCGTCTCATGATTTTAGATTACCCCTTCTCAAGAGAGGGGGTGGAGTGTTAATCTGTTTTGGCTGATGACTCCAGAAATTAGCCGGAGAACTGTATTCTCACCGGTTTGGGTCGGGAAATGATCTCGATTGAGGTCAACCCAATGGAAACACCCTGCTATTTAAACTTATCATAAATATGATCCGCTTCAGACAATCGATTTTCCTGTGGGTACTCTTTCTTGGGATATTTGCGGCTCATGCGGTCTTTGCCGATAGCGCCTCTCCGAAAGACAGGGTCAAGGAATTGCTGGACACCATCAAGGAAATTAAGGCTGACGACAAGCTCTCCCCAGAGCAACAACAGGAAAACCGCAAGCGCTCCGACCGGGCGCTGGCCTATCTTGACCTTAAAGAACTCAGCCGCAAGACGCTGGAGAAATACTGGGAAAAGCGGACCGACCCGGAAAAGGAGCAATTCTCTAAATTGTTGAGTGAATTGTTTGTCTATGTAGCGTTTCCCAATTCGGGGAAATTTTTCGCCGATCTTAAAATCGAGTTTGCCGAAACAGAAATGGATAAGTCCACGGCGCTGGTCCCGGTCACAGTGATACACAATGAGGAAGGCGAGATCGGCATCGATTTTTTCCTCAAACAAAATTCGCAGACATGGAAAGTGGTGGATGTGCATCTCGACGGCGTCAGCATGCGCAACAATTTGCGCAACCAGTTTTACAGCGTGATCGGCAAGAAGGGGTATGACGAACTGGTGCGCCGAATGGAAAAGAAATTGCAGGAGTCCAAAGCGTGATGGGTGCGTTGCCGCAAAATGGATTTCTCTTCAAAAAATATTCAAGATGAGTGGTTGTATGAAAAAAATCGGCGTGGTCAGCCTGGGGTGCCCAAAAAATTCGGTGGACACGGAATACCTTCTGGGCGACCTGACGACACAGGGTTATGAGATCACCCCGCATCAGGAAGAGGCGGAAGTGTTGATCGTTAACACCTGCGGGTTCATTGAATCGGCGAAAAAGGAATCCGTCGACGCCATTCTGGAAATGGCGCAGTTGAAGCTGGATGGAAACTGCCGCAAGTTGATCGTGACCGGTTGCCTCTCCGAACGCTACAGCGAAGATTTGCTGAGAGAGATCCCAGAGATCGACCATCTTTTTGGCGTCAACCAGTATCCCAAGCTCAAAGAAGTTTTAGACGGGTCCCATCCTGCCAATGGCGAGGCCAAGGGGCGCAACCAGGTGCCCTCGCCTGCAGAATACTTTGCGCCTTACGCTGAACGGATTTTGACCACGCCTTTTTATTCCGCCTATTTGAAGATCGGCGAAGGCTGTTCCAACCGCTGTGCCTTTTGCATCATTCCCAAAATGCGCGGCAACTTCCGTAGTTTTGAGTTGGATGCTCTGGTTATGGAAGCCAGGCAGTTGGCGGCGAAGGGAGTGAAGGAGTTGAATCTGGTGTCTCAGGACACCACCATGTATGGCTTTGATCTAAGAATGAAAGACGGTTTGACCCGACTATTGAAAGCGCTGGTTAAAGTCGATGGCATCGAGTGGATTCGATTGTTTTACTGCTATCCGACTTTTATCAAGTCGGACCTGATTGATTTGATCGCGGCGGAGGAAAAAATCTGTAGTTATATAGACGTGCCGCTGCAACACACGCACGATGAAATGCTGGCGAAAATGAAACGCCAGGAGCGGGAGCAGGGTGTGCGCGCCATGCTGAATGAAATCCGCGAGAAGATTCCCGGCGTCGCGCTTCGCACCACGTTCATCACCGGATTTCCAGGTGAGACCGAGGCGCATTTCAACCACATGAAAGATTTTCTGCAGGAAATCCAGTTTGACCATGTGGGCATATTCACTTACTCGCATGAAGAAGGCACCACCGCGCACCAATATCCCGACGATGTGCCAGAGGCAGTCAAGGAAGAACGCAAAGCCGAATTGATGGCGCTGCAGCGTGATATTTGCCGCCGCCGCAACCAATCCCGCATTGGCGAGGTGCATCCTGTTCTTATCGAAGGTCTGGACGCGGAGGAAGGTTTCCTGGTGACGGGACGCCTGCCCACTCAGGCGCCGGAAATCGACGGCCAGGTCATCATCGAGGAAAGTGATGTGGAGCCCGGGCAGATTCTTCTCATGCGCATCACCGGAGCGACCGATTATGATCTTGTGGCCACCTCGGTCGATGGCGAGAAAATCTGACGGGGTTTTGCCGGCGCAAGTAAATTTTGCAAACCTTCACAACCCTCCTGAAACTTCATGGCTCTCAAACGTATTGGCATATTGACCGGAGGCGGAGACTGCTCCGGACTGAATGCGGTGATTCGCGGCGTCACCCGCACGGCCATCATTCAACATGGAGCAAAGGTCATCGGTATCGAGCAGGGCTTCGACGGATTGATCTTCAACCGCACTCAGGAATTGACCACCCAGAACACGCGCGATATTCTGCCGCTTGGCGGCACCATCCTCGGCACCACGAATAAAGGTAATCCTTTTTCTTACAGAGAGATAGATGAGACTGGCCGCATTCAGGAGCACGATTATTCCGAGAAAGCCTTAGACAACTTTAGAAAGTTGGGGCTTGATTGCCTGTTTGTGGTGGGGGGCGACGGCACCCTGCAGATTGCCTATAAACTGTTTGAGCTTGGAATTCCCGTCATTGGCATCCCCAAAACCATCGATAACGATCTGGAAGGGACCGATTACACGTTCGGGTTTCAAACTGCCGTGCAGGTGGCGTGCGATGCGCTGGACCGCTTGCAGACGACGGGCCGGAGTCATCAGCGGGTCATGATTCTGGAAGTGATGGGCCGCAGTGCCGGCTGGATCGCTCTGGAATCCGGCATCGCCGGCGGGGCGCATATTATTCTGATCCCGGAAATCCCCTACAATGCGGATAAGGTATTGGAAAAAATCAAGTTAAGAGAAGCGGGGGGCCACCCCTACAGTGTGATTGTGGTGGCCGAAGGCGCCAAAGAGAGGGACGGAACCGAGGTCACTCTGGAAAGCGCTTCCACCCGCTTACAGGGCGTGGTGCAATACGGCGGCGTGGGAAATTATCTGGCCGGCAAGATCAGTGAACAGATCGACCTCGAAGTGCGCTGTACCGTTTTGGGTCATACCCAAAGAGGCGGAACGCCGAATTGCTTCGACCGGGTGCTTGGCACACGCCTTGGGACGCATGCGGTCGAGTCTGCCGCCCAAGGGGAATTCGGTCATATGGTGGCTTTGAAAACCCCGGAGGTGGCTCTGGTGCCTTTAAAGTCGCTGGCGGGCATCGTCCGCAAGGTTCCCCCCACCTCGCAACTGATCCAATGCGCCGAGGCCATCGGCATCAGCCTGGGAAGATAGAATCAGGGCTCTCCAATGCCCGGTTTATTGCTTGTCACGTAAAAAACAGTGTGTTAATCTACCCCTCCAAAGAGTACGATTTCCAATAAAATCTTAAATTCTCACGTTGCCGGATCGAGCCGGAGGTGGCCTCTAGGTTCCTGGTTTGAGAGGATGGCAGCGGTGGTTTAACCAACTGAAGGAGTGCTAAATGCCAGAAATTTCAATGAAAACCCTGTTGGAAGCGGGGGTCCATTTCGGTCATCAGACCACCCGATGGAACCCCAAGATGAAAAAGTTTATCTACGGCGCCCGCAACGGCATCCATATCGTGGATCTGCAAAAAACCCTGAAGAAGTACCGCGAAGCGGAAAAGTACGTTCGCGATATCGCCCGGTCGGGTAAAAAAGTGTTGTTTGTGGCCACCAAAAAACAGGCCCAGGAACTCATTGCGCAGGAAGCCCTGCGTTGCGGCATGTTCTACATCAATCAACGCTGGCTGGGCGGCACGCTCACCAACTTCACCACCATCCGAAAAAGTATTGAACGCCTGCTTGCCCTCGAAAAGATGGAAGAAGAGGGAGAGTTCGAGCGTCTGCATAAAAAAGAAGCGCTCAAGAAGCGAAAAGAGATTGAGAAGTTGAACAAGTTCTTCCGCGGCATCAAAAGCATGAAACAGATTCCCGATGTCATTTTTATTATCGACACGCGCAAGGAAAAAATTGCCCTGGCAGAAGCCAGAAAACTGGGAATCACAATTTTAGCCCTTGTGGACACCAACTGCGATCCCGATGGAATCGACTTCCCCATTCCTGGAAATGACGATGCCATTCGTTCCATCAAATTGTTCACCAGCAGGATTGCCGATGTGTGGATGGAAGAACAGCAGGTCAGCCAGGCATTGAAGAAGGATGATGAACAGAGTGCCGAAGAACCTGTAGAAGTTGCCGCGGCGGCTGAACCGGTTGAAGCGGTCGATGGCGACAAAGACAAAAGTTGAAATTTTAAGCGACGACAGTGAGGCTGCTGTCCCTGCCTGACCCTGCTATTATTCGATCGGCTGTTTGCGCGTTTTAGCCAATCGATTCGAATGATTTGGTAATCTTCAATTTTCCCCAAGACTGCCTTTTATTTTTTTCGGCATTGGTGAAGGAGATCAATGCCGTGGGGAGGTTTTGAGTGAAATGGTCTGTTAGAAATTAAAAACTAGTTTTATTTATTGAGCGACAAGGAGTTTGACAAGGATGGAAATTACGGCGGCAATGGTCAAGGAACTGCGCACGAAGTCCGGCGCGGGTATTATGGAGTGTAAAGGCGCCCTCAAAGAAACCAATGGGGATGTGGATGAGGCGATCACCAACCTTAGAAAAAAAGGGTTGGCCAAGGCCGGGAAAAAATCAGGCAGAGAAGCCGGCGACGGCGCGATCGGAACCTATATTCATCCTGGAAGCAAGATCGGCGTCATGCTTCAGCTTCACTGTGAAACCGACTTTGTCGCGAACACACCTGACTTTCAGGAGTTGATCAAGGATATCTGCATGCATATCGCCGCGGCCAAGACGCGCTATGTTTCCCGCGACGAGGTCACTGCCGAAGACATGGACAAGGAGCGGGAGATCTTTGCGCATCAGGCCAGGGAATCCGGCAAGCCGGAAAAAATTATCGATAAAATCGTCGAAGGCAAGATGGACAAATTTTATGAGGAGCACTGTCTTCTCGACCAGCCTTTCATCAAGGACACGAGTTTGACCATCGAAGAGCTGATCAAACAAAAAATCGCGCTGCTCGGTGAAAATATCACGGTGGGAGAATTCGCCCGATTCGAGATTTCCAAATAACTATGGACGATCATTCCGCAGGCAAATCGATTTATAAACGGGTTCTTCTGAAACTGGGAGGCGAGAGTCTTGCGGCTGAGGACGGAGGTTTCGGCATCGACCAAGGCGCTCTGCAGAATATTGCCGAGGAAATTCACCAGGCGAAAAGTCTGGGCGTGGAAATCGCCATCGTCATCGGCGGCGGCAACATTTTTCGCGGCGCCACCGCCAGCAGCCTGGGAATGGAGCGGGTGACCGCGGATTACATGGGCATGCTGGCCACGGTGATCAACTCATTGGCCTTGCAACATGCTCTGGAAACGCGAGGCATCTCCACCCGCGTGCAAACGGCGATCGAGATTCATCAACTGGCTGAACCTTACGTGCGCCGCCGGGCGATCCGGCATTTGGAAAAGGGCCGGGTTATCATTTTTGCCGGCGGCACCGGCAACCCTTATTTCACCACGGATACCGCCGCTTCCCTCCGGGCGATGGAGATCGGCGCAGAAGTTATATTTAAGGCCACGAAAGTGGACGGCGTGTACACGTCCGATCCCATGAAAGATGAAACGGCGACCAAGTTCGCCCGGTTGTCCTATCTGGAGGTTCTGCAAAAAGGCCTGAAGGTGATGGACTCCACTTCCGTGTCGCTTTGCATGGACAATAAACTGCCCATGGTTATTTTCAACGTGCGGCAGAAAAGCAGCATCAAGCGGGTTCTTTTAGGTGAAAACATAGGGACGACGGTGGGAGCGGAGTCATGATGGAAGCTTTATTAAAGGAATGCGAAACCAAGATGGGTTATTCCCTGGCTCACCTGCGCACGGAGCTTGCCAAGCTGAGAACCGGGCGGGCGTCTCTGGCGATTCTCGAGGGAATCAAACTCGATTATTACGGTACGCCAACACCGCTCAGTCAGGTGGCGACGCTTGGGGTTCCCGATAGCAGCACTCTCACCATCCAGCCGTGGGACGCTTCTATCCTTAAAGATATCGAAAAAGCGGTGCAAACGTCCGATCTGGGTTTGAACCCGACCAACGATGGCAAACTGGTGCGCCTCGCAATCCCGCCTTTGACCCAGGAACGGCGTCAGCAGCTGGGGAAGCTGGTCAAAAAAGATGCGGAAGAAGGCCGGGTGGCGATTCGCAATATCCGCCGGGATTTTAACGATAAAGTGAAAACCGCCGAGAAAAAGCATGAAATCTCAGAAGACGAAAGCCATAAGTTGATTGAGCGGATGCAGAAAATCACCGACAAGCATATTGCGGATGTGGATAAAATTGCACAGGCAAAAGAGAAAGATATTTTGGAGGTTTAGTTCCTGTTCTAGAAACTATTTTGATTTAAAGTGGCTCAGTCCATCCATACGCTTACCAGCCACCGACCCCCGATCGTTTTTTCAGGAGACGCGTTCTTGACCGATCCTAGTTTGCAAGGCCAGATCGATCCCGCCCGGTTGCCCCGGCACATCGCCATCATCATGGACGGAAATGGCCGCTGGGCGAAGAAAAATTTCCGCCCCAGGGTGGAAGGCCACCGGGAGGGAGTCAAAGCGGTGGACCGCATCGTCACCCTGTGCCGGAAACTCAATATCGAAGCGCTGACATTATACGCCTTTTCAGGCGAAAACTGGAACCGCCCGCCAACGGAAATCGGTGCTCTGATGAAAATCCTCGATTTCTATTTGAAGAAGGAACTAAAGCGGATGCAGGAGGAAAACATCCGTTTTAATACCATCGGGCGGATTGAAGACCTCGCCGAAAACATTCAAGAGATCATCCGCAATGCGGAGGAAGTCACGCGCGATAACGACGGCATGGTTTTGACTTTGGCTTTGAGTTATGGCGGACGCCGGGAAATTCTCGACGCGGTCAGAAAAATCGCGGAAAAGGTCAAGTCCGGGTATCTTGAAATCGAGGAGATCGATTCGCATTTGTTTTCGACATTTCTGTATTCTCACCCGCTTCCCGACCCTGATCTTCTGATTCGAACCAGCGGCGAGCTGAGGATCAGTAACTTTCTTCTTTATCAAATCGCCTACACCGAACTGCATTACACTTCGGTTTTATGGCCGGACTTTTCCGAGGACGATTTGTTGAAAGCCATCATCGATTACCAAAAGCGGGAACGCAGATTCGGCATGATCCAGGAGCAGATCGTCAAGGCTTGATGACTGCATGAAAATTTTTTTGGTCTCTGCATCGACCGCGAGTTGCAACTTTACAATTGAATCGTTTAATATTATCGCCGACATGGAGTTAGATTTTTTATCGGCGAACCTGCCTCCTCACTCTTACTTCTAGCATGAAAAGGAAATCCTCTTGGCGCGTGTTTTAAGCGGAGTCCTATTCATTCCCATCGTATTGGGAATTGTTTTTTACGGATCGTCCTGGCTGTTTTTCGCGCTGGTGGCCGGACTTGCGCTTACGGGGCTTTACGAATATTTTTCCATGATCGACCGCGTCGGGGTGGAAGGATTTCCCATCGTCGGCGGTATTTTAGGGCTGCTGCTGCTTCTTTGTTTTCAACTCGACGAGGGCTATTTTCTCGAGTGGGGCGGCCTTGCGTTTCTGGCGCTGACGTTCGCCTGGATGGTCAAAGAAAAAAATGTGAAGGTGGCTCTCGATCAAATCTCCTACACACTTCTGGGTGTTCTCTACGTTGCAGGTCTTTCCGGATATTTTTTGCTGATCCACCGATTGCAGGAGGGGAGGCATTGGCTGCTGTTTTTGTTCCTGGTCATCTGGCTGGGGGACACCGCTGCCTACTACGGCGGCAGAAAATTTGGGGCTAGGCCCCTGGCCCCTGCGATTAGCCCGAATAAGACCATAGAAGGCGCGATATTCGGTCTTTTGGGCAGTCTGGCGGGGGGATTGATTGCCTTATTTTGGTTTCTCGAGGGGGTTTCCCTGTTCCATGGTTTGCTTGTTACTCTCATTTGCGGTACTATCGGACAATTCGGCGACTTGGCTGAATCTTTATTGAAACGCAACACCGGAGTCAAAGATTCCAGCGGACTGATTCCGGGGCATGGAGGAGTGCTGGACCGTATCGACAGCTTGCTGTTTGCAGGCCCGGCCTTATATATTTACTATCAATTGGTTTTTGTTTAGCTTCTCTTTCCCTGGATTCGTGGCGAATTATCAGTCTGCTTTCTCAAGTTGCATCCCAAATTAAGCCTTCGAATAGAATAGAGCGTATGAAACGAATTTCCCTTCTGGGGTCGACCGGTTCTATTGGTGTCAACACGCTTGATGTCATCGAGCGGAGTCCGGAACGATTTGAAGTCTGTGGTCTTTCTGCCGGCAGCAACCTGGATCTGTTTGTCCGCCAGGTCAAGAAATTCCAGCCCAAGGTGGTCTCCATCTTCGATCAGTCCAAAATTAGGACTTTAAGAGAGAGGCTGAATGGCCTGGATGTGGCTATTCATTCCGGCGAAGAGGGAACCGTAAAAGTGGCGACCTGGCCGGATACGGATCTTGTGGTTTCCGGCATTGTCGGCAGTGCGGGACTGGTTCCGGCGCTGGCGGCGGTGCAGGCGGGAAAGAGTCTGGCTCTCGCCAACAAGGAAACGCTGGTGATTGCCGGCGAACTGATGTTGAAAGCCGCAGCGGATAAAACCGCCATCATTCCTATTGACAGTGAACACAGCGCCATCTTTCAAGCCCTGAATGGCGAAAAAAGAGAACAGATCAAACGCATCATTCTCACCGCTTCCGGGGGACCGTTTCGCACCTTCACGCGGGAGCAGATGGAGCATGTCACCGTGGCGCAGGCGCTCAAGCATCCCAACTGGTCGATGGGCAGCAAGATCACCATTGATTCTGCCACCATGATGAACAAGGGGCTGGAATACATCGAAGCCAAATGGCTGTTCGGGCAGGAGGTGCCCGTGGATATCATCGTTCACGCCCAGAGCATCATCCATTCGATGATCGAATTTGTCGACACTTCCATTATGGCTCAAATGGGCATTCCGGACATGCGGGTTCCCATCGCGTATGCGCTTTCCTATCCCGACCGTCTGAATACCGAATTGCCGTCTCTGGATCTATCACAAATGGCGCAGTTGACGTTCGAGCCACCGGACTACTTGAAGTTTCCCTGCCTGCAACTGGCGATCGATGCGATGGAAGCCGGGCAGACGATGCCTGCGGTTTTGAACGCCGCCAATGAAATCGCGGTGCAGGCGTTTCTCGACGAGTTGATTCCCTTTAAAGATATTTCCGAGATCATTCGCATGGCGATGAACAACCACAAATGCTGTCCTGTGACCTGTCTTACGGACGTGTTGGAAGCCGATCGCTGGGCCAGGGAAGAAGCGCGCAAACTGATCACCGTCGTGCATTGATTCCGATCGAGTCTTGCCATTTTGAAACCCCCCGCATTCGCTAAACTCTAATTTTTGTTATGTTCCGAATTGGCAATGGATACGATGTTCACCGTCTGGTTCAAGGCAGAAAGCTGATTCTGGGCGGCGTGGAGATTCCGCATCCGCTGGGGCTCGAAGGACATTCCGATGCCGACGCGCTCCTGCACGCCATCGCCGACGCCCTGTTAGGGGCCGCAGGTTGCGGCGACATCGGCAAGAATTATCCCAATACCGATCCCAAATGGAAAGACGCATCGAGTCTCGTGCTTTTACAGCAGGTGGGGAAATTGTGCGAAGAACGCGGATTTGAGATCGCCAACATCGATTCGGTCATCGCTGCAGAGAAGCCGAAGATCAGCCCTTTTATCGAAGCAATGAAGCAAAACATCGCCTCCACCCTTGCCATCGAACCCGATCAAATCAACATCAAAGCCACCACCACCGAAAAACTGGGGTACATCGGGCGGCAGGAAGGTATGGCCGCCTATGCCGTGGCTCTCATTCAGAAAACCCGGGAATCTTGAGTTACTGTTTTACGGGGCGTTTTTCTGATTCTATTGAGTCTAAACCGGAACACTCTCAACCAGAGCTAAAGGTCTCTCCACCTGGATAGGCTCGACAACTGTTCGGAGTCTGGCGCAACCTTTGATGCGTTCCAATTGAACGGATGTGACTTGCTGGCCCGATTTTAACAGAGATGTTCCATCCAAAGTCCTGATTTCCGACTTTGTGATGTCGCCCTGTTTAAGATCTCTCACCATAACAGAAATAATATTTTTTTCAGGAGTGGTTTCTTTTTCGTCTTTGTCCATTAGGATGGCGGAAATTTTATTGATCACCTGTGGGTCGTACCACCCTTCCCGCTCCTGAAGTTTTTTGACGGCCTGGTTCCGGGTAAGTCCTCCCTCCTCCAGTTCGACGAGATCGGACACTACTTTTAAAATTCTTGACCCAAACGGTATTTCAGAACCTTTGACCGAATTGTCTGGGAAACCGGCGCCGTTAAAAAGTTTGTTTTGATAAAGAACTATCTTTGAAACAACCGTCAAGCGCGGAATATTGATCAACAGGTGCCCTCCGATCTCTGGTACCAGAGTAAGAAGTTCTTCTTCTTCGTTGGAAAGATCATCTGCGTTTTTTGCTTTCACCAAAATATCCGGAGGCAGGCCGAGGTAACCAATCTGGGAAAGCATGCAGGCGACCTCAATTTCCCAAGAGGAGGGCAGATTCAGGGATTGGGCTATTTCCCGAATCAAGTCGCGAATGTGAGTGGACCGTCCAAATAAATCGGGGTGAAATAAAGAAAGAATTTCGGTCAGCAGAGAGATGCTTCCGTTCAAGGTTTTTTCTAATAGTTCCCGTTCGGCGGTGATTAACCGATGGTGCTCTATTCCGGCGCTCAGGATTTTGCCAAAATCTTCTGGTGCGCAGGGCTTGGTCAGAAACCGGAAAA
>JAJDBE010000233.1 GCA_029261515.1 Nitrospinaceae bacterium | reverse complement strand
ATGGTGGTTTCCTTCAAATCCGAGGGCGGCATTTCGCCAAGGCCTTTGAACCGTCCGATTTCGTAGGAGGATCCATTCAGTTTTTGAATGATCCCGTCTTTTTCCTTGTCGTCGATGGCATAGAACAGCTTTTTGCCGGCGTCGATCCGGTATAAAGGCGGCTGGGCAATGAAAAGATGACCTCTACGAATCAATTCCGGCATGTAGCGGTAGAAGAATGTCAAAAGCAGGGTGCAAATGTGGGCGCCGTCGACATCGGCATCGGTCATGATGATGATCTTGCCGTAACGCAGTTTGCTGTAATCGAATTTAGGCTCAATTCCGGCCCCCACGGCGGAAACAATATTCTGGATTTCGTTATTGGCCAGGGCTTTCCCCAAAGTCGCGGTTTCTACGTTCAGAATTTTCCCGCGGATAGGGAGAATCGCCTGTGTTTTACGATCCCGCGCCTGTTTGCTGGACCCGCCGGCGGAATCGCCTTCGCAAATGAATAGTTCGGCATCGTCCTTGTCCTGAGTGGCGCAGTCGGATAGTTTTCCGGGAAGGTTGAGCCGGTGCGAGATCAGCGTTTTCCGTTGCACGGCTTCCTTGGCCTGACGTGAAGCGATGCGAGCCTGCGCCGCCAGGATGATCCGGTTGGCGATGGTGTCGCCCAGATTCTGGTTATTGTGCAGCTGTTGTTCCAGGGAATGTTTGACTACCGATTCCACCTGAGAAGTGATGTCGGAGTTCAAGCGCCCTTTGGTCTGCCCCTGAAACTCCACTTCTCCCTGAAGATAAACGTTGATGATGGCAACAAGGCCTTCCTTGACATCGTCTCCGGTAATGCCGGTGATGCCCTTGGGCAACAGGTTTCTTCGTTCGATATAAGCCCGCAATGCCTTGGTGATGCCGGTGCGGAATCCATTTTCGTGCGACCCGCCATCGACGGTCTTAATGGCATTGGCGTACGATAAAATGGTGGCGTCGGTGTTGGAAGTCCACAAAAATGCGGTTTCCACGCGCATCTCGGAGTCGTCTTTTTCGATGTAAAAGGGTTCTTCCATCAGCGTCGGCAGTTTGCCGACGATTTTCTGTATGTAGTCCTTGATCCCCTCCGGGTATTGGAAAGTGTGTTTCTTGCCATTTTCGTGGACGACGATCTTCAGGCCTTTATTCAAAAAGGCTTTCGATTCCGCCTGCTCCAGAACCAGTTTCAGATTGAATTCGATTTTTGGAAAGATCTTTTTGTCGGGCTTGAAATAGACCGTCGTGCCGTAATTGCGGGACGCCTTGCCTTTTTTAAGCTTTGACGTCGGTTTCCCCTTGCTGTAGGTCTGGGTCCATTCGAAGCCATCGCGCCGGGAGGTGGCTTCGAGGGTTTCCGACAGGGCGCAGACGACGGCCATTCCCACGCCATGCAAACCGCCGGACACCTTGTAATTGTCCTGCCCGAATTTGCCGCCGGAGTGCAGTGTGGTGAACAGGATTTCCATGGCGCTTTTTTTTGTTTTCTGGAATTTATCGACCGGGATTCCACGCCCGTTGTCCTTGATCGTCACGCCGTGGTCTTTTGCCAGAACAACTTCGATGGTGTCGCAGTGGCCGTTCAGCGCTTCGTCTACCGAGTTGTCTAGAATTTCCCACAACAAGTGATGTAACCCGGTTGAGGAGGTCGATCCGATATACATTCCCGGACGTTTGCGAACCGGCTCCAGTCCTTCGAGGACTTGTATGTCATTTGCGCTGTAAGTTCCCATAGGCTCCTGCTAAACGATTTTTACAATGGTTTTGCGCCTGGCCAGAATCACGCCCTGACTGCCGCGTTTATAGACCTTAATATCTTTCACCTTCATTTCCTTTTCGCTGCCATTGTCAAAAACTAAAGTGACTTTTTCTTTTTTATTCATAAATTTGAATCCGGCCAAAGAACTGTCCGTCAGTTTCATGAGTTTCACACCGGTTCCAGTCCCCGACAGTTGCGTCACCTGTTCCAGAGGGATAATCATCCCCTTGCCGTCGGCGGAAGCCAGAAACACTTGCTGGGAGCGGACGAGAGCGATGCCGATCATGCGGTCGTCGTTCTTTAAGGTCATGACCTTTCTTCCCGACTTCGTGGTTTCCGTGATGTTGGTGACCGGAAAGCGGAATCCGAATCCGGCGGCGCTGGCCACCATGAATTCCTGAGGTTCCAGATTCAATTGTTTGCCGGAGGCATCGCCCATCTGCGCCAGAATGTCTTCCGGATTCATGGACACGACCTCGATGATCTGTTCGCCGTCTTTAAATTTGAACAGGTTCTGCACGGGTTCGCCAAATCCCGACCGTGTATAGGGCAGGTTGTAAACCTTATGCACATACGCCACGCCAAAGGAGGTGAAAAACGCCACCAGTTCCTTGGTATTGGTTTTGACCGTGGTCAACAGAGAATCATTTTCCTTGAACTTGAGGGATGCCGGGTCTCCCAGGGTTTTTAGTTTCCTGAGCCAGCCGTTTTTACTGATGACAAGCGTGACGTCTTCGTGCTGAATGAAATCCTCGGCGTTGTATTCGACGCTTTCGATGGTTTTGAGGATGGTCTGGCGCTTGTCGCCAAACTTCTCGTGGATCTCCTGCAATTCCATTTTGACTTCGTTCCAGATTTTCTTGGCGGATGCGAGGATTCCCTCGATGCGTTTTTTCTCTTTGAGTTTTTCTCTCTGCTCGTGAAGAATCTTGTCGATCTCCATCGAGACCAGACGGTAAAGTGGGATCTCCAGAATGGAGCTGGTCTGCTCGTCGTCCAGATCGAACCCGGTTTTGATTTTTCCGTGCGCTTCCTTACGTGATGTGGAGGAACGGATCAGTTTCAATGCCCTGTCGAGGTCGTTAAAAATTTTGGCGAACGCTTCCAGCAGATGCAGTCGTTTGTTGATGAGGGCCAGTTCATACTTCAATCGGCGGGTGACCACTTCCTTGCGGAAATCCAGGAAATATTTGCAAATCTCAAGCAGGGATAGCCGGTCTGGTTCTCCATTGGGTTTGAGACAGGTGAAATTGAGCTGGAAATTGGACTCGATATCCGTGTGCTTGAACAAATAGCTCATGAGTTTGTCCGGCTCGGCGCCGCCCTTCATTTCCATGACCACCCGGACGTTTTCATCGCTCTCATCCCGTATATCCAGCAAGGGCGGCAGTTTTTTGGCGATGATGATCTCGGCGATCTTTTCGATCATCTTCGACTTGTTCACGCCATAGGGAATGGAGGTGATGATGATCTGCTGTTTGCCTCGGGGCAGATCCTCTACATTCCATTCCCCGCGAATCTTGACTGCCCCGGATCCTTGTTCATAGGCTTTGCGAATCTCGGTTTTGGAATTGAGGATGATGCCTCCGGTCGGGAAATCCGGACCCTTGATATGCTTCATCAAATGGGCTGTTGTGTTTTCCGGCTCGTCGATCAGGGCGATGAGGGCGCTCAGCACTTCGCGCAAGTTGTGGCTGGGGAACGAGCAGGCCATGCCCACGGCGATCCCGGATGAGCCGTTGATTAAAAGGTTCGGAATCCGGGAAGGCAGCACCACAGGTTCCTTCAAGGTATTGTCGTAATTCTGCTTGAAATCGACGGTGTCTTTTTTCAGATCCTGCAGAAGGTAGTTGGTGATGGGCGTCAACTTGCCTTCGGTATACCGGTAAGCGGCAGGGGGATCCCCGTCCAGGGAGCCAAAATTGCCCTTGCCATCGACCAGGGGATAACGCATGGAAAAATCCTGCGCCATGC
>JAJDBE010000232.1 GCA_029261515.1 Nitrospinaceae bacterium | reverse complement strand
TCGTCCATTTCCACCACTTCATCGGCGTGTTCCACCCGGATCGGCAAATGCAGATGATCGTCGAATTTCTGCAACTCCGCCTGCACCTGATCGGCGATTCCCGTCAGGATGATCTCCGTTCCGTATTCCCTTGCCGCCAGGACCGCGCCTTCTACAATGGACTGTGGAGCATGGTCGCCACCCATTGCATCTACCACGATTTTCATATTGATCTGATGCTCCCCTTAAGAAAGGATGCGGTCACATTGAGGGATTTCTGGATACAATACCGGGGCAATGAATTCGTCGGGAATAAAGTTTGAGTTCATTGAAGACTGGCCGTAGAATTCCGGGCTTCATTTGAGATGAGTTACTTTGAGACAAGAACGAATGAGGAAAACTTTCCCCATTCAGCTTAAACGGCTTCGACTGACATCACTTCCTGATCTTTGTAATAGCCGCAATGCAGGCAAATGTGATGGGGCCGCTTGATTTCATGGCACTGCGGGCATTCGCCAAACGCTGGCGTTTTCAATTTATCGTGCGAGCGCCGGTTTCCCTGCCGCGATTTGGACATTCTCTTCTTAGGTACTGCCATGGTTCCTCCTTATCTCACTTGAGCTTATCTTTAAGGGACTTTAAGACTTCCAACCGGGGATCGATCGGCGTGTCTTCACTGCAACCGCAGGGTCCGGAATTTAAATTTTTACCGCAATGGGGACACAGCCCCTTGCAATCTTTTTTACACACATACACAAGTGGAACGGCCAGTAAAATCTGGTCGCGCACCGGCTGCGTGATATCCACCCGGCGTTCGTCGTAAAACTCAATATCCACTTCCGCTGTTTTGACTTCGACCTCGCCATGCTCCTTGCCCGCTTTGCTTTCGGGAACGAAATGCGCGGTCACACCGGTGGCCACCGGAAACCGGAACGGTTCCAGGCAACGGGAACATTCCAGAGAAAGTTCCGTTTTGATCCTGCCGGTTAAAAAAATATCCTTGCCCGTTTTCTTCAGGCTTCCAGAAACATCGACATCCTCAGCCAGAGAACATTCCGGTTGATCGATGCCGAAGCTTTCCTTTTTCGCCCGCACATCAAAATCCAAGCCCTCTTCAAAGATTTCATCGGTGTCAAAGAGCATAGTATGGATGTGTCGAACGGACTTTTAAGAACCCTTTAGATATCCGTCAGATAGGATACACCGGGAGGATATTGTTCAGGATGGTAGCTTTATTTAAAAAACCAGTCAAGAAAAATGTAATAAGCCCGAAAGCCGGGTCATCCCGCCCTGGGATGGAAACGGTCGTGCACCTCCCGCATTCGCTCTTCCAGGATGTGAGTGTAAATCTGTGTAGTGGAGATATCCGAATGCCCCAGCATCTCCTGCACAGAGCGCAAATCCGCGCCGCGCTCCAGCAAATGCGTGGCAAACGCGTGTCTCAGGGAATGCGGCGACAGGCTCGGTTTGATATTGGCTTTCAGGGCATAAATCTTGAGCAATTTCCAGAATCCCTGCCGCGTCATCTTGCCACAGCGCCGGGTGATGAACAGCTCATTGGCCGAACGGCCCTTCAGCAGAGACGGACGCGAGCGGAGCAGATAGTCGTCTACCGCTTCATTGGCCACGGCGCCGATGGGAACCACCCGCTCCTTGGACCCCTTGCCGAGGGTGCGGAGGAACCCGACTTTGAGGTCGACATCGCTGACTCGGAGAGAAACCAGCTCCGAGACCCGCAGTCCGGTAGCGTAGAGGATTTCCAGCATGGCCTTGTCGCGGATGCCGAGCAGAGTTTTGGGATTCGGGCTGGCGAGCAGGGCTTCCACCTGGTCGAGAGAGATCACGTCAGGGATATGGCGCCAAAGTTTCGGCGATTCCAGAATTTCCGCCGGGTTTTCCTTGAGATAATTCTCAGCGATCAGGAACCTGAAAAACGATTTGACCGCCGACAAACACCGGGCCAGCGACCGCGAGCTTTTGCCCTCTTCCCTAAGCTTCAGGAGAAAAGTGCGGATATCCGCCGAGGTCAGCGTTTCCAGAGCGCGCTCTCCGGCAAAATCCGAAAACTGCGCAATATCCCGTCCATACGCCGCCACGGTATGGACCGAATGCCGCTTCTCGATCTTTAAAAACTGGGTGAATTCAAGAACAGTGTCGTTCATAGTGCAGTATTATACTGAAATCCAATATAAATGCTATTTTTTCAATAGCATAGCTGAAAAGTCTGAAGTAGCACCGGACAAAAGTAGCTTTATTTTTTCTAGTGCATGTGATTGTAGGATTCATTCCTCCGTGGCGGACACACATTTCTACATCCTCTTTACAAGACTCTTTATCCATGACATACACGTCTCGATAGCCCAATTGGTCTGCTGGGGACTGAGTTCTGGCATCTCGTCACCACCTGGCCCGTGCCCAAAAGGATTTCTTACTTCTGAGAAAAAATCTTTTAAAGCTTTCCGCTCCCATTCTTTTATAAATGATCCATTTTTCTGACTACCTAGATTGTCAATATAGTTATGAGCACCCTTTTCACCGCCATGAGTCCAGCCCTTCTGTTCAGAAATAATTTTTATAGTGCTTTCTAATGCTCGTGCAGCATAAAAGGCAGGGTCTCGATCATTGCCATCTCTGCGATCGATGGCTTCTTTCATATCAATATCAACATTTTTCCATAATTCATCACCAACTATATGCCAAAACTTCCTCTCAATTTGTTCCTCTGCAAGGGAATCTGATGATAGCTGGATAAATCCATTGTGATAATTTAAGTTTGTCCCAGCTCGTCTTAGCCGTTCGTTTAATTCATCTACCGAAGCCCTAAATTGACTATTCAATGATTCAGCAAATGCTTTCATGCCCTCAGCTCTATTACCGGGAAGAGTTATAAAGCCGGGCCTTATCATCTTACTTTTTATCTTTGCTTCCTGAATTTTTCTAGGCAAATCTGAATTCATATTTTTTTGCATTTCCTCTTTCTCTCTGAATGCTATCTCGATAAAACTGATACGTTCTTTCATGAACCGATCTACTGAAATTGATCCATCATAATTGGCACATACGAAATTCTTACAAACCTTATCCAGTGACCACGTTCCTGTTTGAGTGTGCTCCTTTCCATTCCACATTGTTTTATATGAATAGTATTTTTGGGATAGCTCTGGCAAACCCAGTTCCATGCTAAGTTTGTCATGGAATGACGACCACTTTTTTTTGGCAGATTCACTTTCTTTTCCGTCAATCCAATAAGGAAACAGCTGTTCATTGACAATTCGAAACCCTTGAACAAGAAGTCTACGTTCGTTTTCTCCGAATTCTTCCCAAATCGGCACAGATAAATATCTTTCTGCAAAAATATCTGTCAACATTTGGATTAGGCTCCTTTGGTATTTGGAATAATAATGTTATACTATTCAAAGAGTTATCTGACAATGAAAATGTCTATTGGGTAATTCCGGTTTATCTGCTATCCTGATGAGCTAGGGAGTTGTCGCTAAAGTTTTTAATATCCCATTTTGAGTAGGGCCGTGCTTTTCCTCTGATCGCGTTTTCCCTTCCCGAACCGTGTCTCTCTTGAAAATCCGCTTTTTAAGTGACGTTGGCTGGCGATGGTTTTTCCATCCCGGTTCAGGGATGGATAGTATAATCAGCAGGAACAGGGCGTTACCAAAGATTCAACCCATATGAAATCTAAAGGAAAATCAAATTAAATGAATAAGGACTCGATCCGCAATTTAGGCATCATCGCCCATGTCGATCATGGCAAAACCACCCTTGTCGATTGTCTTCTCAAGCAGAGCGGCATGTTCCGCGACAATGAGCTGACCGGAACCTGCATCATGGACAGCAACGATCTGGAAAAGGAACGCGGCATCACCATATTTTCGAAGAACGCCGCCATCCGTTACAAGGGCTACAAGATCAACATCGTCGACACTCCCGGCCATGCCGATTTCGGCGGCGAGGTGGAGCGCATTTTGAAAATGGTCAACGGCGTTCTGCTATTGGTGGATGCCGTTGAAGGCCCGATGCCGCAGACGCGTTTCGTCCTGAAAAAATCTCTCGAACTGGGTCTTAAACCCATTGTCGTGGTCAACAAGATCGACCGCGAGGCCGCGCGACCGGAAAAAGTGGTGGACCTGGTGTTCGATCTGTTCGGCAACCTTGGCGCCAGCGACGAACAACTGGATTTCCCGGTCATTTACACTTCGGCGAAAAAAGGCATCTCTCGCATTGAACCGAATGATCCGGATCAGGACATGACCCCCCTTCTCGACCTCATCGTGGAAAAAGTGCAACCGCATGATGGTGACGCCGAGGGCGGATTCCAAATGCTGGTGTCCTCGATCGACTACAGCGACTACCTGGGCCGCATCGCCATTGGTAAAATCACGCGCGGCGCAGTCAACCTGAAAAATTCTTACACCTTAATCAAACGGTCGGGCGATATGGAATCTTTCAAAATCTCCAAACTGCTGACCTTCGATGGATTGCAAAAAATAGAAGCCACCGAAGCGTATATGGGAGACATCATCGGCATCGCCGGCATGAAGGAGATCGACATCGGCGAGACCATCGCCGACAGCAAATATCCCGAAGCCCTGCCGGTGATCGAGATCGACGAGCCGACGCTGTCGATTAATTTTTCCGCCAACACGTCACCGTTTGCCGGACGCGAAGGCAAGTTTGTCACTTCACGCCAGTTGCGCGACCGCTTGTTCAAGGAAGTCAAATCCAATGTTTCTCTGCGTGTTGCAGAAACAGAAGCGCGCGACACGTTCAAAGTATCAGGGCGCGGCGAACTGCATCTGACGATTTTGATCGAGACCATGCGCCGCGAAGGCTATGAGTTTTCCATTTCCCGCCCGGAAGTGCTGATGCGTGAAGAAGAAGGCAAGCGGCTGGAACCGGAAGAGTTCGTCATCCTCGACTTGGATGAAGCGTACATGGGAAGCGTCATGGAGTCGATGGGCAAACGCAAGGCGTCTCTCAAGAATATGATTCAGGCGGGAGAAGGTTCTCTCAGGCTGGAGTTCGTGGTGCCGACGCGCGGCTTGTTCGGGTTTGGCTCGGAGTTTCTGACCATGACCAAAGGAACCGGAATCATCAACCGCAATTTTCACAACTACATCCCCTATTGCGGCGAAATCGCCTCGCGCATCAGCGGCGCATTGATCGCCCTGGAAAGCGGCAAGGCCACAGGATTTTCCCTGTACAACTTGCAGGAGCGTGGCACCCTGTTTCTCAGCCCCAGTGAAGAGGTCTATACGGGAATGCTGGTGGGCGAGAACAGCAAGGACAACGATCTGGTGGTCAACGTCTGCAAGGAAAAGAAGTTGACCAATATGCGGGCTTCCGGGTCGGATGACAATATCCTCCTCATTCCGCCGAAGAAAATGAGCCTGGAGCAGATTCTCGGATTTCTCAATGAAGACGAATTGGCGGAAATCACGCCGCAAAGCATCCGCCTGCGCAAGCGGTTTCTCGATGAAAACGAGCGCAAACGCAGTTCCAAATTGCAAAAAGTGTCGTAAATAAAGGGGGAATCGGGTTCCCGGTATTTCAATTGCCCCATGCGGGGAAATACGGTAGAATCCCCCACACTTCACCAAACTCTGAACAATCAGCCAAAAATTAGAAAGCGTTTTGTAGCCCTATGGAAAGAACCACCCTCGTACAGCACGTTCGTCAGC
>JAJDBE010000231.1 GCA_029261515.1 Nitrospinaceae bacterium | reverse complement strand
GCATTTTTCCGCGCACGATTCTCATCGACAGCAAGGTCTATGGCAACGCCACGCATTTGCACGAGAGCCTGCATTTGACGCAATCGTTCGTTGGCATGCCCAACGAACTGGAGGCGTATGGATTGAACATCCGTTCCGATCCCCGGTTTCTACTGCTGAATTATCCTTATTTTGCCGATGTGGTGACAGGATTTTTTCTTGCGGAATTCCCCCGGATGCTGGACGAGTTTTTTGCCCGCCCGGTGAAGGAGGAACTGGATGTTTCAAGAGAAGTGCAATGGTTCATGAACCCGTTCAATGAATCGGATATTAAAGCCATCTCTCAGGCAGTGAAGCGGATGGCGCCGTTGTTGTCGGAGGTGTCCCGCATTATACAGGAAAAGCCCATTCAGGCGTCATATCTGAGCGCGCAGACCGGGAACTCCGCTCTCCTTCTGGAAATTGCCGCAGCAAAACTGTTGCCCCTTAGGGTCCCGCCGATTCCGCAGGAGGTCCGCTTGCAGGCCTTCGGTATTTTTGATGCGCAAATGCGCAAAGCCGACAACACTCGCTTGGGTTACAAGATCGACCGCAAGAACGAGGTGCTGTTGACCTGGAAGCACCAGCTTAAAATGAACGATCAGGCCCAGCGGCTGGCGCTCTATTTTTATTTTTTGAAAGGCCGGTTCATCGGGCCGGGGGGCAAGGTGCGGCTGATTGTCGAGGATAAAGAAGACTTCATTGCCTACGGAAAACAGGAGCTTAAAAAGATGTCCCGGCTGGCGGAATTTGAACGCTTGACGCCGGTGGAGAAAAAAGCCGCGCAGGAATGGATTGAGGTCATAAAAAAAGAGCTATCGGCTTTTTGATGCTTCAGCCGACAACTCTTTTTTAAACGTAGTTCTTTATTTTGGCCGGTTAAAGCTTGCTGGCCGGGGTCACCATTGAGGGGCCTTTGATGTGGTCCTGCAACGTTTCTCCCTGCACCTTGTCCTGCAGTTTCATCAAAGCGTCGATCACCATTTCCGGTCGCGGCGGACAGCCGGGGATGTACACATCGACAGGGATGATGGTGTCGATGCCCATGACGGTTGCATAGTTGTCATAAAATCCGCCGGAAACGGTGCACACACCGTAGGCCACCACCCACTTGGGTTCGGTCATCTGGTTATAAACTTTCACCAGAATCGGAGCCTGTTTGTGGCTGATGGTGCCCACCACCATCAATAAATCCGCCTGCCGGGGAGAAAATCGGGGGAACGCCGCGCCGAAACGATCGAGATCGTAGCGGGGACCGGCGACGGACATGAACTCCATGCCGCAACAGGCGGTGATGAAGGGGTAGATGAAAAAGGAATATTTTCTCGCCCAGTTGATCGCCTGGGTCATCTGAGTGACGATGACGTTATTGCCGAGGCTCAACTCGGTTTCGGTTTCATACAATTTGGCCATGTACTCTGCTCCTTACAATATGAAATAATGACTCTTTTATTCAGGCCGATGATGGCCTCATCATAAAAGATTTTGCTGGAAATGCCAAGAAATTCCGCATATCCGGGGAGGGAAGCGGGCGGGATTCCCTCTTGCATCCTGTGACTCGAAATCGTGAAATAGTTTAAAAATTTTGATTGGCCGGGATGAGGAAGTGCTATAATTCCCCGTATACGGACATGACAATGAACCCAAATTCAGACGATTACGCCAAGAGTGACGCCTGGGGCGAACGTTGATTTGGTCGGTTTTAATAGATTGAACGGGAGTTTAGGCAAATGGATTACTCAAAGAATAAAGAGGCCAGCGGTCAGGAAAGAGCATCCGATGAAACCGAGATGATCGTTCAGGATAATCTCAGCAAGGACGGCAAGACGCTGGATCTGACGGCGGCCTATCTAAAAGAGTACGGGGCAAAGGATATTGCCAGTTTTGAATATCTAAGAGACCTGACCAACCTGGAAATGGGCACCAACCTCATTGGAGCCAAGGGAGCCAGACACCTGGCCCAGAGCACGGTGCTGGTCAACCTGACGTCGCTCAATCTGTTTTACAACGACATCGGCAACGATGGGGTCAAATACATTGCGCTTTCCGACAACCTGCAAAGCCTGCAAAATCTGGTGCTTTCCGACAACAATATCACCGATGAAGGGGCCGTCACATTAGCCAAGTTCTTGCCGCTTTTTCCCAATCTTATTCGGCTCGACATGCGTCTCAACAAATTGAAGGATGAAGGCAAACAAGCCTTGCTGGACGCGCAAAAACTAACCCAATTGAAACACCTGCTGTTGGATAAGGTGGAGGGTTTTCAGGTCAAGGCCTGAGTGTTCAGATGTTGTTGACGGGAACCTTTGCCTCGTCAAATAATGGCTCTACATCTGAAAACTGAATTCCCGTGATGGCGATCGACTGCTGAACCTTGGGATGTTTGTACACGATATTCCACAACTGGGTTCCCATCTCCTCGATGTTTTCCTGCGCCTGCGGCAGGGCGTCTTCCCTTAAAATGCGGAAGAGGTCCAACCCAATGGGTTGCCATTTTTTTTCCGCGGCTTTTAAGATGCCGTAAAACTCCAACTCCTGTTCCACCTGAGCCTGGTTTTTGCGCAAGGGGTGTGCTCTCTCGGACTCTGGAAACAGTTTTTGAAATTCTCTTTCGATGGATTTGGTCTTCCATCCTGCCAACAGGAATCCCATCGGCCCGCGATTGGTGCCGTTCAGTGCCGCGATCTTAGCCGACGCTTGATGCAAAAGCTCGCTGGACATTTCCTTGGCGAGAAGCAGATCGGGATAATCTTTGCTTCGGGTTTCGTTGATCTCGTGCAGGTTGCGGTACAACTCCCGCAACACCGAGTTCAGGTTTCCCACCGTGACCGGGTCGCCGGGATTACGTGTTTCCTTGAGCGAGACCACCTCCATCTCCAGGCTGCGGTTCGGGGTTTCGATAAAATTGATTTGCGGGATGTCGAGCAGTTGGTCGAAGGTTTCAGGTGAGATGGCCAGATCAATGGCATACGTGTTCAGCAGCCAGTTGCGGGTTTTACGGGATTTGACGATATCGCGCAACACTTCCGCCACCAGCTCCAAAGGCTCGCCTGTGGCTTCGAGTCGATCGGCCTTGGCCTTGTCGCCAAGCAGTTTGGATACGATTCGTTTCGGGTCCCGCATGATTGTTTAGATGCCGGTTTGTTCGAATGGAGGCGGATTTATTTTACTTTCCTGTAGGTTCCGAGTACAAGCCGCAAGAAGCATGTTCTCATGCAGGGGATAAGGTTTTGCGGCGCTTTCTTCTTTTCAAGGCGGAACGCAATATCAAGTAGCCGAACAACGCCGAGAGAATAGACCCTGTCAAAATCCCCAGGCGATCGCCGGCGGCGGATTCCAGGTTGCCTTCCTCAAAGGCCAGGGAACTGTTGAACAGGCTCATGGTGAAGCCGATACCGCACAATGCCGAAACTCCATACAACTCGAGCCAGCCGACTTTCTTGGGCAGCCTGGCGAACCCGCATTGAACGGCAATCCAGCTGAAGCCGAAAACGCCGAGCTGTTTTCCCAAGAGCAACCCCAACGCGATACCAAGAGGCACCGGCGCCGCCAGGGTGGATAGGGAAAAGCCTTCGAGAGACACTCCGGTATTGGCAAACGCAAACAGGGGCAGAATGGCGTAAGCCACGGTGGGGTGCAGGTCGTCCTCCAGCTTTTCGAGGGGTGATGGCTCGGAAGGCGGGCCGCCGCGCAAGGGGATAAATGCCGCTAGAACGACTCCCGCCAGGGTCGCGTGCACGCCGGATTTTAGCACCGCCGCCCAAAGGATCGCTCCGACAATGATATAGGGCGGAATGCTGCGGACTCCCCGGCGATTGAACAAAAATAAAACGATGATGAGAACCACTGCCGTCAGCAGGGATGAGAGGGAAAGTTTGCTGGTGTAGAAAACCGCAATGATGAGGATGGCGCCAAAATCATCGATGATGGCAAGTGTCAACAAAAATAGCTTTAAGGAATTCGGAACCCGTTTCCCGAGGAGAGATAAGACCCCCAGCGCAAAGGCGATATCTGTAGCAGTGGGAATGGCCCATCCTTGCAGGGCGACCGGGTTTTCCCAGTTGAGAGCGACATAAAGAAACGCCGGAAGGGCCATGCCACCGACTGCGGCTATGGCCGGCAACGTGATACGTGCCGGATCTGAGAGTTCCCCTTGTAGAATTTCGCGCTTGATCTCAAGACCCACGAGAAAAAAGAAAATCGCCATGAGACCGTCATTGATCCAAAGCAATAATGGCTTGGCAATTTCAAATTCGCCGATGCGGATGGCCACGGGAGTGTTCAAAAGCGCGTCATAAAGTGGTTTTGCGGGGGTGTTCTCGGCGATCATGGCGATGACCGCGACGATGACCAGCAATATTCCGCTGGCAGACTCCAGACGCAGAAATTCTCGTAGTGATTTTAGAGCCATGAGATCAATCCTGTTCGGTAACCGTCATTTCTAAATTGTTTCAGGAGATGAAAAGAAATATGAAAAGCTTTGGTTTTTTGAGTCCCTGGTTTGCGAGAATGCAAGTTTATCATATTTTTAAAATGAAGTGCCCTTGGCACTTTTAAACGGCAATTGCCAGATAGTCTACGATCGGTCCGGGTAAATAAAAGGTTCAAGGCCGGGAGGAACCTGTGTTACTATCGCCTGCAAAATTTTTTTTGCACAAGTTGTGGTAAAAAGAAAAGTTCCTGCCGGGGTGGCGGAATTGGTAGACGCACAGGACTTAAAATCCTGGGAGGGAAACCTCGTGCCGGTTCGATTCCGGCCCTCGGCACCACTACCCGTGGGGGGAGTTTGCTGGCGACGTGCAATCTCCCTTTTGTTTGTTTCAAACTTTTTCCTTGAGTCTGCACCACAAAAATAAAGAGTACGGTTTTAAAGTTTCCATCCTTCACCCCTGAAAAATCTTTTCTGTGTAATTGTGTTAAGAAAACTGACCTATACCGCATTAAACCGCTTTTCCAGTTTATCCACTGCGGCTTGAATATGTTCCCCATTCTGGTGGCTTTACCGCTCTACATTATGAGGGTTTTGTGACCTGAAATTCTCTTGACCCTAGGCAGGTCCACTCCTGCCTGGACTGAATGGGTGATGCCGGTATGACGCAATGTGTGGGGAACAATTTGTTTAGGGGAAGAAACGTCACTCTTGTTTTCCAATAAAAGCGACGTACAAAGTGGTTTCACAGATACCATCGATATTGAGCAATCTGTTTGCAAGATCATCAAAAAACCCGCATGTGGTCATAATAGCCAGGTTAAGGGAGGTGCAGGACAAATATATATTTTGTCCCAGGTGTCCTACGTCCAGAAGAACATAACGATAGCCTCGCTCTCCATACTTTCGTTTGGTTCGCTGCAAGACGCCTGAAATAAAAACCACGACCGCCGCTTTTTTCGTGTATTCCTGCTGGCAACAAGCTTCATGAAGTTGTTCAGTAGGGTCTCTTGGAATCAATAATTCTAATGCATGGTCAGGGACGTTATAGTGGTAAAGTCCTGGTGCTACCCCCTCTACATTGCGAATGCCAAGATAAATTTCCGCAGGGTATAAAGCTCCGCCTGATGGGGAAGCTCTTAGATGCAGGGTATTTCCATCCGGATGAGTGATTTCCCCTGTGATGCCATAACTTTGGTGAAGAATTTTAGACAGCTCATTAAGACTCATTTTTTCATTGCCAAAGTCTCGAACCGATCTTCTCGAATTTATGACGTCATCAAATGTTCTATCGTCCTTTGGCAGGTTTTCGATTGCAGGGAGTGGGAATTGCCTGGCCAAGCGGTATTTTTTATAGCCTCGGGCCATCGCTTGAACTTCCGAATCCGTATAGGCTCCGGGCGCAAGCATTTCCGCTGGCAGATCGGGCTGTAGCTTCGTATTCTCATGGTACAGCTCTGAAATGGATATAGAACCCCTTTCTTTTTTTGGTCCTAATACGGCAGGTTGAACTATAATTCCGGGCATTTTTCCAACTCCTATTTGAATCAGGGAAACGGGTGCGGATTGGGATTTAGATCCTGCTGAGAACGAGGTGTTTTAAACAAGCCCATGTTTACCGGAACCTCGTATAATCTTTTTCCTCCCAGATATCTTCTGGAGTGATTTATATCCAGCGGTTCCATTCCGGGGATAACCGAGCGCACCACTTTAAAACCGGCTTCATCAATATCCAGAGTGGTGAGGTCGAAGCTGATCGTATCCAATCCTTTTTCCGCAAGAAGTTTGACGAGAGTTCTCACATTGTCCAAGGTATTTTTGTGGACGGATTTGTTCACATCTTGTAACGAAATCATGTTTTTTGAATCGGCCAGAAAATCGAACGAAGATCGCAGCTCCGGGCAAATGGCATGCGCCAGGGCATGCAACGTGGGTGTTTTGATATCACTATAATCGGGTTCTGGAACATAATCCTTTTTTAGTTTTGCATATCGACTCATTCCCAAAAATGTCAAATAGGCTTCCTCCAAAGCTTGAATCAAGGCGCGATCGGGGTCGAGATCGGCGCCGATGCCCATGGCCGTATAAGGAGGGGCATCGTTTGTGGTGTGTATCGCCACTGCAATAACGGGAACCTCAATATCCAAGGTTAAATAAATGGCTTTGCACTCCAAGGGAAGGTTTATCAACGCCTGCAATAATTGGTGGACAAATTCATTTTTGGAACTTTTTATATCCAACTGAGGCCGGGGAAGCTGATTTTTCCAGACAATCATGAAAGCATCCCGTTCTATAACTTCCAGAATGCTTTTGTATAGAGCGAAACTCCGGTTGGGTCCGCAGGCCAATCCTGTAGAAATAGGATTGAAAAAAGGGAGTTCATTAGGTGCATCAAATTCGTAAGGGACGTACACAAATGCGGCCGGAACCCAGACGGGTTTTTCATCACGCAAAGAATGGCCTTGTTCCCAACGCAGGGTGGATTTTTTTGTTAGAGCCGAAAAGGGAAAATTTTCCTGGGCGTATTGCTGGCGGCTGTAAAGAGCAAACTTTTCCGGGTCGACGGCTTCTTCATTCAGGTCTGCAAAGGTGCTTCGCTTTAATTCAGCCGTATCGTATTGACCTGAAGAATACCGTTCTACGGATTCTCCCACGGCTTTCATGATGGCCCGCTCGGGATGAACGGATGCGGCATCTCCGTGGTTTAGGGATTTCTGTCCAGATATAGCGGAAGCGTTCGCAGGTTCGCTATGAGAGAAGAATACAGAGGGTTCACCAGGAACCAGTTCCTCAAAATCCACTTTTGCAATGATTCCAACCTGATCGCTTACTAGCCTCTTAGCTCTTTCAATGCTTTCCGAAAGGGGAAACACAGGCCCATCTTTTAAAGTAAGCAGAGACAGGGGTGGATTTTTCAAGATGCTTTGTGGGAAAGAAAAACCGTATTGTCCCAAGCTTCTTTTGGAGGATTGCCAAGGACGCATGCGGGGCAGCGAGGCAAACGAAGAACATCGTGCGCCAAATAAGTTGGAGATACCGGATCCAGTTCATAAAAACGGCCAATGGTCTTGGGTGGCGCCATGCTGGTCACTAAACGCAATAACTCTAAAGCCACCTGGCTGGCAATAGATGTTATGAGAGGCAACAAAAGCCCTTCATTAACGATCGTTTCTGAGTTTTCCAGTTGGTTGCTATAGGCCAAATGACTTTCAAGATCTTCGGCGTTTGATGCCAACCGTCCCTCATAGCAGGTGTAACAAGCGGATTGATGCGGAATCACGGTCGGTCCAAATATTCCGGTAGTTCCCTTAAGCGTGACTTTCATCCAGCGAATACTATTCTCAAGGCAGATAGAGTTTATTCTTTGAAAAAAATGTGCCCCTGGAGTCTCCTGGCATGCGATTAGATAATCCAGAGCCTTAATTTCATCAGGAAAATGATTGCCGTTTTTGCTGGAAGACGCAGGAAATGAATCGATTTCAAATACAGGATCAATGCCAATCTCAACCAATGAATTTTGAATGGCTTTGCTTAAAGAACTTGAACCAATGATCCCAAGCTTGGTTTCTTTAAGAAGCGCCAAGGCGCCTACCGGATCGGAAACGTAATGAGACAAGTACTGGATGAGGCTTTCGTGCTTTTCGAGGTCGTTCGCGGTAAGGGGGGAAGGGGGAGCAACATTTCCTTCCTGCAAAAGACTGTTGGCTCGCAACATCTTAAGCAGGAAGGAGATAGAAGTTGGTAGATAAACGTCTCCTCCGGAAGTCGTAATTTCTTCCAGGGAGTGATTCCCATCCAAAAGGGGGCGCACCGATTCAAATACTTCGATGAATAACGGGTGGTTCAGCGTAAAAACATACTCTGCGCCACGCAATTGGATGCGGTTATCACCTAAATCTACAATTGTGATCCAAGGAGCAAGTTTCGGCTTCTGCGGCAGGGGAATGGTCGCGTATTCCAAGGCAGATTTCATGTTCCTTCCCCGATTCAGAAGACCTGGGCTCTAAAATTATTACAACAATAAAATTTTAGAAATAAACCAGCCCCAAGTTTAGCGATCCGAAATTACTCTGCGGCAAAACAAGTGCAGCAAAGTGCGATTGCCCGCATTTCCTGTTTCTTAACTCCGAGCGGCTTAATGGATTGAATGGCCAGCATTCCTTTTTCATCCAGACCGTAATCCACCATGATCTTCTCAGAATCAGAAACCAGAGATGTCCGGTAATCCGCATCGGTGGAGAAGCGTTTGATCGCCTCCTGCAATTCCACATGTGCCATGGTACCCTCCTTTTAGGTTTACTATTATTTGGATTTACGCCGTATATAGCATAGGAAAAGGGATTTTGTCCACCTCTAAAGTTAGAGTTAAGGAATGCACGATGAACATAAATTATAATGGAAATAGGTAGACCAAACAATAGCTCTTTTTATTTCGGATCCCGGAAAAATTAGGCCCTCCGAAATTACTAGTGCATAACTACATTTTTTCAACAATTTATGGAAAATTCTTTTATTTTTATGACGTAAATTGAGTTATGATGATCCCGCGTTTGATTTTCTCAATTTTCGGCTCGCCAATAGTTTGTTTTAAAAAGTTTTTTAAAATTTTTTTAGAAGAACCCTCCCGCAGAGAAAAAACTATCACGAACCTAAAGTTAAAATTGAATTCCATTTTGCCCAAAAAGCTGACACAGATAATTTCATTTGGGATTTTGTTTTTGCTTTGCCCTTCTCAAGAAGCCTATTCAAGCGACAAAAAAGGTTTGTCTGAAGAACAGCTCAAGATCCTCAAAATGGATATCAAGGAACTGATGCAGACCGAGGCTGTGGTCACCTCTCCCAGTAAAAGACCCCAGTTGCTGCATCAAACGGCTTCCGCCGTTTATGTCATAACGCAAGAGGACATTCGCCGCACGGGTGCCGTCAATATTATGGAAGCCTTGCGCATTGTTCCCGGAGTCCAGGTCTCCAAAATCAATCAAAACCGGTATGCGGTTTCCATAAGAGGATTCAACAGCAGGCTGGGTTCGGACAAACTACTGGTTCTGATTGATGGCCGCACCATTTATAGCCCGTCGGCGGCCGGTGTCTTCTGGATCGGTCAGGATACCGTCCTGGAGGATGTAGACCGGATCGAAGTCATCCGCGGCCCCGGAGCCTCTCTTTGGGGTTCCAATGCAGTGGCGGGGGTCATAAACATCATCACCAAGGAATCTACGGTCACTCAGGGAACCCTCCTTTCCGGCGGCGTTGGAACCGAGGAGCGCGGGTTTGGCACACTGCGTTACGGGGGAAAAGCGGGCGACAAGCTGACCTACCGTGTTTATGGAAAATACCGGGATCGGGGCGATGGTCAAAAAACCGATGGAAGCGACGCGTTCGACGACAAACAGATCGCCCAGGGAGGCTTCCGCAGTGAATTGCAGGTCAACTCTAAGGACACTCTGACGCTCCAGGGGGACTATTATCACATGGAGGCGGATCTCGATTTCAAAGCCCGATTTGTTTCGCTTTCGGCAGGTTCAGCTCCTTTTAAAGGCCAAACCCTGCAAAAGGGAGCGAACTTTTTATCCCGGTGGAACCGGAAAATAGATGCAAAATCCTCCATGAAGCTGCAAATGTACTACGACCGTTTGGAGCGAAGATCGGCTTTACCTTTTAAAAATAATGTGGACCAGGTGGATGTTGAATTTCAGCACAACATGCCACTGGGAACCCGGCAGTTTCTTACCTGGGGATTAAACTACCGTTATGCCTATTTTGATTTTGAGACCACAGATATCGCTTCATTACCCAATGAGGGGACTAATTTATATGGTTTTTTTGTGCATGATGAAATCAACCTAATCCCCAATAAATGGAATGTCATCCTTGGGTCCAAGTTCGAGCACAACGAATTTTCAGGTTTGGAAATACAGCCCAATATTCGTACCGCCTGGACCCCCAATAAGCGGAGTACCTATTGGGCCGCCGTTTCCCGTGCGGTGAGGATTCCCACCATTAGGGATGAAAGAGCAGTTGCTAACCGCTCGCTGGTTCCCGGAGCCCCTCCCCTTCTTATCACAGAGACCAATGATGGAAGAACGAATGCGGAAGAATTAATCGCCTATGAAATAGGTTATCGTTTTAAACCCAAACCGGAATTCCAATTTGATATCACCGGTTATATTTTTGACTACGAAAATATAATTGAAGCGACTTTTGACCCCATCTTTTTTACGGCAACCCCGGCGCCTGCCCATCTGGTATTGAACTCCGTCAATGATAATGCATTGGAAGGGGAAGTCTTTGGTATCGAGTTGAGCGGGCAATGGCAACCCTCCAGGAATTGGCGGCTTTCCGGAAGCTATACGTTCTTGAATGTCGAACTGCGTCCCGAAGAGGATAGTTTTTCAATTACAACTTCTGGCGACCTGGAGGCGGAAGGGGAACCGGAACACGTTATCAACCTCCGTTCCTATCTGAATTTACCTTATGATCTGGAACTGGATACGATGTTTTATTATGTCTCCAGAAATTCTAGTCGGCAGATACGCAGTTACCAACGGGTCGATATGCGCCTGGGATGGAAACCCACCAAAAGCGTTGAACTCTCTCTGACCGGTCAAAATCTTTTCGATGAAAGCCATCCGGAACTGAGTGAATTGCTGGAAGAGCAATCTGAAACGGAAAGAAGTTTTTACGCTAAAGCCACCTTTAAGTTTTAATCTTCAATTCAAACTGGTCACCTAAGGTAAAATTTGTTTGCCCGGATTGGCAAACAGATAAAGGACGGGGTACGCTTTTCCCCTTATCTTTTTTCAATTAACCTGCAAGAGAATTGCAAATGAATTTAACCATTCGTTCCGCTGAACCTTCAGATATTGAGAAATGCAGTGGAATTATTTTAAAAGGATTTAAGGAAGTTTCCGACAAGCATGGCGTCTCATGCGATATTCCTTCTTTAGAAGTGGCGAACCAGCTTACGCGATTTTGTATTAATGAACCCTCTGTCTTTAGCATCGTTGCTGAGTTGAACGGTTCTGTCGTTGGTTCAAACTTTCTTGATGAAAGAAATCCCATCCGCGGCGTCGGTCCCCTGAGTGTGGACCCATCGTTCCAAAGTAAGGGGATTGGGCGCAGGCTGATGGAAACCGTGCTGGAAAGAGGGAGAGATGCTTTGGGAGTTCGTTTGGTTCTGGATGCCAGCAATACCGTTGCCATTTCCCTTTACACTTCTCTAGGCTTTGAGGTCAAAGAATCCTTGATGCTAATGGCGGGGACGCCAAAATCCGTTCCTCCAGCCGAAGAAAACAATTTGGTACAGCCTCTTGCATTGCAAGATCTCGATCAGTGCGAAGCCCTTTGCTTCAGTGTTAATGGATTTGAACGCACCAGTGAACTTCGAATTGCCCTGGCTTTTTTTTCTCCAATGGCTTTGAAGCAGGACAATCGAATCACAGCGTATTCCTCTGCCATGACGTTTGGGATGACGAACCATTGCGTTGCCGATAATGAACAAAATATCAAGGATTTGATCCTGGGCGCCGCTCAACTTACCCAACAACCCCTTTATTTTCAAATGCCAACACGTCATTCACCTCTTTTCCAATGGTGTTTGCAGAAGGGATTTCGAGCCATCAAACCCCTTACCCTGATGGCGCTGGGTCCGTATCAGGTGCCAAAGGGTGTATATTTTCCTTCCCTCAGTTTTTAAAGCAATTGTAAATCCGATTGTTAGGGGAAATATGGTAAGTTATTCTATATATTATAGTTATGCGTTGGGTTTGGACTTGTTTTCGGGTACACTATAAGGGCTTATATTGCCAGTTTAGTGACTATATAAGTCGAGAAAATTAGAAACCAGTTTGCTTTAAATATTATGTCAAAACTCATTTCACAAAATCATTTCCGTAGATCATCAGGCCGCAAGGGATTTTTCCGTCCTGTGCCGGTCCTTTTGGGTCAAAGGGATTCGTGGATCAGGAAATTTTTCCTGGCGCTTCTGTTTTGCTTATTTTCGCAAATCAATACGTCCTCCCTTTATGCGGACGATGCCACGGACCGGGAGTTCACCATTAAAGCCGGCTTGCTTTTAAAATTCACTGAATTCATTCAGTGGCCTGAGATGTACAGCTCTATAAGCAGTGTGGAAGAGCCGGTAAATATTTGCATTCAAGGTGAAGATCGGTTTGGCGATTTATTTGATTACGTCAACGATCACGCCATCATCAGAAGAAATATTTTTATCCATCGTTCTGTTTCCATTAAGCAACTGAGTAAGTGCCATATTTTGTTCATTAATGATTTGGATGCCCCTGAGTTAGAAGGTGCAGGAGATGAGATTGAGAGCACACCTCTTCTTGTCATCACTCAAACAGACGGGAACATCCCTCCCTGGGTGGCGATTAATTTTCGCAACATAGACAATAAAATTAAATTTGAAATCAATAGAGCCGCACTGGAACACTCCGGATTGAATGTCAGCTCCGAACTTCTGAGTTTAGCCGTCACTGTTTTAAAGGTGGACTAAGGTGAAACGGTTTGAAAACTTTCCGATAAGAATTAAATTAATACTCCTTTTCCTGTTAATTTCCTTCTCCACTCTGGCAATTTCTGCCACCTTTTTCGTTTATAACGATTTAAAACTATTTAAGCAAAACTTGCTCAATAACCTCGCGATTTTGGCAGGGACCGTAGGGGCCAATAGCCGTTCGGCTATTTATTTTGAGGATAAAGACGCTGCATCAAAAATTCTTTCCTCCCTTAGCGAAAACCCTCAAATTAAAAATGGCGTTTTATATGATTCCCAGGGAAACGAGTTCGTAGCTTATGACAGTGAAGTTTCGGAAAAGAAAAGTTTTCAAATCACAGAGGAATCTTTCCGGAGAATAGATAAAGAAACGGTAGAACTCAAAAAATCCATTTTTCTAAAGGATAAGAAAATAGGGGAAATTTACCTGACGGCAGATTTGAAAGAATATAATGCTGTTTTAATAAAGTATGTGGGAATCGTAGGGCTAATCCTGTTCTTTACCTTCGTAGTGGCATTATTAATTGCCTTTAAACTGCAAAGAATAATATCTCAACCCATTTCACACCTTTCAAAAACCACCAAAGATATTTCCAAAAATAATGACTACTCCGTTAAGGTAACTCATCCCTATCAAGACGAAATAGGGGAATTATTTAATAGCTTTAATGAGATGATTTCCAAAATTGGGGAAAGAGAAAAGGAGTTGGACGCAACCAATAAATCTTTACTTAAAGAAGTAGAACAGAGAAGAACTGCGGAGAAAATTTTAAAGGTTTATTCAAAAGAATTAGAAAATAGTAATCAAGAATTGCAGGACTTCACCTCGGTAGCCTCTCATGACTTGCAGGAGCCATTGCGCAAGATTATTTCCTTTGGTGATCGGTTGGCATCTCAATTACCGGATTCAAATGATAAGGCAAAACAATATGTAGAACCCATGCAGCGGTCTGCCCAGCGAATGAAGCAATTTATTGACGATCTATTAGACTATTCTAGAGTAGGAGCCAAGGCGAAGCCCTTTGGGAAAGTAGATTTGAATAAAGTCATTTATGAAGTATTAGAAAACCTTGAAATTCAAATCAGTGAAAGTAACGCCCAAATTGATTTTGAAAATTTACCTTCTATTGAAGTTGATGAAACTCAAATTTACCAGTTGTTTCAAAATTTGATTGGCAATGCCATAAAGTTCAAAAAGAAAGATTCCCCCTCGATAATAAAAATAGAAGCCCAATCCAATGTAAAGGGTTTTTGGGAAATCACGGTTCAAGACAATGGAATTGGCTTCAATGAAAAGTACCTTGATCGTATATTTAAACCTTTTGAACGCCTACATGGAAAAAATGAGTATCCAGGGAGCGGAATGGGTTTAACTATCTGCAATAAAATTGTTAATCGCCATGGGGGAACATTAAAAGCGTCCAGTTCACCAGAGAATGGAACCACTTTTAAGATAGTCTTGCCCGAGGTCCAAAAGGTAAGAAAAAATATATTTGCATCCCCATTGGTGGCTTCTCCCAGAATAAAATCAGAAGCTTAACCCAATTAACCACTCTTCCCGTCAGACTTGCCACCTTTCGTGGCGCGATTGACCGGCCGCCGTGTTTTTCCCCCCGGAGAGATGTTTTTTCAAAAATCCCGCCATGCGTTGCTGCGCATCGGTATTTTTTAGCCGCCGATCTCAAAGTCAATCCTTCGTCCTTCTTCTTCCACAGGCGTCAAAGGAAATTTCTCGATAAACGCGGGCACGAATAACCCTGGGCCATAGTATTGATCTTGGTTTTAGATTCCAAATGCACCGGGATGCGGCTGACGCCGCGGCGTACCCGTTTTGCTTGTGGTCGCCGTTCCACCGGACTTTTTCTCCCAGCGGACAGCTGCTGACGCCGATTTTGATTTTTTCGGAATCATCTTTCACGATCCGAGATTTTTGACTGAATAATGATGTGATTTTAGCCACAAAATTTTGTGATAAAGGTTTTTGTATCTTTGGGCGTATGTTTTATTATAAGCTTTAATCATAAGTTAAAAAAGGTTGCCGATGTAGTGAATTAGTTTTAATGGGGGTGGCGGTCAATATCCGTCGCTGTCTAATTGTTATATGAATTTCCTTGATTAAAAAGGAAAAACCGAAGGGAAGGTAACAAATGAGAAAGTTGCTCGTGGTAAGTGCATTATTTATGGTTTTGGTAGTTTCCGGTTGTTCCAGTAAAGCCGGCAGTGCGGGACTGGGCGCTTTAGGGGGAGCGGCTGCTGGCGCCGGAGGCTATGAATATCACCTGAAGCGGCAAAAGGACCGGATTGCAGAAGACCTTAAAGCCGGGAACATCGATCAAAAAGAGCACGATATTCGCCTGGACCAGGTCAAAAGAGATTCGTTATTGCAATAATTGACCCTGTAGCGTCGGAGAAGATCCGATGCTATGGGTAGGATCCTACTCCGGACTAAGGCCAGGCATATTAGCCGTAGGGCAATTTGCCTGGTCTTTTTCTTCCTTCTCTCTCCGAAAGCCCTTGTATTTCCTCTTGCGATCTCCCTGGTTTGGTTTCTGATCCGGTAAAATTATAAATAATGCTTGATATTATTTACAATTAATGTAAATATATAAGTATCACTTCAGCAAGATATTCAATTTTCCCTGACCAGCAGAAGGAGATTGAAATTGGAAACAATCAGCCATTTAATGCGTTTTCCTCTGGTGAGTGTCAGCTCGCAAGAGACGGTTTCAGCGGCGATCCTGTCTTTCCATCTTAACCGGGTGGGTGCGTTGCTGGTTAAAGCCTCGGATCACTACGTCGGCATTCTGGTCAAATCTGACCTGATGCGCAGGGTCAAACAAGGAGATCTGGATCCGCATACCAAGCTGATATACGAGGTGATGGAGCAGCCGATTCCCTGCCTCGACCGGCATAAATCCCTGCAAGAAGCCAACCAGTTTATGTGCAATCACAACCTGCGCTACCTGGCGGTGACTGAGGACAATAAGGTGATAGGACTGCTTTCCGCCGATGATTTGATCGCGGATTTTATGGATCGTTACCTTTAAATCTGAGTTTAGTTTTTCCTCTAACAGCCTGATCCGACCCCCCTGTTTCCCCTCCAGCACTCTGATTTTCTTGCATTAAAAGGCCCGGGATTTTTTAGCTTCTTTGCCCCATATTCTATTGATTTTCCGCCTGTTATTTAAAGCCCGCCGGATTTTGTGACGCCATCTGGCCCGCCTCTTTTTTAAGTTCACGCGATTGTGACCTCAGGTTAACCCCTTCGCAATACCCAATTTTTATACTTTCAGATATTGGCAAACCAAATTCAAGCCATCTACAACGGAAGCGTAAAAATGACCATTCAATCCATACACAGAAAAGTATTTTTCTATCTGGTTTTTTCCTTACCGGTTTCGCTGTTTTGGAGTTCTCCTGTACTGGGCTATGGAAAGGCCTATTTTCATCCGGGCTGTGATGCGAGTAAGCCGTTGGTTTGCCAGGAAATTTCAATTCCGAATTCGGTTTCCGTCCAATTTGCGAGCCTTGATGTTCCCAGGGACCCTTCCGGATCGGAACTGCCTGAAGAAGCCATACAGTTATAGAATCTCGCTGAATTGCATGAAGGGAAGGGCGAGTTTGCCAAGGCCGAGTCCCTGTATATAGAATCGCTGGCAATCATTGACCGGTCGATGGGCGCCAATCACCCCATCGCGGCCTTTGCTCTTATTAACCTCGCGGATTTGTACATTCAGATGGAAGATTACCTCAAGGCGGAGCCGCTCTACCTGAAATCGTTGACGGTGCTCAATCAATCCCTGGGACCGGATCATTTTTTTGCCGCGCTGGCTCTCAATAACATTGGCGGCATGTATAAAAGTATGGGCGAATACGGCAAAGCGGAAATGATGTATATGCGTTCTTTGGAAATCCATGAAAAGTCTCTCGGGCCCGCACATCCAAATGTCGCTATTCCTCTCAACAACCTGGCGGAGCTGTACCGCTTGATGGGAGATGAAAATAAAGCGGAACTGCTTTATCATCGCGCCAAGGAAATTTTTGAGAATTCGGTGAACGAAGACGTTGAATAATCGTGGATCTGCCGACGATGCCCACAACCAAATGGCAGAGAAATGAGGCCAATCGATTCATCAGGCGGTTCTATAAATATATTTAACGCTTTTCAGGCTGGGAAAATCTGTTTGTAATTTATCGAGAAGCAGGGTCAAGGCAATGGACTGCTTTTCGTTCATATTGTCCCGTTCCCCGACCACGCACACCCCAATGCTCACTGCGTCGAATTCTGGATAGTGTGCCCCCACCTGGCTTTGATGCCTTCCCATTAGTAGCTTCCCATCCTGTTCGATCATGTAATGATAGCCAATTTCCAGCAGGCCTGCATTCAGGTGCTGTTTTTTTAGCTCGGAAAAATTGATTTCCTCTTCGCCAGTGAAATGGACCAACGCCATTTCGGTCGCAGCTCTGGGTTTCAATTGTTCTTCCATATTAACCGTCTCTTAAGATCAGGGGACCTGCCGCAACAGCCGCCATATTCAAATAATACCGATAATATTATTACTGGAAAAACAATTGAATAAAATAAAAAGTTGCCGGAATCCAGATGGGATTGGAAAAGTTAAATGGTAAAATTTGCCAGCATCGGTATACTGAAACAGATTTAACGGAAAAAGAACATGCAAGAAAGAGGAGATAAAATGGCTAAGGTGGTTTCAATTATGCGGTGGTCCGGGGCTTTGATTCTGGCCGGTGTGTTTGCCGTTTCCTGCGCCACGGTGACCACTCCGGTAATAGACGATGCCGCAAAAGCGGGGGATCTTACCAAGGTCAACCAGTTGATCGCTCAAGGCAACGATGTCAATGCAGAGACCCGAGAGGGCAACACGGCCCTGCATTCGGCGGCGGAAATGAATTACCAAAAGATTGCCAAAACCCTTCTTTCCCACGGCGCCAGGATCAATGCCCGCAATCGCAAGGGAATGACGCCTTTATATATTGCCGCACGGCATGGTCATAAAGATTTTGCCGAGTTACTTCTATCGAAGGGAGCGGACATCAATGTAAAAACGCTTGCGGGGGACACGCCTCTGCACATTGCCTCGCGCAGGAATTATTCTGACTTGGCTCATCTTCTTCTGTTAAAAGGAGCGGATGTCAATCTCATGAACCGGGACGGGGCGACGCCTTTACATTTTTCTTCCGGAGAGGGGCATCTAAAGGTGGTGCGGCAACTTTTGTCCAAAGGGGCGAAAATTGATGCCAGAGACAAATATGAAAAACAACCTCTGCATTGGGCGGCTGATAAGGGCCGTGTCGATGTGGTGAACGAGTTTCTGAGTAAAGGAGCGAAGGTGGATGCCAGAGACAAATTTGGATTGACTCCGCTCAATCTCGCTTCTTTGAACAACCACCTTGAAGTCGCCAAAACTCTTTTAGCCCAAGGGGCGGCGGTCAATCCTAAAGGCAGTTCTCCCTTATTTTCCGCCGCCAGAAAAGGGCATTTGGCCATTGCCAAACTGCTGGTGAATAAAGGGGCGAAAGTCAACGTCAGGGAAAAAGAAGGGCCGACGCCTCTGCATTTTGCCGCTGGCGGCGGTCATAAGGAAGTCGTCGAACTGTTGCTCGCAAAGGGGGCCCTGGTAGATGCCAAGGATTTGGCAGATAACACTCCCCTGCTCTCTGCGGCTGCCGCAGGACACAGTGAAGTCGTAAAGTTGCTCATTGCTAAAGGGGCGGATGTTCAGGCTCAAGAGAAGGATGGGACGACTTCGCTGCATCTAGCTACCAGAAGGGGGCATAAAGCCGCGGCGAAAGTTCTTCTGGACCGGGGTGCGGCAATCGATGTAACCGATATCAGGGGCAGCACACCGCTTCACCGGGCAGCCCAAGGGGGGCATGAGGATGTGGTGAAGCTTTTGGTGGATCGCGGTGCAGCCATTGACGTGATCGACAAAAGCGGCTCGACGCCCTTACACCTTGCGGCCAAAATGGGGCGTAAGGGAGCGGCGGAAATCCTGGTCACTCAGGGGGCTAATCTCAAGGCACAAAATAAAGAAGGCAAAACGCCGGTTGATCTGGCCGCGGCCATGAACCATATCAATGTCGCCGATATGCTGAAATGGTATGCGAACAGGAAGTAGTGAGCCCTTTTGGACTTCCGTGTTTTACCCAGAGGCCGTTTTTTTTATTTGAACTTGGACAAGCATTCCTTTTCAATTTCCGGCTTGCCGATCAAATCACATTTCGCTTTGTCCGAGTCCACCATCGCCATGCAAAAATTTTGTAGATCCCGGCTGCGGATCAAGGAACAGTAATAATAGCTGTGATCTTTATTGGTGAATCTGTTGACATCTTTTTTGCCGTGGGTGGGGTTGCTGGTGGCAAGGCAAAGGTTTTTTTCGTCCGCGTTTTTGATCTTGTTGCAGGCTGGATCCGTCATTTGCATATCTTCCGCCAGGGCCGGTTGAACAAAACAAAATGCTGAAAACAACACAACAAGCCCTACCGCTTTAAAATACTTCATTTTCCGCTCCTTTCCTTAAGCGCTTTTTTGCAAAAAGCAGCATTGTACCCGATCTATAAAGAATCATTCAGACGGTCACATATTTCAAGGAAAAAATAGGGTTGGCGGTTAAAGTGCGTTTTATCAACGTGTTAAAAATTCGCTCCGCAGGCTGCTGCGTGTGGTTTAGCCGTGGTGTCTGCCGTGCCCACCAGAGTCGAAGGTAAAAATTTAGTGACGGATGTGATCCAGCTCCTGTTTTCGCGGGCTGCTTTGTCGTACTCTTTTGCTTTTTGGCAACAAAGTCTTTCAAGGGAGGCTCGTGCATAAAAATCCAGTGTTTGGCTGTTGCATGAAGCGCAGTATGATAGAGGATAGATTCTTTTGACTTTATTAATCCCATAACTCCTCTTGAGATCGAGACCGCCATGAGCAAACATTCTGTTTGGTTTTCTTTCAGTTTCCTTTTTTTGATGACAGTTCTGATTTTTCCCCCAACCGCAAACTCGCAAGTAAAAGCGGTAGAGGTTCGGGAAGAGCAAAAAATTGAAGAGCAAATTAAGCAGTTGAGCGAAGAATGGCAGGAGAAGTTTGTGGAAGCGGTGAAGGATTTTCTCGACCAGGAATTGCAGCGGTTAAAAAAAGAAAAAGGCGAGCCGCCGGACACTCTCAAACAAAAAATCGAAAACTATGAGACTTCGGTCAAGCAGGGTGCCAGAGATCCGGAAACGTTTTTTGCCTTGGGAAAACTATATGACCAGGTGGGCGATGGAGCCAACGCCATCATTTTCACAAAAAGAGCGGAGCAGATTTTTCAGGAAGAAAAAAACGTAAAGGGCGTTGCCGAGACGAGAAGAAACCTTAGAGGTTATTTTGAAAGATATCAGTACAAACCCGAAGATTTTGAATTGCAAAATTAATCTCGGATCGAATTAACTTTTTTAAAATAGATTAAATAATGAAAATGAAAAATATTTATATCATTTTGTTTATAGGATCATTTTTTTTGCAGGGCTGGGTGACACCGTGTGCCGCAAATGAAAAGTTTAGCGAGGAAGAGAAACTTAAGATCTTGAACCGGCAGGTGGCCTTGTTTGAGAAAGGGTTAGAGTCGAAGCCGGACGACTCGAAGTTGCATTTTAATCTGGGAACCAAATATTATGAGCTGGGCCGGTTTTATGAAAAGGAAGCGGATGCTCTATTTTTAACGAGCGGCAGCAAAAAGAATCTTGCCAATGCCAGGAAGCTGTATCGCCAAGCCGTGGATCATTTGAAAGCGTCTCTTAAAATCCAACCAGATAATCCAGGAGCGCATTTTAACCTCAGCCTCGCTTATTTTGTCGAAGGCGATGGAGAGAATGCGATTGCTCACATGCGCAAGGCCGAACAGCTTTTCATGCAGGTCAAGGACAAACGGGGAATTGCAAAATCGCGTAAAGCGTTACGGGAGTGGTTCGACCGCTACGGCTATCGGCCTGAAGACTTCGGTTCTCCCAGGTAACTCAAGTAAAAGCTATCATCCTGCTAATAAGCGAGAGGCACTGACTATGGCTCTGGGGCTTGCGCTCACCGGGTTGACCCAAAAAAAGAAAGGGACCAAGTTGTGGGTTCTGGATTCGGTGTCCTGGTGGGATGAACTGGAACTTACGAAGGACCCGCGTTTTAAGAAACTGGATTTGGGCGAGGAAAAATGGGTTTACGAATCCGTCCTGACCGTTAAAGAAGTTTTGCAACTGAACGAAAAATATAAAAAGGATTTCCTTGGGGTTTTTTCCGGAGATTCTTTGGAGGATCGCTACCACAATCGACGCAAGAAAATGGTGGATGAACTGGAGGAAAACCTCAACCGCCCTGAGACCCGGTATGTCAGTGTTTGGATATTCGAATGGGACTATTAATGAATA
>JAJDBE010000230.1 GCA_029261515.1 Nitrospinaceae bacterium | reverse complement strand
CGTTTTCTGCAACCGCATGGAATCCTTTCAACACCTGTTAGACCGGGTAGCTGCATCCACAGAAAATGACTTCATGAAAGACTGGATGAAAGGCACCCGGGAAGTAAAGTATTCCCAATTCTTCGTTCCTTCCCTCGATCTCCTCACCGGCTTGAGGATGGGAGGATTGAGAATGGGGTCCCTGTCTCCCACCGCCCTCTGGAAATAGTAGATTCTCACAAACCGCTTTTATGTAATTGATTGACTGGGCTATCGGGTTTTCCGGGGAATTAGGGGTGTATCTAAGGCCTTTAAAATGTTAGGCTGGCGAACGAATTTTACTTCATATTCAATCAGAAGGGTTGAATCGAATCTTCAAAGAAAGGACCATCCATGATTAAGGATCAAACCGTCGTCAGTTTGAGTTACAGTTTAAAAAATTCCGAGGGTGAAGAATTGGGCCGGGCCGATGCCGCCCAGCCTTTGAGTTATTTACATGGATCGGGTCAAATTGTTCCCGGCTTGGAACAAGCACTTGAAGGATTAAAAGTAGGAGACAAAAAGGACATCACCGTTTCTCCCAAGGAAGGTTATGGAGAAACCATCTCCAATCTTAAAATGAAGGTGGAGCGCAAATTATTTCCCCCGGATGCAGACATCCAACCGGGAATGCAGTTCAGGGCCGATATTGGCAGCGGCAAGGAACACACCTTTACGGTAATGACCGTTGAAGGAGACGACATCAATATCGATGGCAACCATCCCCTATCGGGACAAACCCTTCACTTTTCTGTAGAAGTCGTTGAAGTGCGCGAAGCCACCAAGGAAGAACTGGAACACGGACATGCGCACGGCCCGGGCGGAGCGCACAATCATTAAGAAGGGTAAGGGAATCCTATTATTGCTTCCATCTTAGATATAGGAAGCGACCTGAAAGAACATAAGAAACGTAAATACCGAAAACGCCCCAGAATAGTGCGTCGTGCATTAATGCTTCAATGCCATAGAAATAAATTGAAATCGCGGACGCCAATAGAATATTCCAAATGCTATATGCGATATTGGCTTTTGCACTAAAACCGAATAAAGACAGAAACCTTATGTCCATGATACCCACAACCAAGTGAGGTATCGAATTTGCCAAAAAAAAACCGATCAAAAAATCTACTAAGCTAAACTCCATTTACAATCCTATTGCGATATCTTTCGCACCCGATTGCTAAATAAAAGGGATCGTTTCCAGATATGCCGATTTAACTCAGGCCGGGGTCAAGGAGTTCAGGCGTTCTTTGATATTGTCTCTCTGGTGATGCCCCAGATACAGCAATCCATCTGAAAGGGAGTAATTGTCGGGAAACGTCATGACCTCCCGGTTCAATTTTTCCACGATTTCCTGGTACAACTCGGTGGCTTCATCCGCCGTCATTCCCACCGTTCCTTCATAGGAATATCCGAGACTCAGGTCGTGCTCCGGTGGCGTGTAAATACGGGTGATGTGCCATTCTGCGGGATTCTTCTCCAAGGGAGTGCCCTTTTCCAGATCGAACTGGGAGGCAATACAGGAAAATCCGGGTGAATCAAGTAACCTCTGGTCATTCAGCACAAAGTTCACCGAGTCCATGACTTCCTCGCGGGTTTCGGTCGGGAATCCGCAGATCAGGTAAAAATGCATGGCAATGCCGATGCGCAGGCATTCCTCCACGGTTTTGTCCACCACTTCCAGCTCAACCCCCTTCTTCATCGAATCGAGCACCCGCTGGTTGTAGGACTCCAGACCAAAGATCAACTTGCGGCAACCGGAACGGTAAAGCAGTTCCATGCGGTTTTCTTTCAACATACTCTTTTCAAACTTGAGTTCGCCCGTCCACTGAATGTTCAGGTTTTGTTCGACGATCTTGCCGGCGAAGGTCTTCATGAAGTTGATGGGCAGGGCCTCATCGGTGAAGAAGAAATAATTACAGTTGTATTTTTCCTTGAGGCTCTTGACGTCGTTGACCACATTTTCGGCGTAACGCACGTGAAAATCCATGTGGTCGAACGGAATCGAGCAGAACGCACAGCGCTCCCAGTAACAGCCTCTCGACCCCATGATCGGCAATACCCGCTCTGGCGATAGATAAAGATCCAAAGGCAGCCCGTCGAAATCCGGCGTCGGCAGCAAATTCAGTTCTTCCTTGGCAAAAGGCCGGTTGACCGTCACCGTGCCGTCCACTTCATAGACCAGATTCGGAACTTTGCTGAGATCCTTGCCGCTGCGAAGCTCCTGAACCAGCCGCAGTAAAGGGGTTTCCCCTTCATGCACCACGAGGCTGTCCACAAACTGGAAGACAGGCGATCCGTTTTTCTCGAGGCGATCCACCAGCTTGGTGAACACGCTGCCGCCGACGGTGATGTGGATTTCCGGGCGGTGCTTTTTGACGAGATGCGCCAGCGTCAAGCCAGGAATGATCTGCTCGACTGAGGTAATCGAAATCCCCATGATGTCGATGTCTTCAGATAAAATCGAAGGCAGGTACCATTTTTCATAAAGGTCGTAAAAGTAATTTTCTTCCGGATGCTTGAACGATTCGAGAATCTCTTCCGTAGAGTAAGGCGTAAAACGCAGTTGACTGCCGATGACGGTGAGCTGTGACGGAAAATAGGGCGCCAGAATATTGTCGAGCCAGACGTCGATGATCTTGAGGCTTTCCATATAGCGCTCGAGATCGTAAAACTCCTCACTGCGCAAGGAAGCGGTGGCTCCGTCGATCTGATCCTTCAACGCCTGAACGATTTCCTCCGCTTCCCGTAGTTTCGCGTATTTTTCCCGCTCGAACTGGGAATGCCGGGGTTTCGACGCCAGTTCGTTGAGCTCGCGGATGATGCGTTCATAGAGCGGTTTGGTTTTCTCCCAGGTGCAAAGATCGTCGAGCAATTCAATGGCCAGGTCGCGCTGGACCACATCGTGAATACCGTTTTGGGCCAGAAATGCCTTCAGACTGGGGAGACTGAGATACGGTTGTGAAGGATGCCAGGAAGACGGAAAAACCAGATAGATCATCTCGGAAATCCTTATTTAACAAAACAGAAGGTCACTTGCCAAGGGAAGGACCGTTCGATTAAGGTTTAGGAGCCATGAAAACCAGCATCACTAATTTTTCATTCGTGTGGTTGAGGACACCATGATCCTCTCCACTGGGAGCCAGTGTGATTTCATCCGCACCCAGTTCCCGTTCTTCGGTCCCGACGGTGACCTTCCCCTTCCCTTCCAGGACATAATAAATCTTGTCCGAACCTTCATGGGAATGGACTTTTTGGGACTGACCGGGCTCAAAACAATATACATCACAAAAGAACTTGTCAGTATCGAAAAGGCTGACCTTCTTCAACTTTTCGGGATTGAAAGCCACCGAATCCCGGACATTTACAACTTTCATAAAACTCTCAATTTATAAATCAGCAGGAAATTAAAGGGAAATTCATTCCTTTTCAGAAAACAACGCTTATCCGGCCAAACCGGAGCAATCAATTGAAATAGCGTATTTTGAGGAATTTTATCACAGAAACCCGGAGCATCCAATCCAATAGAATCCCAACCAGCCTTTATCTGCCCTATTATATTGACTTCATTCGTCAGATAAACTATTTTTATAAAGCCCATTTTCCCAATGCATGCATAGGCGACAGTGAACACAGCGATTGAAACAAGCTGAAATGGATTTTTTCCTTCGGCATGGGGAAGTGGTGGGGAAACTCAATCAAAAACGGGACGTGGCGCAGCCTGGTTAGCGTACTTGACTGGGGGTCAAGTGGTCGGAGGTTCAAATCCTCTCGTCCCGACCATATTTTAAAAGGACTTACGGTTTTGGCTGTAAGTCCTTTTTCTTTGCGGCTAACATTTGCCAAATTACCGCCATCCCACAGGCAATGTCGCACCGCTTAGACACGCATCCGGGTCGTGAACCCGCAAAGCATCTAAGCTGCTTTCAACATCAACGACTTTCCTTAATTTAGCAACATCTGCCGTCGCCCAGGTAAAAACCAGCAATAGAATCAAAATATAGCCCGAAATCTCAAATAATTAATGTCACGTTATTGCAAACAATCGCCATTATGGGGGCCGTTTCGTTGACCAGCCCTCAAGCGTACTATATAGTCAACCCTTCCCCACTCAAAATGACCATTTGGACAATATTTTGGATTCAATAAATATAAATGAAAGAAACAGGAAAATTAGAGGAAAACTAAAAAGTCAATTTCCCAATCTGTCCAAATTAATAAGGCAATTATTCTGGTTTCCGCCTTTCATAAAAGGAACCAAGATCGGTTATGAACCCGAAATTTATACGCGTTACAGAAAGTGGCAGCACAACCATTCGCGGAAAAGAATTAACCTTTGTTTGCTCACCGGAGGAACCCTTACCCGGAATAAAAAACTTTACTTTGCTGATCTGCATGCCTTTTGGATCAATGAAAGAAGCCGGATATGCAAGGTCTCTGTGGACTGTGCGGTCGAAAAAGCCGATGTCATTTGGGTCTTCACTCAAGACCCTGTAACCCCTGAAACATTGACTCACCTTAAAAAGGAACTCTCTAAAGCTCCCAAAAACGTTCCCATTATTAATCCGCCCGAGATTTATAACTTCTATCATCAAAAAAACTCTTTTCCCAAACTTGCAGCAGCCGGCGTAAGGGTTCCGAGGAGTAGTTTTTCAAAAAACGATCTTGGAACAACCCTATGTGTTTACAAAAAAATAGGACAAGGTTCTGTTCCAAAGTTTCGTGATACCTACCGAGGACCCATTGAAGGATATCGCACCTTTGAATTCATTGATTATGAAGATGGATACGGCGACTTCTCCCGATACCGTGCTTTTTTTATGCTTGGGCTGGTCTTTCCAGAAGAAGTTTTGACAGCGAAAAATTGGAACTCGTGCTCGAAAACTGCTTACGACGTAAAATACACGTTCCAAATGTCTCCACTGGAAATCGAGCAAATTAAGTTAATCGCAAAAGTGTCCGGTCTTGATTTTTTCGCGGTGGATTTCTTACGGCAAAATCCAGACGGTAATCCCGTATTTGTGGATATCAACATTTTCCCCACCATTTTTCCAGCTGTTACTAACCCACAATATCTAGGGTATTGGCACACGTTCGATACACCACTGATACAAGGAATTCCTGAACCCTTGGGTCCACCCATCTGGAAATTATTTGATGAGGCTCTAGTTCAATTCATAAAGCAAAACAAGAGCCAGGATCATCGTCAACCTCATGTCCATGATGCGAAGGCGACATAAAAAGTCATCAATACGTGCATGTTGAAATTGATTTTTTTATTCAGCATGAATACCTTATTTTTTCAATTATATTAGCGTGAAAAGGAGACTTTCATGGAATCGACAGGTTTGATCGCTTTTTTGCTTATCGGACTCGTGGCAGGCTGGTTGGGTGGCAAAGTCATCCGAGGCGGGGGATTGGGGCTTGTCGGCAACTTGGTAGTGGGCGTTATTGGAGCCTATTTTGGGGGATTCATTTTTGGTGCACTGGGAATTTCTGCGGGCGGATTGTTCGGGGCTCTAGTGACGGCTACCGTTGGCGCAATCGCGCTTCTCGCAATCATCGGTTTGTTCAAAAAGGCATGAGAAAGTAAATTAGTCCGGAAAATACGGATGATAACCGATCAGAAACTGGAGTCCATGACCGGAAGAACGAGGGGCAAGTGGTCGGAGGTTCAAATCCTCTCGTCCCGATCATATTTTAAAAGGACTTACGGTTTCGGCTGTAAGTCCTTTTTCTTTGAGCTAACACGGTGACCGAGATTTGTGTGGAAAAACGAAAAAAAATCCTATTCATAGTTTAAGGAACTCGCTATCTCATCAAAGGCCTCCTGCAATTCGGTGGCGGTGGCTTCGGCATTACTGCATGTGATAACAATTTTTTTCTCATTTGAAATTTTAAAATAATAAAGAAACCTCCTGACATTTCCCCCGGACATATCAGTAAGCTGTTCGCTCACCTTGATGCCTTCAAAATGTTTTCCATAAAATGCAGACTGACCATTTTTTTTATAATTCTTGAAACGTTTTTTAATCACGTCTTGCACATTTGCGACAAACTTTTCAAATGATCCCCGCTGTTTAAATTCATCAAGTGCGCAACTGGGTTCATAGCCGTTTCTTTTTTTGGTAAAAATCAGTTTGTATCGAAGACTTCCCCTTTTTTCAATGTCCCAGTTTTCGGCAATTTCAAAGGAATAACCTCCACCAATTGGGGCTCTTTTTTTAGCTGTCATTATTCCAGACGCTTGTTTTCGGGGTGTTCTGTACTTTAAGGGAATTTTGGAGGGGTTGTCCGTGAAGTGCGTCTTCCCCTCATCATCTTTCCATTGAAAAACTTCTGCTAACGTTGGCCTGGGAGAGGAAATCAAAATGACGAACAAGAACAAACATATGGCTTTAATACGATTCATTTAATTCCCCGGTATGTTTTTAAAAGAATCTGAATCAAATATAGAGGATAAGTATAGGGCTGACTGGAAAAACTTCCCACTGCCCTTGCAAATTTTCCTAGCAGGCTAATAATTTAGCGGTATGGCAGAGATATATAGAAATAAAAGGGTTTAAATGATTAAAAAAATATTCTTCTTCATTTACGGGGTGGCAGCGTATTTGTCATTTTTGGCAACCTACCTTTATTTGATTGGTTTTGTTGGTAATATCTGGGTTCCCAAGTCCATTGACTCTGGAATTGTTAAGAGTGAGTTTTCTCCATTCCTTATCAATTTTGCCTTGATTTTACTCTTTGCCGTCCAACATGCCATTATGGCCCGCCCTGCTTTCAAGGATTGGTGGACCCGGTTCATCCCCAAACCCATCGAGCGAAGCACATTTATCCTGATCACAAACCTGCTTCTTGCCTTAATGTTTTGGCAATGGAGACCCATCAATGATCTTGTTTGGCAGGTAGAGGATCAAGCGGCCCAAACCTTCCTTCTTGCTTTATTTGCAACAGGATGGCTATTGGTCGTCATTTCTTCTTTTCTAATCGATCACTTTGATCTTTTCGGTCTCCGCCAGGTATATCTGTATTTAATCGGGAAGCCCTATACCCATGCAGAGTTAAGGATTACCGGAATTTACAGATATATCCGTCATCCCTTGATGCTGGGGTTCATCATCGGGTTTTGGTCCACGCCCGTGATGACCGTGGGCCATTTATTTTTCTCCATCATCATGACCGCATACATTTTAATCGGAATCAAAATGGAGGAAAATAACCTGATCGATTTTTTAGGGGAAGAGTATCAAAAGTATCGATGGGAAACTCCAATGTTGATTCCTTTCCTGAAAAAATTAAGATGGCGGTAAAGTACATCCTCAAAATAAAACCAACCGCGGGAGAAGCTCTATTTGTGGAGTTGGATATTCATTTAAATAGTTCAATAAATTAAATTGAGGATTTTCTATCCATCAGCCATCTCCAAAAGAACCAGGTCCAGGTGACCATGATCCCAACCCACCCAACCAATCGGGTTTTGGCGGCAATGGCCGTGTCCTGTTCGAGTAACCCAAATCGCAGAAAAAGATTGCGCCAGTCATGCGCCTCTTCTCCTAATCCGCCGATCAGTGGCAAAACAAGCGCCCGGGCATCCGCCATGTAGACGGCAACATCTAGCAGGTTTTCAAAGCACCAAAACAGGCCGAAGGCAAAACCCACGGCATCCCGTTTTCTCCAAAAAGCAACCGCGACAATTGCCGGGATCAAAACCTGATTCAGACTTCCTCCCAATATCCCCAGTGTATCGTTGCCAAAAATTCCGAATATCCAATGCCCCGCTTCATGGAATACCAGGTTCACATTATGGGTCAAATACAATATCGTGGAGTCAGAACCCAGCAAACCCTTTGTGGCCAACAAATAAACCATGATGGCAAAGCCGACAGATAAGGCCACCATCGCCGGAGTCGAAACGGGCTGCCAGGGAAGTGACAACCTTTGGCATACCGTGCCGATAACCGTTTCTGATTTACTTTCTATAGGTTCCTCTTGAGGAGTGCCGGTTTTAGATGCCAGTGATGAGACGCCTGCTTTTCTTTTTTGAATTTCCTCATACTTGGCAAAAACAATTCCGCATTGCACACAAGTATCACTGGGAGGTTGCTCCTCACCACACTTCGGACATTGCAATAGCATCACCCCTCAATTAGAGATCCAAAATCACTCGGTTCTGGGTTTCGTTTCCCGCCAGTCATCGTAAATTTCAATGGAGTCCGGGATCTGGGGAAAGGAAGGGTCCTGGTCGAGGATCAATTCGCCGTACTTGTCCCGGAAAGTAATCAGCTCATCCAGTAAGTTCATATTAATCACCCAAACCTCACTGAACTTGAGTGAACCATCGTCGGTCATTTCCTCCGTTTCCTTCAAGACCGCTTCGGCGCATGGTTTTTCTGCAGAGCCGCGCAAGCTCGTTTTCTCAACTCGAAACTCTGGCATGGGGTTCCGTCCTATTAATGTTATCTTTTCTATTCTCTTTTCAAAGATTCTCGTAATAATCGCAAACGACCCGCCCCATGGTTTTTCCAAATCTACAAAAAATCTTCAGCCTGCATTCGATAAAATTCCAGCGACACATCCGGTAAGAAAAGTCGCAAGGAAGGATGTCCACAGGGCGCGCAGTCCCAAAACGGAGAGGTCTTTGACCCGATCGGGGATCAGCGCCGCCAGGCCGCCAACAAAGATTCCCATGCTGGCAATATGCACAAAACCACAGAGCGTATACGTTAGAGCCGTTAACGAGCGAATGCTGAAAGCCGGTGGCGTGGCCGACTGCGCCGCGGCCAGGCTGAAGTATGCAGGCACCTCGCCCTCGATAAAACGCGCTCCTAAAATTTGAGAACCCAACTGCCACTCTTCCGGCCTCAGTCCCAACAGCACCGCAAAGGGCCAGGCCAACCAACCCAAAACTTTGGCCAAAGTCAGTGAGCCAGGAAACAATCCCAAAATCAAATCCACCACAGCTTCCAATCCCAGCACCACAATCAGGAGAGTGGCAATTCCCACGGCCATGCAAACCCCCTGCGCGCCGCCGTCGATCAAAGCCGTGATTAGGTTCTCGGGCGATTTCTCTTTTGCATCCAACGCGGATGACTGGGCAGTGAAATCCTCGAAACCATTGTCACTGGCGGTGGCTGGAACTTCCTTCTCCGGCAACGAAACTTTGCTGATTAGAATGGCGCAGGGTATGGAGATGACCGAGGCGGAAACCAGGTGCCCTGCGATCTGCGGAAAAACATCTTTCAAAGCCAGCACATAAACCGCAAGCACGGTGCTTGCGACCGTAGCCATCATGCAGGTTAGCAGAGTCAGCAGTTCCGAGCGGGTCATGGAATTCAGGTAAGGCCGTATGGTAAGACTTGATTCGATGCCGACGAAGATGTTTGCGGAAGCGGCCAGCGATTCTGCTCCCGACAACCGCATCGCCCGGTAAAAAATACGCGCAAAAAACCGCACCACTGCCTGCATGATGTTCAGATAATAAAGTCCCGCCACCACCGCCGAAAAGAAAATAACCGTCGGCAAAACTTGAATTGCCAAAATGAAACCAACCGAGGCTGTTCCATCTGGAAGTGTCTGCCCAGGTCCCATCGCCAGAGGACCGAACAAAAAAATTGTTCCCTTGTGTGAAGCTTCGAGGACCGCCACCAATGCTTCGTTGATCCATTCCAGAGCAAGTTTCGACCAGGGGAGCCAGAAAGTGAGAACACCGATTACCCAGATCAAAACCAGGCTGCCGACGACGGTTTTCTTATCCACCTGTTGCCGGTCGCCTGTGATCCATGCCAATACCGGAATCAGGCAGAAACCGGCAAACGCGGTCCATCGAAAGGTCAAATCTTCGGGCATGAACGGATAACCCTGTTACAGTGAGGCGGCGCAGTTGACATTATTTTTCATTCACTTTTTAAAGATCCTCGTAATAATCGCAAACGTTTCACTAAAGAATCCACCCAGGGTTTCTCCAAATCGAACAAAAACCCTTCCGCTTGCGTTAAATAGAAGTCCACGCGCTCAAGGTTTCCCCGGTGATGAAAGGCTTCCGCTAAATCCACTAAAATCCGGGCTTCTTCTCTTCGGTTTTCCACATATCGCGATACTTGCAAGGCCTGTTGCAAAAATTCGATTGTCTGCTTCAGTTTTCCTAGTTTTTGATAGTTCAACCCGATTCCCACCAGCAGCTCTAATTCCTTATCGTGGTTTTCCAAATCCTTATAAATTGCCAATGCTTTCAAATAATAATCCACCCCATCCGCAATTTCACCCTGCTTGACGCAAACAAAACCGAGACCATTGTACGCGCTTCCTACGAGAGCGCAGTAATCCCTGGGTTGGGCCAGAGACAATTGCTCCTGATAATATTTTTTAGCCTGTTCAATATTTCCCGAAATCGCAAATGCATCGCCCAAATTTGCTAACAGACCGCATTCTTCCTCCACATCTTTCAATTCGCGTACAATCACAAGTTGCTTCTGAAAATAGTGGATGGCTTTCTGAGTTTGGCCCAATCGCGCAAAAGTCAAACCCAACGCGGACAGTGCATTCTTTTCGCCAGCACGGTCGCCCTTCCTTTGAGCTTCGGACAAAATTAAATTTTCCGAGTCAATCGCTCGCTCAAATTCTGAGGGTCCACAGGATTCCAAACCCAACCTATGGGCTTCGGACAGGTTGCCGGTCGTCTCATCACGTCCCATAAAATTAAACTGAAAAGGTTCAGATAGCTTCTTTTCCACTTCATCTTTAAACTCCAATTCGCCTTCTATGTCCTCCAGCAGTTGATGCAACTCTTCAAAGCGAAAATCTCTTTTTAAGCGGTACATTCTATACTCCAACAACCGCTTCAAAACGCCTGGGGCATTCCGCTTCTCGGGAAAAATCGTTTCACCCAGCAATAGGGGAACAATGATTAAGTTCAGATTGATGGCCGTGACGATTTCAAAGCGAATCCGCTCCATCACAATATTTTCCTTGGCGGATAATAGGGACTCTTTTAAAGGGATTGCACCCTCCCCTATCACCACGATCAATGCATCGCAGCTTGCAAGGCGATCACGAATTTTTTTCGGGTCAAATGAATTACCGCCTGTCTGCAGAAAACAATCTTGCTCTAGGAAAGATTCGCTATCGTCAACGATCCTTTGAAGCAAGGGTTCTGAATCGTAAGAACATGAACTATAGTAAATTGTCGGCATGGCTCCTCATGAAAAGGAGAGGCAATCGATTGTTGCTTATTTCCAAGTTGAATCCACTGAACTTTATTATAGAGATTTCTGGAATATTGAAAAGAAATTCACAGTTTTTTGCGGATTTTTATCAACATCCAATCGACAGCATATTTCGAGGGACCTACAGCCAGTGCCGATTAGATAATGAAAAATAGGGAATAAATGTTTTGGAGTGGATAGCGAAGGGAGAAATTAGAAAAACCAGGATCACTTTACTTGAGACTGGAAAATATTTATCTGGAAGGCATACAGCGGCTGGGTGCCGTGGCTTAAATTAAATCAAGGCTGGAGCCAATTTTTTCGGAAAATTGATTATGAAAGTAGTCCCCTTATTCGGCGCACTTTTAATTTCTATCGTTCCATTATGCCGATCCACGATATTTTTGCAAATCGCCAAACCCATCCCTGTACCGTCATAAACGCTTTTCACATGTAATCGCTCAAATGGTTTAAAAATCTTCTCGCTATACTTCTCCTCAAATCCAATTCCATTATCCTCAATTAGAATTTGAAGTTTTCCATCTTCTGATAACTGGCTATAGATATTGACAACAGGGGCAACTTCCTTTTTATGGTATTTGAGAGAGTTTCCGATCAAGTTTTGAAACAAATGCAGCATTTGAACAGGGTCTGCAACAAAATCAGGTATTTTACTCACATTCACGGTTCCTTTAGTTTCAAAAATACGACTCTCGAGATTGAGCAAAGATTCTTTAATCACTTTATTAATGTCAATACTTTCGACAGGGTGAGTCTCGGCTGTCACCTTTGAATAGGTAAGCAAATCATTGATGAGTTCTTGCATTCGCATTGTGGCATTTTGCATCCGGTCTATATATTCAATAGCCTGATTATCGATATTCTCAGCCTTATCCCGCAAACGATCTCCGAATAGGATTACCTTGCGAAGGGGTTCTTGTAAATCATGAGAAGCGATCGTGACAAAGTCCCTAAGCGATGAATTGCTCGACTCCAGCGCCGCCGTACGTTCGCCGACAAGCGCCTCCAGGTTTTTTAAATAATCTTCAATTGCCTTCTCTGCCCGCTGACGTTCGATCACCCGGCCTATTTGGATGCCTACGGTATTCATGGTCTCTAGCAATTTCTCTTCGGACTTTTCAACCCGCGAGGAATAAAATTCAAGAACGGCAACGCTCTCTCTCTCGACAATCACAGGGAATGCAAACCCGCCTCGAACTCCAATCTCATGCGCCAGCTGGGCTCTGGGAAAGTTCTTATCTTTCGTGACATCTTCTATCCATGCAGGTTGATTGTTTGCCAAAACCCGACCTGGCAAGCCTATCCCTGAATGGAAGCGAGTCTCTTGTGTGACCAATATAAAGTTTGTGAATTTCTCCCTATTCTCGACATGCCAGATTTTCGTTGGGATCAGTTCATCCTTTCCTTCATTTAAAAGGTAGACGTGACCTACCGGCCACCCCATCGTCAAACACACAGATGTCAGACAGGTCTCTGCCACTTCTTCAAATGTCTTCGACTCATTAGCCGAGACGGTTATCGTCTGGAGCAATTGCTTCAGCGCTTCCTCTTGGTCTAATTTTTTTTCTGCCTGCTTGCGTTTGATGGAATTCTCCCTAAATACCTCGATTGCTGAATATATAGTGCCTATTTCATCTTTCGATAGTGCATTGGGAAGCTTTACCTCGGTATTGCCTTTGGCAAGTTCCAGTATCACTTGAGCCGCGTCTTTAAGCGGGTTTACCAAACGCTTGATGCCGATGATATAGAACCCAAATAATACCAGGATCCCGGAAATCACCAACAACGTGTCTGTGAATAGGATCAAACGTGAATTTTGATCTCTGGTTTCCCGGGTTTTCTCAGCCGCACGGGAATTAACCTCATCCTGGAACATTTTGATATTGCCCATAATCAGTTGTTTCTGTTCACTGTAATAGGGGCCAAAAACCAAATGTCTTGCCAGATCAAAATCATTTTTTTCCACTGCGGCCATTGCCGCCTCTTCTGTCCTGATCAAATTGTCGGAGTATTCTTTAGCTTTCTCAATATAGGCAAGTTCCGATGCCAATACGTTAAGTTCTTTGAGCCTCTCAACCGCCTCATCTCTGGATCTAGTTTCATTAACCTCTCTCCAAAAATTGTCATAATGAACCCGGTGTCCAAACTGCACGTAGGCTCGAATCTCATCGGTCAAATAGTCAGAACCTTGGGCCAGTTGCTGTCCGACACTTTTAAGCTCACGCTGGAAATTTATGGCCTCTTGTTCATGTCTATACCCGGCATTCATTTCATACACAGAAATGCCGACGAGAATGAACAAGGAAAATGTGAGAATGGCAATGAACCTGAAGGTTGAGAATAAGGTCATTTGGATCATTGGACGTAGCAGTATGAGAAGATTCCGATTTCAACTGTAGAAATGGGAATCTTTTATCCACCGATACGGCAATCAGTTTGATTGATTAGTATTTGCTATTCACTCAGGATAACCGCGACCAGACCGACAATCAACAAGAACAAGCATTTAACTAATTGATTTTGTTATATTTAGCCTGAATATCCTGGCGTTTTCAGGTATGTGGAAGGGGAATAACATGCGATTTTTCTGGCATTTTGATTGACTAAAACTCCCCTAAAAATCAAGACAACCTTACGTCGAATGAAATCTAAAAACTATCCCATCTTTTTATAATTAAATCACCTGAATCGGGTTTCCGATATAAGCCCTCTTTACCCTCAAACATTAGAATCCTTCTGCAAAATTTTTGCAATCAGGGTAAAATAACATTAACAGGCTGAAACAGAAACTGCCTGACTTGGTTCGCAAGTCAGGTTTTTGTATATTTATCTTATTTATTTAACTCTGACAAAACAGGCGAAATGGATACCCAGGAATCAACTCTGCCTACGCATCCCCTTAAATCGATCTTGATGATTTTCTTATTTTTTACCTTTTTAAGCATCGCAGGATGTGCGACCCCGCCAGAGATTCAGCCTGTTCTGGACCTGGAAGAGACAACTCAGTTGCCGGAAGATCAAAAGGTAATGGCAAAAGAAAGCGAACCCGTGGCCAGCCTCCCCATTAAAGCCGACCTCGTTCCGATGGGAAAAGCCTTACCGGACGGAAGCGTTTTGAAAGGGCCGGAAGCCTTTTGTCATGTTAAGGATAAGGATTTGATCATTATGGTCAAAAATAAGGGTCAGATGGTCTCCCCTCCGTCAACCACTTCCGTGGTTTTTTTCAGCCGGGGTTCCGGCTCTTACAAGCGGTTTGATCTGGAAACGCCTCCTGTTGAAGCCAAAGAGGTGGAACTTTCCATCCCCCTGCCCCCGAATGCCTGTGTGTTGGAGGAATGTATTTTTTCCATAACCGTCGACTCAAAAAACAACATAGAAGAAGGTCCGGGAGAAAATAACAACCAGGTGGATGGCCTATGCCTCATCTAGTTGAACTTTAGCCTCCGATGCGGAGGAAAAGGTCATTGTTGCCTGGCTGGTTTGATAAACGGGAGTCTCGCTTGGAAGAAGATATTTAAAAGCCCACCATAACAAACCAAGGCCACAAAGAAGAATCACAACGACCTGAATCCAAAACGAACGCGAATTCTCTTGAGGGCTTTCAGAGCCATTTTTCTCCCCGGCATGCTGCTGTTCTGTCATAAACCTTTCCTTAATTTTAAATTGTTACTTAATGTAAACAGACCGGTTCACTCAAGTACATATTCCGCCGGGCTATTTTCACCGTCACCGTTTGCCTGAGAAAGGCGTTCATTAATATCCTGCAACTGGTAAACCACGGCGCCAAACTCCCGGATCAAACTTCCCGTGCCTGAAAGTTCTTCCCCTTCCAAACGATTGCACCCCTGCATCAAAGCGCCAATGGCCGAAAGGCCTTTGCCAAACCAGCGTTGAGTTTCCACCAGCTGTTTTCGGATACTTTCCAAGTCTCCCTTTTGATGATCTCTCAACTGTTGTATGTATGCCTGGTCCGCCAAACGAATGAATTCTCCAACGGGACCACACTCCTGCTTTCCATCATTCAATGGTTTATTTGAGTCCAGCATCTTGTCTCCCCTGAAAAATACCTGTAATAAATTGCTTCCTTTGTGCCATTAACCGGGAAAAATTTCAATCCTGCGATGATTGTTCATTGAATCATTTGGTTTTATAAAACCTCCTCCTGCTACCGGCGCAGTGTTTGTGATATAAAAGCAAATGATTTCCGTAAAATACGAACCATGAAACCAACTTCAATGCCTCCGATTTCCTCCAGCCAAATCCTCATCATCACCGGCGAAGAACTACGCCATCAATATTTTGTTAACCAGTTAAACGCACGGTTTCCCCTTGCGGCGGTTCTGACCGAATCCTTTGATTATCCCGAACCGAAGGCTGGATCGGAAGCAGAAAAAAGTGCCTGGAACTGGTTTTTTCAACGGCGAAAAAAATATGAAGAACTAACTTTCGCAAAGAAGAACTCACTTCCCTTGAACACTCCGGCCAGTATAACAGTCGGCAAAGGCCAGCTAAATTCGGAGGCAACCTTAGAAATAATCAACAAGATCCATCCCGGCTTAATCGTACTATTTGGAACAAGCTTGTTGAAACGGCGGTTGATCCAGCTTTATCAAGGAAATTTATTCAACCTGCATGTCGGACTGCCGGGCCATTTCAGAGGCTCTTCCTGCAATTTCTGGCCGATTCACAATCGCCGGATGGAATATCTGGGAGCATCGGTTCACAAGGTAGATGAAGGGATTGACTGCGGAGAAATTGTCGCGCAGGGGAAAATCTCGTTGGATGTAGAGGATGACGAGCAAACCCTGGGCGGGAAAACGCTGATACTGGGCATTCAATTAATGGCGTCAGTGATCCTGAACTGGCAACAGGGAACGTTAGAATCCATTCCGCAAAAAAACAAAGGCAAACTTTTTTTAATAAAAGAGTTTACTCCCAAGGCCGTTCTTGAAGTAAGACAAATGGTAGAGTCGGGGGAAATGAAGGATCAAATCAAGCGCATAAACCAGCAACGAAAAAACCTGTCCGCTGATTTGGGAGGGGATTAATTGCGCACCAGGCGAATACTCAAGGTCGCGTTGTTGTAGGTTTTCAAATTGGTTTTACTGTAACCGCCTAAAAAGAAAAAATATTTCGCGGAGTTCAAGCCCACCACTTCATTCGACCAATAGCCATAACCTCCGCCATCTTCAAAGGCAGGGGCATATCCCACAGGATAGTCCTTTTTAAAATCGTAGGCCATGCGTTTTCCCTCAGGGTCAAACGTTGATTCATACTCCTCAATGGTAGGAACCCGCCAGTCGGTATAACCGCCGTAACGTTGTTTATTCATTTTTTCTACCCAGGCCATGGCATCGTTCCAACCATTGGGTTGCCGCCGCTCAATATTACGAAAGTCCTCGGTCATCCAAACGAGATTGGTTTTTTCATCCAGAGCCGTTCCATTGGCATATTTCATCCAACGGCCCATTTTTTCACCCGTGGCTTCCATCTTCACAGTTTTGGTCCACGCCGAATATCCCTGAAACAAACCAAAACTTAAAATGACCATGAGGATCGTAAAAACCAGCTGCTTTTTCACCTTACTCAACTTTTGGATTTGCCCGTCCAGATCCTCAGCTTTATTCTCCAACTCCGACTTTTCACTGGTCAGCTTGCCGAATTTCTCTTCTTTGGCCTTTACTTCCATATTGACATCATACTGCTCGATTCCCGCCTGGATCGTTTGTTGAACCACTTTGAAGTCCAGGGGTTTTTTCAGAAAGCGGTAAACTTCGCCGGTATTGACCACATCTTCGATGAGCTGAGCGTCATAATTCGCCGTCATCAAAATTCGTACGGTTTCCGGGCACGTCGATTTCAGTTTCTTGAAAAACTCCGTACCGCGCATGGTCGGCATCCGATTGTCCGAGACCACAACCGCAATCGGACCTTTGTTATCGATCACCTCGAAAGCCTCTTCCGGATCTGTGGAGGTCAGCAGTTCGTAGTTTTCGCGCGCCAGAAGCTTTTTTGCAACCGTTAGGATTTTTTTTTCGTCATCAATAACCAAGACTTTTTTGACTGCAGTTGCCATGTGATGAATGTCTTCCCTGAAAAATTAGTATTCCCAAATACTGAATTTTCATAAATATTCAGTCAAGAAATATGTCCCAATAGGACTTCCCTGTTACATGAAACGAAAAAACACAGCAATCAAATTGCATGTAACTGTTATTATATTACCCCCATCCAAATCGTTTGTAAAGAGATTAGCCTTATTTATCAATAAGGAAGGGTAATTGAAAATGAGAAGAAAAATTACATATTTACATATTATGTAAATATTATAAGGTGGATCATGAGGTTTTTCATTCGTTTTGAAGGGATGTAGGCAAACGTTAATAAACCAGAGGGCGAAACCAGATATTATCAGGTCAGGATACGCAGTTCTGAAGTTATGAATCAGGTGAGGATTTTTGCTGTCAGACTGCGTATTTTTTCCACCAGCTCATTGCGTGTATAGTCGCCTTTCTGGAACAGACAATCCACTCGTTTGTCCAGGCGCTCCGACTCGTCATTGGTAAGTTCTTTGGCCGTTAGAACAATAATAGGGATATCTCCCCAGTGGCCATTTTGCCCGATTTTGACAAGAAAATCGAATCCATTGATTTCAGGCATGATCAGATCAAGAAGGATCAAACCCGGTTTTTCCGACTCCATCGCCTTCAAGGCAGAACCTCCATCGGTCGCTTCGATCACTTTCCAGCCTTCCCGTTTCAGAACCCGGCAAAGAGCACCCCGGTTGGTTTCATCGTCCTCAACAACGAGAATGGAAATGGCGGTTGCCTCCGGTTTTTTTTGTTTATTAATCACCTGGATAAAATGATCCCAATCGATTGGCTTGGTTATAAACTCAGCCGCTCCGCACTTTAACGCTCTTTCTCTCCCGTCCACCAGCGAAAGGACAACCACAGGAACTCCAGATAAGAGCGGATCCTCTTTCAATTTGGACAACACGGTCCAGCCGTCCATTTCCGGCATCATCACATCCAGCGTAATGATATCCGGCTTCAACTCACCAGCCAGACGCAGGCCCTCCATTCCATTAGCGGCGGTATGAACGTGGAAACCTTCCTTATCGAGAAACCGGCGGATCAAATCTCCCAGAATGGGGTCATCGTCGATCGCCAGGACGGTCTTGACGCTTTCCCGCGCAACAGGGGTGATTTCCTCCGTTTTGCAGGAAGGAACCGCCAATTCCGCAAAACTCTCTGCTGTTTGCGGCAAAGGTATCTCGCCGGGTTCTTCCCAGGAGGCGGATTCTCTTGCGGAAGTCCCAGGAGGCATTCCAACATACGTGGCGTCGGCTGGCAGCTTGACCGTAAAAACAGAACCCTTTCCCGGTTCACTCTCCACAGTAATATTGCCGCCGAGCATCTGACAAAGGCGACGGCTGATGGCAAGCCCAAGACCCGTGCCGCCATATTTGCGGGACGTAGACGAATCGGCCTGAGTGAACTCCTGAAATAGTTGGGGAACCATTTCCGGCTTGACGCCAATACCCGTATCCGTCACCGCAAAGGTCACCCACTCGCAATCTTTCTCGGTCTGATTCGATACTTTAAGCGTGACAGACCCTGCCTCGGTAAATTTGCAGGCGTTGCTGAGCAGATTGAGCAAAACCTGACGCACTCGTTTAGGATCGGAAAACATGGTGTTGACGAATCCCTGATACGTCACGGAAATGGTGTTGCGGTTTTTCCCCGCAAGGGGCCGGATGGTGGCCATCACTTCCTCGGCCAGTTGAATCACTTTGAACGTTTCCAGATTGACGTCCATTTTGCCCACCTGGATTTTAGAAAAATCGAGGACATCGTTCAGAAGTTCCAGCAAATGCCGGCCTGAAGATTCGATGGCTTTCAAGTCTTCGAGAAAATCGGGCCGGTTCATTTTCTTCAGTTCATACTGAAGGATCTCGCAATAACCCAAAACAGCATTCAATGGCGTGCGAAACTCATGACTGATGTTAGTTATAAAATCACTTTTCACCCGTGCGGCTCTTTCTGCTTCCTCTTTGGCGACCACCAGGGATTCTTCCGCCAGACGGCGGTAGGCAATTTCCTGCTTCAATTCGTGGGTTTGCTCCTCAAGAGCTTCTGTCCGTTTGCGGACGATTTCTTCCAGGTTTTTGTTTTGGTTGGAAATGGTTTTGTGAAGGGCCGCTCCTTCCAGAGCATGGGTGGTATTCTGGATGATGATGGAAAGAGGATAAAGAATGGATTCATTGATGTCCCGGTCCTCCCGCTTCAGAACTCCGGCGAACATTCCTTTCACTCTGGACTCTGTCCCCAAAGCATGCAGAATCAGCGATTTCCCAAAAATACGGGACTTCACCACCACGGGACGGTTCTGATTCACCGCCCAGGCAAAACCGCCATTGTCGATCTGCTCTTCGATTTCCTTCTCAATGCGCTCCTTCCCACTTTCGGGGTCCACATCGGCAAGGGTAAAATCGGAATCTTCCTCATTGACCATGAAAAACGCCAGGACTTCAAAATCCAGCAATTTCTTCAAATGCTCTCTGGAAAGTTCAATGATCCGGGCTGAATCGCCAGAGAGGGTCGCATCATGCTGAAGCTCACCCAAAGATGCGAGCAGGCTCAACCCATACAGGTTCGAGCGGGCGAGTTTTTCCAGATACTCGATCCGCACCTCTTTTAGGCGCTTGGGTTCCATATTTTCCTTTTTTTTCACCATATATCCCGCCTGCTTACAAAAATGCCTGAACCACACCTGCCGCCTGCCGGTCCACCTGCGCCAGAACCGAAGACAACATGCTCGACGGCAAACCCAGCCTCTCCCACGCCCGGATATCTAAAGGCGGCACATAACGTTCGCCACTGCTTCCCAATTCAAGCGTGTGGGCCGCAATATCCGCCACATGCGCGATCGCCGCTTCCAGGGGATAATCGGGAGCCTTTGAGGGCATGTGATGATAACGAACCCCCTCCTCCAAACGGTGCGGAAGATTCCATTTTTTCAGCAAAGCGCCGCCAACCTCCGCATGATCCCAACCGAGGACCTTGCGTTCCGCATCATATAAAAGGCCGCCCTTCTGATAAATTTGTAAGACCTGGTCCATTTCCTGAGCAGCGCCAAGATACAAAACCAGCCTTCCTAAATCGTGCAGCAGGCCGATCAAATAAAACCGTTCCGGGTTGGACTCATTTACAAATACGGCCAAAGCCCGCGCCGCCAGGCCGGCGGATATCGAGTGATGCCAGAAAGATTCCATATTGACGGCGTTTTTGGGCAGCCCTTTAAAGCTATTGATAATCGCCGTCGCCAAAGCCAGATCCCTCAGTTGCACCATTCCCACAATGGTCACCGCGTGGGTGATGGTCTCGACCTTGGAGGAAAATCCAAAATAGGAACTGTTGACGATCCTCAAAAGCCGCGCGGACAGTGCCGCATCCTTGCTGATGATCTGGCCTATTTCAGCAAACGAGGTTTCCGGGTCTTCCACCGCTTCGCTGATCTGATAAAAAACCGACGGCAAAGATCCCAATTGCGCCGCTTCAGCAACGAAACTCTCCACATCCTGAATTTTCTGGGCCGGCCTTTCTAAGGCGACTCCATTTTTCTCACGATACATAGTTCCACCAGTTCAGAAATTACAGGATGCCGTTTGTCTGTGTACCGAAACAACTCATCAACTTCTTTCAATATTTTATCCGGGACCGACGGCGCACTTTCTTTTAAAGACGGGGTTCCGAAATCCGAACCACCCGAATCGTCTACATCCACCTCAGTGATTCCCCACGCTTTAAATGTCCTGATATGTTTGCTGGAAATTTTTTCGCCGGCGGAAAGAATCAATCGTCCATTTTTATCGACAATTCGTTTGGCGACGATCATTCCAGATTTTAAATCTTTAATCCTCAGAAGAGGCATGCAAAAAGTACCTTAATCGTGATTTTTTGGGGGATTTCAATTATTAGAAAACTTCAATAAAATCAATTGGATGAAAACATTTCTCCTTCATTGTAACCAGAAATTGG
>JAJDBE010000229.1 GCA_029261515.1 Nitrospinaceae bacterium | reverse complement strand
AGCATGAAGTACCGAGTCATCTCCGGATGGGTTACAGTGACGGGGCCTCCGTTTTCAATCTGACTTTGGAAAAATGGAATGACGCTTCCTTTACTCCCCAAAACATTGCCGAATCTTACGGTCATGAAATTTGTTTTACTTCTACCATTCATGTGCTGGACATATTTTTCGGCGATCTTCTTTGTCGTCCCCATAACGCTGGTGGGCCGGATGACTTTGTCGGTAGAAACCATCACAAATCGCTCCACGCCATATTTATCCGAAACGTCTGCGGTGAGTTTGGTTCCGTAAATATTGTTCACAACCGCTTCGTCCACGTTGTCTTCCATTAGAGGAACATGTTTGTGAGCGGCTGCGTGAAAAACCAGTTGAGGTCGGTATCGAGAAAAGATGGAATCCATCTTTTCCCGGTTTGTGATGGAACAAAATTTATAATACAGTTTCGTATTTGAAAGTTCCGGTGTGATGACCGAATTCAGGGAGATATTCAATTCGTATAAATAGTTTTCCCCGCGGTCCAGCATAATGAGTTCCGAAGGGTTAAACTCCAGAATCTGCTGGCATAATTCGGACCCGATAGAGCCTCCCGCACCAGTGACGAGAACCCGTTTCCCCCAAATCATGTTCTTGATAGAGGATAAGTCGAGAGATACCGAATCTCTGCCCAGCAAGTCGCTGATTTCAATTTTTCTGATTTTTGAAAGGTGAACTTCATTGGTGGAAATATCAGTTACAGAGGACACGACCTTGAATTTCACAACGCTCTTGCTGCAGATTTCTACAATTTCGCTCAATCCGTCCGAAGAGATACTACTGGTAGCGATGAGAATTTCCTTAATACTCAATTGAGAAACGAGTTTGGGAATATCGTGCCTGTTGCCCAGAACTTTGATGCCCATTAGAGTTTTGTCTTTAATTTGCGGGTTATCATCGACAAAACCACAGACAGTAAAATGCGGAAGCTTTTGCTTCAGGTTCTTTAACAGAATGGCTCCGGTATCCCCAGCTCCAAAAATTAAAACTCTTATACCGCTTGCATTTGTTAATGGTTTTTGTTTTTGCCGTTCATTCCACAATCTCCAGGCGAGGCGTGATCCGCCCAGCATAGTGATCAGCAGAACAAAGTCGATCACCGGAATTGTTCTGGGCAGGGAAATAGGCGGATTCGAGTGCATGAAAATCGCGGTAAGAAGAATGATGGACCCCAACCCCACAGACTTGATGATTAAAATTAAATCTTCCAGACTGGAATACTGCCAGAACCTCGAATAGAACCGATAGCGAAGATAAGCAAATGAGCGGCAAACAAATACGAAGGGGAAAAGGTAAATAATGGTGTCGATTTTCTCAGGCGGAATATTCCCTTCATATCTTAAAAAGTAGGCTAAATAAAATGAGGCTAGGCTTAAAATAGTATCGCTACAAAAGAAGGCAACTCCTTGGGTGCTTAGTTTCGAGCTTCTCCAGCTGGTAAATCCAGAAGAATCAATACGGAAAATAGTTTTAAAGATCAAATTTAAATCAAAAAGAAACGAGGTCTGACGAAGGTAATCCAAGTTTAATTCAATCTTTTTGGGTAAAATATTTTGAATATATTCTTCTTCAGGATTGCTCGCCCGATTAAGCAGTTCTTCCTCATTGCGAAATTGAAGAGATGCAAGATCAGTGAGTCCAGGTTTTATCGTAAGAATTCTTAAGTATTTTCCCCGGTACATTCCAACAAAACGTGCCAACTCCGGCCTGGGGCCTACGAAGCTCATCTCTCCTTTTAAAATGTTTATGAGTTGAGGCAATTCATCGATTTTGGTTTTGCGCAGATACCGGCCTACTCGGGAAATCCTGTGGCTTTGTCGAAACATAGAAGGATTTTCGCCTGACTCCACATCATCCGACATGGTGCGAAACTTATAGATCTGAAACTTACGAAACCCTTGTCCAATGCGTTCCTGGCGAAAAAAAACGGGACCCCGGGAATCCAGTTTAATCAAAATGGCAATGACCAGGAAAATGGGGCTGAGAATGATCAGGCCTACAATGGACGCGAAAAGGTCAAAAAACCTTTTACTTAAATTACTTGCAGGACTGCTTTTACGTTGTAAGGATAAGTTCATTAAATAACAATTTTCTGTAAGGGATAAACGATATTATTTGTCATAGTGCAAATCTGTTCTGCTTTGGTTTTTGGGGCGCCAAAATCTCCGGGTTGCAGCTATGCAAAGCTCAAGTAAATCTGTGAAATCAGGATGACAGGAAAAGGTTAAGGTTTGATTGAAAGTTTGTAACAGGTTGATAACAAAAAAAGACCCGGACCATTAAAACAATGGTAATCTTTTCAATAGATTACAATGGCTCTTATATTCAATTAGCTATTGCGCTCTTCTGCATTATAATTACAGTTACATTCAATATTTAATTTTCAGGTTTACATTAATTGAAATATTACCTAAATGAGTGAAAGTTTGTCAAGAAAACAATCGCTTGAAAAGAACAAAAACAGCAATAAAACAACTAGTTATTCTTTTAAAGACAATGTAAATCGGATATCCTAAAAGAGAAAAAGTTGTTTTCCTTTTAGGTAAAGGGTTTCAAAACTAATTTTCCTCTCTGCAAGTTTTCGCCTGGATTTGGCTCATAGATTGGATTTTTTTTAAGGCTGGTAGGGTCTGAGAGTGTTTTAGAAGGGTCGATTGCCGGGTCGCCTTCGTCAGGCGAAAGTTCTTATGGAAAATGAACTCTATATATTCGGGTTCCCGAACAGGCTTTTTAGCTTTTAGTGAAGGATGGTGGGATTGATTGGCCTGGAAGAAAGAGCCTGGGACTTTAAATCTGACCATCAATTTATCCCTAATAACAATTTTTGAAAAAATGGCAGAGGGGATGATCTCGAAAAAGTGAGCGCAAGTTTGCCATTAGGTTTTAATTTGGCATAACCTTTTGAAGGGGGATTTTGCCGAGCCATACATGTTGTGTTTAATAACTCTTAAATGAAAAAGAGTGGAAACCTTTGCCGGAGAAGTGATAAAACCACCCGGTGGCGTTGGAGGCAACAAAGTGAGGAGTCAAATGTTGTGGTAACTTTCAGAAATGTGAATGAAAAACTCCCTGAGTTTTTTTCAAAGTACTATCAGTGGTTTTTCTTTCTGGCGTTGACCCTGATTCTAGCCCTTGCTTGGTTTAATAAATTCATGCAAGATGATGCATTTATTTCTTTTAGATATGCACAAAACTTTGTTGAAGGAAAGGGGTTGATATTTAACGAAGGAGAAAATGTTGAAGGGTATACAAACTTTTTATGGGTTTTGCTGAATACCGTTCCTTTTTTTTTGAGCCTAGATGTCGTTAGCTACTCCCAGATTCTAAGTCTGATTTTCTTTTTGGGAGCGCTCATATTTTCCTACAAGTTATCCTTTCTCATATTTCAGTGCAGAAATTTTTCGTTTTTGGTTCTGGTTTTTGTTGGAACTAATTATACGTTTAGCGCTTATGGAACCGGGGGACTGGAGACTTCCTTACAGGTGTTTCTAATCACATGGGCAGCCTATTTGGCTTTGTATATCATTAGCACAAAAACCTATTCAGGCGGTTATTTTTTCCTGTTTTCAATAATCACGTCTCTTTCTCTCCTTACCAGGCTGGATAGCGCCATTCCCTACTTCATTTTATATCCTGCCTTGTTAATCCCAATATTTTCAGAGCTTCCCGGTAAAAGAGAAAAGTTCAAAAGCATCGCATTGCTAATTTTACCTTGCCTCTTAATAATTGGGGGTTGGTTTCTATGGAAGCTGTCTTTTTACGGAGACATCCTTCCCAACACTTTTTACGCAAAGGCGTCCGCAACTTCAATAAAGCGCGGGATCGCTTATATTGCCCTTTTCTTTTACGTTTACTCTTTTTTTATTTTTGTGTTGATGGGGGTTTTTCGATTTAAAGAAGTATTTCTTTTTTCGAAGGAGTTGCGAGTTATTTCTTTAATATCCCTTTTGTGGTTTCTTTATGTGATGAAAGTGGGGGGGGACTTTATGGAGTTCCGATTTATGGTCCCCATAGTTCCTTTATTGTGCATCCTTTTTGTTCAGTGTATTCGTGTCCTGAATGACAAAAGGGTAAAAATGGCACTTGCATTAATTCCTGTACTGGTTTCTCCAGTCCATGCCTATACCTATCATACGACTTTAAACATTGAAAGTATTCGGCAATTACACGAGCATATGTACCTGGATGGTTGGCCTGAAATTGGAAAGGAATTAAATAAGTTGTTTTATTCAAAAGACAACGAGGTGGTAATTGCAACTACCGCGGCAGGAGCCATCCCATATTACTCCCGACTGACCACGATCGATATGTTAGGGCTGAACGATAAATGGATAGCTAACAATGGCATCATAATCGGGACACGACCGGGGCATCAAAAAACCGCTCCCATAAACTATTTCATCAAAAGAAATGTCAATATTGTCATCGGTCATCCCCGGTATCTTGACAAAGAAAAATTTACTTTTTCGGATCTTGAACAATTTTTTCCGCTTAAAAATTTTAACCGGGAATTAATCCCTGACGAAGCGAAAGTAATAGAAATACCCTTTGGCGATAAAAGAATTTCCGCAATATATCTCAAGAAAAATGATGCTATTGAGAAAGCCATTCAAAACCGGGAAATCATCGCTTACGATTTAGAAAGATAGTTTAATTGCACCAATCACAGTCGGCTAATAGGGCGAGTAATGTCTCCCGAACTAATTCTCTGCCAAGCTTGAATGCCAGGTGGTTCTGACTTGCTTTGTGTGTGCGTGGAGTGCCTAATAACGCCCCAGTCGTTTTTAAATCGGGATAAAGCGCACAAGGTCCAAAATGCTCTCTACGCGGCTGTTAAGCGGGTTTCTATGAGGCCAGGATCAAGTTCGAGATAGACTGTAACGGGAGGCAGTTCTAGTGCTCAGTCCACCTTAAGCCATTGGTTTAAGGTGGACTGAGCAACGTCTTTTAGGAAAGGCTTGTTAAAAGAAACTCCTGGGCACATGAATAATGTCCCCTGGTTTTAGTTGGAGATTTTTTGACAGGTCACCATCAAAGATAACCTTGTCTAATTGGACATTTATTTTCTCAATATTTTTTGTGCCTCCCCCTTTCTGGGGATTTCTTCGGTAAACTTTCGTCGCATTGGCTTTGGCTATATCCGTTAATCCATCAGCCATCAATATGGCATCCATGACAGTCATTCCCTCCTGGAATGGGATGACCTGAGGCCGGGTCACTTCTCCCATGACGTTGACCCGATTGCCAAAGTTGTCATGTATGAATATGATGTCGTTCGGTTTCAACCAGATATTCTGAGTAAAGTCGTCTTCTTTAACCAAAGCGTAGAAATTGATATTTAATTTTTGTCCATTTCGCAAAAGATAGGAGGTTTTTAAGTCCGCTTTTTCTGTGAAGCCTTTTACTATGGAAAACAGGTGGAGTAGAGTAATAGGGCGGTTTACCGTATAAGTTCCAGGTGCATTGACCTCCCCCGCAACAGAAATATTAATGCTTTTAATTTCTCTTACGATTACTGTGACACTGGCATCGGTCACATAATTTCTTAATTCCCCTGTGATCTTATCTTTTAATTGAGCCGGAGTCGACCCTTGGGCCATAATGTCCCCGATAAGGGGGAATGAAATTGTTCCATCTGGGCGAACGGGCATTTCTGTGGTCAATTCCTTGTTTCCCCAAACAGATATAGTGAGAACATCTTCCGGCCCTAAAACAAAAGGGTTGCTCTGGTTGATGATGGGAATAGAAGGAGGAAAGTCATCCTTTAATCCTGTTGACCCCACTTTTGACTTCTTAGACGAACTGTCTAACGGAGCGGCCAGGACTGAGTTGACCATTTGCAAACAAAACACCAAGCTTAAAATAAGTGCGATTTTCCTCTTCATAAGTAAACCACTCCCCTAAATGCTGTTGGTTAAATCAAAATATTAATAACTGTTATTATAGGCTACTATGGGATTTTAAGAAACTTGAAGCATGACTCTTTCTTCTTCCGACCCACTACAAATCTTTTCCAGAATAGGTTTTATGATTCCAAGGAAAAACCGGAAGCAAACCCATACTATCAATTTATTATTCAAGGAGGAAAATAAAAAAGATCTTTTTCTTGGAGAGTTTTACTAAATTACAGGGTGATCGTAGATTTAATATCTTGCCGAAATTAAGATAGAGGCGGAATTGGCTTCATAGTCTCTGGTGTCAAAGTTGGATTTATTTGTCTCGTACCGGTACTCAGCCCTGGCTTGCAACCAGCGCTGAATATCATAAATCAATGCCATCTGAGGGCCGAAGGCATTATCGACACGGGTTTTAACCAAGCCATCTGCCGAATCAGTAGATGACCTCTGGTAATCCCGGTTTTCAAAAAAGAAACCGGCTTCGGCAGTTAATTTTTTCAATATTTTTTGAGCCACATTCAATGCGATGCCGGTTTGAACAGCAGATTGAATGCCTCCAAAAGTCGAGTTTAAAATTTGCCGGTCTCCATTCAGGGAAATACGAGTTCTTTCCCGGGGAGTGTAATTTAAGTCAATTTGATAAATGAAATCCTGACGGTCTTCGCCAGAAAGGTTTTCAAACCTTTTATTATCGTAGCCAACGTAAAAATCCCCATTGACTAAAGCGGTGGGACTCCATCTTACGCCGAGGAGAATCTGATCGGAGTCAGAATCAGCGTTGCCCGGCGAAGGGGTTTTGTATCGTCCGAAACGATGGTTGTATTTGACTCCATAGGATGTTTTTGAACTTGCTTCCCAGAAAAAGCTCGCTCCAGTATTATAGGTGTCCACATTCTCAACACGGTTGGCCCCTCCAAACTTTCTCTGGTTGGCACTGAGGTCTATGCTTGCTTTAAATATTCTGGACAAGGATACAACCAGATCAAGGTATGCATTTTTGGTGGTATTGTCGACCCGGTTGGCGATATTGGTAACAAAATCTCTGTCTACGACAGAACTGGCAATAGCATAACTGCCACCAAGCGTTAGATCGGTTCGTCCGCCAGGTCCTCCTAGGTTGATAGCAGTGGATAAGGTGTGATCAAACGCGTCTTCAGATTCGCTCAAGTTCAGATAATGTTCATCTGCGCCGCGATAATTGAAGTTAAAACCAAAAATTTCTCCCGGCCCCCTTTTAAGCTCCAAACCCAAAGAAGGTCGGTTGACGAAAATAAAGTCGTCCGTGAGGTCTTCCGTATGGCCATCGCTGCGGAAAACGTTGTCTTCATACCGGGTTTCAAAAGTAAAGCCAGGATGTATTTCCAACCTTCCAAACCGTATTTTCCCCTCTTTTAATTCAACGCCGCCTTTGGGAAATATATCAAACTGCGCAAGAGCCAGGTTGGGGGAAAATAGAAAAAGAAGAGTTACGGAAATTATGACTTTATAAGAAACTTGTCCCATCAATATCCCCCATTGGTTTAAAATTCAACTTTAGCAATTTACACGCGATAATTCGGTTAAACAACAGTAATTCTTCGAAAAACTCTAAATGACTCAATCAATTGATGTTTAGCGCAAAATAAAACTACGGAATAGACTCCTGTAATTCTCTACTTCGCTTTTCGGATATTGGTTTGAGAAACTTCAATCTTAGTGCAATGATTGCGAAAAATTGAAGGAGACTTTAGGCAAAAAAAGTTTTTCTGGGAGAAGTTAAAATTGGGAAAGCCGAACCAGATATGGTAATTCGCCTTTGCTACCACTTTATTCTCCTCCCAAATAAGCCCGGTAGAATTAGCTTTTGCTTAATTATAACTGTTTTAACAAGACCACGCCATCAATGGACTTGTTATCAAGGTGTTATTGACCCCTTGAGTCATTATAATATTCGGTAGCATCCCACGAAGTTCCAATAGACTTGGAAATATGCTACCGGATGAAAGGCATGGGGAAGAAAAATCCCCTAAAAAACGCTAACTATACCGATAAAAATCAAAAGTGTCAATGAAAGCGAGCGAATTAATTAGCCACTACTTTTTGTCGAAAAACAAACGGCTAAAGCTAATTTAATTTACACCTAGTTTCTAGCAGTATCAAATTCATATAAATTTTACCAAAGTTATGAAAAAAATGGTAGTTTTATTGTTATTTCCGCAGATAATTTTGAGTTTTTGGGTCGGATTTAGGGGGGAGGAGATCACAGTTTAAAAAATCTAATTTTGGAGCAACCCGACAGGTTTGATGTGAAGCCTTGAGGGGGGAATGTCGTCTTTTTGAATTAATTAGATTTACATCGAAACCCAGTCGTCTTGAAAAAAACATTCGCATAATTGTTTCAAGGGTCAAAAATGCGGGGATTTATGATTTCGGAGGGGAGGGGGCGAGACGGGGTTTGCAATTAGTTTTGCAGAAAAATTGCCTGTGCGAGGGAAAGAATCCAGTTGTCTATTAACAGGATAGCGACATAGCCCAACGATACGGTGGAAACAATCGTTCCAAGTGCCATTCTTATGTTTTCCGGCCACGTTCCAACTTTAAACTTCATAATGAACTTTCTTTTGGATCAACAAACAGCCTTCTCTTTTCGGGATAGCTTCCGAGTCCGCTCTTCTTTTAAAAATTAATACTTCCGAGCTGTCTGATCCACCATTAGGCACGAATTCCCATCCCTGAATTTCTAGACTTCTGATCTTGGTGCTAACATTCCCCTTGCCCAGTTGGGGCATATCAAGAAACCAGTATTCCCATTCCATATGAGTCTCCTCTCAAAAAACGATGAGTCATGGGATGGTATTCACACTTCGTGCCAAACCAAAACCCTTTTAAAATAGGGCTTTTCCCGAGTATCAAGAGGGATTATTTGTCTGATATTTGTGCTTTTTCATACAGTTTTATAACAAATTATACCCTATTTTTGAATATTAAGGGACCGATAAATTTTAGTTGTCTTAACCTTCAACTCTGAAGAACCTCTCGATTGACTGAGTGTGATAGGCTAACCATTAATATACTCATACCAAAGGTGAGGTCATACCGGGGCGAAACTAAAGCTGACTGGACATTGGTTTTAAAAACTCTGTAAAGCCGGGTTTTAACTCCCCCAGTTCTCATCATTTCCTTTATTGATAATCGGGAGGTTCTGGTCAATGAAATTTTTGGCAGTTCATCCAAGCTCTTTGATGTATTCAAAAATCTTCCTGCGGCTGGAGCCTTTAGGGTTGGAAATGGTTGCCGCCGCAGTTCGCCAATCCGGCCACGATGTCCGTCTCCTCGACCTTCAGGTCGAGCCTCACAAAAACTATTTCCAAATTTTAAAAAAATGGAAACCTGATGTCATCGCCTTTTCCTGCAACTATTTGGCAAACCTTCCGGAGATCATAGACCTGGCTAAAGCTACCAAGCAGAAGTTGCCGGAAACTTTTATATTTGTCGGTGGACATAGCGCTTCCTTCACTGCAAGGGAGATACTGGATCATGGAGAAGGAGCCATTGATTGTGTGCTCAAAGGAGAAGGCGAGGCTGTCGCTCCCCAACTTCTCACGGCCATTCAGGAAGATCGAAAGTCCACGCAACTTGTTCCTGGCGTGGTCAGTTTTTCGGGAGAAGGGCCTGCTCCAGGCTTTATCGAAAATCTGGATGACCTGCCTTCCGGTCGGGATCTCTTACGCCACCGGCGTAAATATTTTATCGGGGTATTGGACCCTTGCGCATCGATCGAATTTGCGAGAGGATGCCCGTGGACTTGTAACTTCTGTAGCGCCTGGACCTTTTATAATCGCAGTTACCGTAGCAGAAGTCCGGAAAAGATAGCCGATGAATTGAGCCAGATCAAAGAGCCGGGGATTTTTATTGTCGATGACGTTGCCTTCACCCAGCCCAATCACGGAATGGAAATCGGGCAGGCCATTGAAAAAAAAGGTATTCAGAAAAAATACTACCTGGAAACTCGTGGAGACGTTTTGCTCCGCAATAAAGAGGTATTCGAGTATTGGAAACGCCTTGGGCTTGAATACATTTTCATTGGTCTCGAGGCCATTGATGAAGAAGGGTTGAAGAAGTATCGCAAGGGAATCAGTCTGAGCAAAAATTTTGCGGCGCTGGAATGCGCACGCTCTTTAGGGATCACAGTGGCCATCAATCTTATCGCGGACCCGGCATGGGACCGGAAGCAGTTCAAGGCCATACAGCAATGGTGTTTGGAAGTTCCGGAAATCGTAAACATCAGTGTGATGACGCCATATCCCGGAACTGAAATATGGCACACGGAAGCGCGGCAGTTGACGAGCATGGATTACCGATTGTATGACATCCAGCACGCGGTTTTGCCAACGCATTTACCTCTGCACGAGTTTTACGCCGAACTGGTAAAAACTCAGCAAATTTTAAACAGAAAACATTTGGGTTGGGCCGCACTTAGGGGGACTGCAAAAATCGCGGCGGGCCATCTAATACGTGGTCAAACCAATTTTGTTAAAATGCTGTGGAAATTTAATAGCGTTTATAACCCCAAGCTTCAATTGGCCGATCACCAAAGGCGCGTAAAGTACGAGATGTCTCAGCCACCGCCGCCTAAGGAAACTGTGGATCCAAAATCGCTTTACATCCATGCGGCATCAAGGCCCCTACGTTCATTGGATGCACAAACCGAGCAATTTGTAAAAGAAGCTTAACTATTTGATTTTCAGCATTTGATAGTGGCCCATTCTTTTTTACATCCATAAAAACGATGGGTTTTCTCATCGGCATTTCTTGGAGGTGTGGCGTCTTGAATGTAATAATTATCTCCCCTCGATGGCGGGTGGAATGCGTTTTCCTGGCTGCAAAACTTTTCATGGAAGTGTGACTTCCTATTTCAAGTCGTTTAAATATAATAGCCCTGCCTGCGGCGGACTCGTTAACGCTATCCATTAGACCATGTTATAATTTTCGCATTCTTCATTCCAATAGACTACTTTTTGATCAGGGTTTGCAAATAATGATGGAATTACCCGGCAGGCGTGGGCGTGTTGAATCGCGTTGGATTTTTGATATAAGGATTAGTATCGGCAATGGTTGCAAAAATAATCGCAGGGGTGATTGGCGGGTTTTTAGTAGGGGCTTGCGGATTTCTGCTCGCGACTCTGGCTTTGGGCCCAGTTCTCAAGGAATTTAGCGGCGGCATTTTTTTTGCTCTATGGAGTTTTGCTTTTCTGGTTTCTCTCCTAACGAGCAGTGGTGGTAAAGCCTGGAGATTTAACTGGATTCTGTCGTCAGTTCTTTGTGTCTTATTCCCCATTTCAGGATTGATGTTTTCCTCTGCAGAATCCGTTGGCGCTCAAAAAATCGATCCGGAAATACTCCAACTCGTAATAGACCGAATGCTGGAATTTCCCTATTCAGGGTCGGTTGGTATATTCCTGGGAATCCTGTTTCTAATCTTCGGTCTCATTGCCGGGAAAGAAAACACCGGCATGTACATGGTTCGCCCCGACCAGCAAATGGCCCCCCCAAAAAATACAAATATATCGGAAAAAAGGATTCCAGAAAGGTTTCCGGAAATGGATATCAGAGAAACCGGCAACGATTCTTCTCACTGGTCCAAAAAACATTTTTGAAAAATAATATATAACCTCTCCGGTCCAGCAATAGTTTGAACTATGAATGACAAAAAAAAAGTATCTACCGCTATTTTCCTGGGTGCAGGGGAAACCCCGCAAAACCTGATTTTAAAATATGCCAACCGGCATGGGTTGATTGCCGGAGCCACAGGGACGGGGAAAACCGTTTCGTTGCAAATAATGGCCGAGGCTTTTTCCGCAAAAGGAATTCCGGTTTTCCTCGCCGACGTCAAAGGAGATCTTTCAGGGATCAGTCAAAGTGGGAAGCCTGCGGAAAAACTCCTCCAACGCGCAAAGCAGATTCATCTGGACGATTATTCCTTTCAACATTTTCCCACCGTTTTTTGGGACTTGTTCGGCAAAAAAGGACATCCCGTAAGAACCACGATTTCCGAGATGGGGCCGCTACTACTTTCCCGTTTACTGGGGCTTAACGATACGCAGGAGGGTGTTCTGAATGTTTGTTTTGCAGTGGCGGATGATGAAGGTCTGCTCATTCTTGATTTAAAGGATATCCGGGCTTTACTCAATTTCGTTGGAGAAAACTCAGCCGATTTGACCACCCGCTACGGCAATGTCTCCAAAGCGTCAGTAGGCGCAATTCAGCGGCGTCTCCTCACTCTCGATCAACAGGGAGGAGACATGTTTTTTGGCGTGCCCGCCTTGAACCTGCATGTTCTAATTAGCATCGACCGAAACGGGAATGGAGTTATCAACATTCTCGCCGCGGATGAACTCATGCAATATCCGCAACTGTATTCCACCTTCCTTCTCTGGCTGCTGTCTGAACTGTTTGAGGAACTGCCGGAAGTCGGTGATCTGGATCGCCCCAAATTTGTTTTCTTCTTTGATGAAGCACATCTTCTTTTCGACGATGCTCCCAAAGCCTTGGTAGACAAGGTGGAGCAGGTCGTGCGCCTGGTCCGTTCCAAAGGTGTCGGGATTTACTTCATCACCCAAAGCCCTCTGGATATCCCAGAGGATATTTTGGGCCAATTGGGCAACCGGGTTCAGCACAGCCTGCGGGCGTTCACTCCCAAAGACCAGAGAACCGTCCGCGCTGTGGGAGAAACGTTTCGTGCCAATCCGAAATTTAAAGCAGCCGAAGTGATTCTGGAACTCGGGGTAGGGGAGGCCCTGGTCTCCACTCTGGATGTCAAAGGCAGGCCAACTACAGTGGAGCGCACGTTGATCCGTCCCCCTTCTTCCAGAATGGGGCCGGCAACCGACGCGGAAAGAGGTTCCGTAATTTCCAAAAGTTACCTGGGACCCCGGTATGACCGTCCTATGGACCGGGAATCTGCCTATGAAATCCTTCAGGAAAGAGCGGAACAGGCACTGAAACAAGTGGAACGCAATGAGCAGGAATCGAAGTCTTCCAGCGCCTCGCGTCGATCTTCTTCATCCTCAGGCAGTCGCAGACAGAGCGCTACCGAAGCGGGTTTTAAATCCATGGTGCGAAGCATTGGCCGGGTCTTGGGCAGAGAACTCGTACGCGGTCTGCTGGGCAATTTCCTGAGACGAAAGTAAATCATTCCCGATTTTCGACCCCCAAATTCTGCCCTACCTGCGTTATTTCTTTTCTAAGTAATTTTATTTAAATATCTCCCCCGTCTGCCCACCTGTGCAAATCCCTATAGGTATGAAGATAAATAATGACATTTCCTTAAACAGATAATTAAGCGACCAACCACTTCACGTTATTACAAAACAAAAGCACCGGGCAATCCACGGCCCGGTTTTTTTATGCCTGAAATAGGAGTGTTCTATTTGGACTTTTTCAAATTGGCATTTTGGCCAAATGCCATTTGCTGCCGCCGGGCGGGTTTTGTCAAACGCAGTTTTTATAAACAAACTTTTTAAAGGATTTCAAAATGAACAAAAATTTATTGATCAACGGAGAATTTAACGTCGCACAACGGGGCACCAGTTTCGATGCCACCACCACACCCAAGAACGACGATGATACCTATTTGCTGGACCGTTGGATTCTACTTTCCGACGGCAACGATATAGTCGATGTCTCACAGGTGACCGATGCGCCAGATGGATCGGTGTATGCCCAGAAAGCAGTGGTGCAGACGGCAAACAAAAAATTCGGTTTCGTCCAGATCATTGAGAATGCTAATTGCCAACAGGTTATCGACTCCATCGCCTCGCTCTCTTTCCAGATAAAAACCGGATCAAATGCCATCCGCAATATCCGGGCCGCCGTGCTGTCCTGGAGTGGGACTACCGATACGGTGACCTCCGATGTAGTTTCCGCCTGGAATGCAGAAGGGACGATTCCCACCCTCGCTACAAGTTGGTCTTATCAGAAGATATCCTCCAATTTGAGTTTGCCAACAACGTACCAACGATGCAAAGTTGAAAATATCGCCATCAATTCCGATGCCAAAAACATTGCGGTATTCATCTGGGTGGATGACACAGATGCAGCAGTTAGTGATGAGTTGTATCTGGGGCAAGTACAGTTAGAAAAAGGTTCTGCCGTGTCGGATTATGCGTATCGGCAGATAGGAGCGGAGTTAATGTTGAGTCAAAGATATTATTTCCAAATGGATTCGGCGCAAGGAAATAGTGAGCAACTCTTTGCAGTAGGTGCAGTTACAAGTAGTGGGGCAGCTCATTTTTTGGTCCAGCATCCGGTTGAAATGAGAGTTGTACCTACTCGTTTAACGTCCGCCGCTAATACCTTCTTAATTCATGCTCCAACGGCAACGACTCCTAGTTCAGTCGGGTTTGATGGAGTGGCTTATAGCGATAAATTGCGTTCACAGATGTTTGCCTTGGATAGTGGTACTACATTGACCGCAGGGAATGGGGGGAGGCTAAGCGCGAACTTGAGTGCAAGTGCTTATGTAAAAATGGATGCTGAGCTTTAAAGAGGTGAATTGAAAAACAGGCTTAAAATTAGAAAATCCCCCAGTTGCCAAACTGGGGGATTTTTTTATTTAATGCGCTCGTAAGAAATATCTCTGAACTTAAAATTTACTCTTGTGAAAGAGAGGTGTAAAGGAGCGGTGCCTGGAATTAAAAAATCGATGCTCTTATTTTTAATGATGAGTCGTCCCCGCGGCGATTCGATCCATCAGGGCGAAAAAGACGCCGCTGAGCACGAAGGCCATGTGGATGATAACCTTCCACATATACATGTCGATATTACCCTCAGAAGGCTCCGCAGGTATCTCCATAAAGGTTTTCAGCAGGTCGATGGCGGAGATGGCGACGATGGCGCCAATGACCTTTATTTTGAGTCCGCCAAAATCCACCTTTCCCATCCATTCGGGCCGATCCTGGTGGTTGGCCACATCTATTTTTGAAACGAAAATCTCATAGCCCGAAAAGATAATCATCAGCAGTAAAGAACCCACCAACGCCATATCGACCAGAGACAGGATGCCAATGACCACTTCACTTTCAGGAGCTGTCAAAACGTGAGTGATTAAGTGAATCAGTTCCTGAATAAATTTGATGAAAAGAAGAAGAATGCCGACGACCAACCCTAAGTAAAATGGCGCCAACAACCACCTACTATTGAAAACGGTCATCTCCAAACCGTGTTCGATTTTATTGCGCATAATTAATAAGCCTCACAAAATGTAATTTTGAAATGGTTGAGGAAGACAGACAGAAAATAAGGGCTTATGAGGAATGCCCATAAACCCTTATTTGAAATGGTACGCCCGAGAGGAGTCGAACCTCCGACCTACGGAACCGGAATCCGTCACTCTATCCAGCTGAGCTACGGGCGCATGTTAATAGTTTATTATTTTCAATCAGGTCATACCGGACGAGTCGTCGTCTGCTTCCTGCGCACTCATGCTGAGATGACCGGTTGTTCTTTTCGGGTCCTCTTTGCCAAATTCACGAATGCAGTCGAGACGCCACATCCACCAACTGACTTCTTCCTTCAGCTCCTCTGAAGCATCCGAAGGGATAGGGATGGTTTGCAACTTGCCTGTGCCTACTTTCATCTCGGTCCCTTCCGGCAAAACCAATCCGTTTTCCACCATAACGCCGACAGGGTCGGCCACGAGGTTTTTCTTGAAGGCATCGTCGGTCACGGCTTTGGCGGCGATGGTTTTCCATTTTTTGTCGAGCTCTTCTTTTTTGGCGTTGTCCATGCTTGAATCCTTTCGCTCCGGCGTCGCCGGGTTTTCTTCACTGCCTTAACCATATTGATCGGAATACGTTAAGAGTAATGGACCCCGGCCTGGACTGCAACCAAAAATGCGGTTGGTCTATTTCTCCCGGATCAGTTCCTCGGCCCGGGCCAGTGCCGCATCGATTTGATCGACTTTGGTTCCCCCTGCCTGGGCCATGTCCGGCCTGCCGCCGCCACTGCCGCCGACAATGGTGGCGATCTCCTTAATGATGCTGCCCGCCTGAAACCGGTTGGTCAGGTCCTTGGTCACCCCAGCCGCCAGCATCACTTTGCCGTCAGTTACTGTTCCCACCACCACGATGCCGGACTTGATCTGGTTTTTCGTGTTGTCGATAAAAGAGCGCAGGGTTTTCGCGTCCATGTCTTCAAATTTATTAGTGACAAGATTGACATCTCCCACTTTTTTGGGGCCTATGCCTACCCCTTTTACTTCCGATGTTCCTGCCGCTTTTCCTACTGCCAATACCATTTTTTCTTTGAGTGCGGCGATTTCCTTTTCCATTTCCCGGTTTTTTTCCTGAAGTTTTTTCACCCGGTTCAGTTCTTCTCCCGGTTGCACCTTCAGGATCGATTGCATGGAAGCCAGAGTTTCATACTCCATCCGCATTTTTTCATAGGCCCCTTTGCCGGTGACCGCTTCAATGCGTCTGACGCCGGAAGCGATGCCGCCTTCCGAGACGATCTTGAACAAGCCAATGTCCCCTGTGGCGGATATGTGCGTGCCGCCGCAAAGCTCTTTGCTGAATCCGGGGACCGACACCACGCGCACCTCGTCGCCATATTTTTCGCCAAAAAGGGCCATCGCCCCTTCCTTGAGCGCGGCTTCGATTGACATTTCCCGGCTGTCGACGGGAATATTCTCGCGGATCTTTTCGTTGACCAGCGCTTCGATGCGGGCCTTTTCTCGTTCCGTCAACGGCGAGAAATGCGTGTAGTCGAAACGCAACCGGTCCGGCGCCACCAGCGACCCTGCCTGCTTGACGTGATCGCCTAACACCTCGTGCAGCGCCGCGTGCAGAAGATGCGTTGCGGTGTGATTGAGCGCTGTGCTAGCGCGGGTTTCCGGACTTACTTCCAACGTCAGCGGGTCGGACACTTTGAGCGTTCCACTCGCCACTTTGGCTTTGTGGACGATCAGTTCCGGTACAGGTTTGGTGGCATCCAACAATTCAAGATGCACATGATCGTTAAAAGCCAGTCCCTTGTCACC
>JAJDBE010000228.1 GCA_029261515.1 Nitrospinaceae bacterium | reverse complement strand
GCCATAGGGTTTCTGGCCAGACTCCACATCCAACCGGAGGATTTTTCCTTGAATAAAGTTGAGGCTTTGGGATGTGTCATTGGGATTTCCCTGATCGTCAGAGTCGCCGATGCATAAATAGAGATATTTCCCCTGAGAATCAAATTCTATGTGGCCACAATAATGATGACCTATATTTGGACCCTCCGTCACGAAATTCTCAGCGATGAGCAATTTTTCCTCGGAAGATTTTATCGCCTTTTTGCCATCCTCGGAAACTTGAAACCTGCTCAATATTAAGGCTGGATTTCTTTCAGAATTATCTTTCCAGTCGGTATAGGTAACATATATATGTTTCCTTGTTTTAAAATCCGGAGGGAATGCCAGGCCAATCAGCCCCTGTTCCCAAACAGGGTCCCCAATCATATCGCCAATATCCAGAAAGGCGTCGGAAGACAATTTGCCGTCCTCAATGACGCGGATTTTTCCCTCATTTTTCTCCAGAATATAAATTTTATTCGCATCATCGTCGGGGAGAGAAACAATATTGGAAGGAAAATTCAGCCCCTCTGCAACAAGCTCAAGGGAACCCAGGTTTTGTTCAGAAGGTGGGTCGCAAAATGCGGGGTACGCGAAGGAGCAAAAATAAACAACGACCCAAAAGGAAAGAAAGTTTTGCTGATTCAAAGTCCCACCTGATAGTCGCGCGATGAATTCAGAAATAACAATTTCGGCCAGGGATAAAAAACCATCGTAAGGAAAACTCAGGCAGTAACCTACATTATAACTAGCTAAAAAACAAGGTGTCCTCTATCCCCTTACTCTCAACCATGATAAATTTTTCTCATTCTATTTTCAAACCGGCGAGATCACTTGTTCATTCAAAACATCCCTCCAGCGGCATAAGCTCTCCAGTGCGTTTTCCGCGATTTTTTGATTCCTCACCTTTTTATCGCGGATTTTCATTTCCTTCACCAGAAACAAACCGAAATTGATATTCATCGGCTGATAGGAATTGGAACGCTTCGTCGTCACGTAGTGGTATAGAGCGCCCATAGCGGTGTCCATCGGCGGCGGCACAAACTTTTCTCCCTTGATTCTTTTTACGGCGCTCAATGCGGCCAGCAGCCCCAGAGTCGCGGATTCCACATACCCTTCCACTCCCGTGATTTGGCCGGCAAAATAGAGACCCGGATGAGAAACCAGGTCCAACTCAGACGAAAGCAGACTGGGAGCATTGATATAAGTGTTTCGATGAATCGCCCCGAAGCGGAAAAACTCGGCGTTCTCCAGACCGGGGATCGTGGTGAACAGCCGCTTCTGCTCCGGGTAAGTCAGCTTGGTTTGAAACCCCACCAGGTTATAGGCCGTCCCTGCCTTATTTTCCCGGCGCAATTGCACAACCGCATGCGACAGCTTGCCGGTCTCCGGATGCGGCAACCCCACAGGTTTCATCGGGCCAAAGGCCAGGGTTTTTTCGCCACGGGATGCGAGCTCCTCGATGGGAAGACACCCTTCAAAATAGATGGCCTTCTCAAAGGAAGCGAACGGAACTTTTTTAGCCTGATTCAATTCACGCACAAAATTCCGGTACTGCTCCTCGTTCATGTGACAGTTCAGATAATCGTCGCCGCCCTTGTTGTAACGCGACGCAAAGAAAGCCTTGCTGTAGTCGATGCTGTTGGCGTCGACAATGGGCGAGAGGGCATCGTAAAAATAAAGATATTTCTGGCCGATGATTTTGGCGATCGCCGCCGAGAGATTGGGTGAGGTCAAGGGACCGGTCGCCAGAATGACGGGCCGGTCGTCGGGAATATCAACCACTTCTTCCCGTTTCAAAGTGATGTTGGGATGATTGACGACCCGTTCGGTGATTTCTTGGGAAAACAGTTCGCGGTCCACCGCGAGAGCGCCGCCTGCGGGAACGGCATGATGGTCTCCCGCGCCGATCACGACGGAGTTGAATTTTCTCAACTCCTCTTTCAACAGGAAAGGCGCCGAATGCGGCAGATTGTTTCCCAATGAATTACTGCAAACCAGTTCAGCGCAACGGTCGGTTTTGTGCACCGGAGTGGGCGTCACCGACCGCATCTCGTACAACACCACCGGCACGCCCATTTCCGCGGCCTGCCAGGCGGCTTCCGACCCGGCCAATCCACCGCCGATAACGGTCAAATACGGTTTCACGAAGCCTCAGCTGCCACAGCCGCTTTTTTGAACCCGCATTGCGGACACACGATGGAAAGCCCCTCGTCTTTTTTCCACTTTTCCGCCATATAAGGATGCTTGCACTCCGGGCAGGCTTCGGCTACCGGCTTGTCCCACGAGGTGAATTTGCAATCCGGGTATTTGCTGCACCCGTAAAACGTCCGGCCCTTTTTCGTGCGGCGCGGAGAAATCTCTCCCTCGCAAGTCTCTTCCGGGCAAGAAATCCCCAGGCTGATGGGTTTGGTGAATTTACATTCCGGATAGTTGGAACAGGCGATGAATTTTCCGAACCGGCCCATCTTCATGATGAGCGGCGATTCGCATTTTTCACAATTGCCTTCGACTTCCTCAGCGGCGCCTCCAGATTGTGGGTCCTCACCCAGATTTCGGGTGGTTTTGCATTCCGGGTAGCCGGTGCAGGCGACGAACTTGCCAAACCGGCCCCATTTGATAATCATGGGCTTGCCGCATTTTTCGCACACTTCGTCGGTTTCTTCCACCTGACTTTTAATATCCTTCATCTTCTTTTCCGCTTCCTCCAGGTCGATCTTGAACGGATCATAAAACGTGTGCAAAGCTTTCACCCATTCCATTTTTCCATCTTCAATTTGATCCAGCTGATCTTCCATTTTCGCGGTAAATTCCGCAGTCATCAGATCGGGAAAGTTTTCCACCAGCATGTCCGAAACCAGAAACCCCAGTTCCGAGGGATGCAATCGCCTCTCTTCCGAGCGGATGTAATCCCGGTCCTTGATGACGCTGATAATCGAGGCGTAGGTACTGGGTCTTCCAATTCCCCTTTCTTCCAACTCTTTAACGAGCAGGGCTTCGGTGTATCGCGGCGGCGGCTGAGTGAAATGCTGTTGCGGCGACGTTTTCAATAATTTTAAGATCTCGCCTTTTTCCAGTTCCGGCAGCAAACGGTCTGTATCACTGCCTTTTGCTTTATCGCTAGCAGGACTTTCGTCCTCACTGCTTTCCACATAAACCTGCATGAAACCGGCGAATTTCAGGATCGAGCCATTGCTGCGGAACAGGTATTTCCCGGTGCGAATATCAAATTGCGTCGTGTCCAGAAGCGCAGGCACCATCTGACTGGCAACAGAGCGCGACCAGATCAATTGATAGAGATTGAATAAATCCTTTTCGAGATACTCCTTGATGGAGTTTGGCTCAATATTCACATCCGTCGGGCGGATGGCTTCATGCGCCTCTTGTGCCGATTTTTTGCTTTTGTACACGTTCGGCGCCTTGGGCAAAAATTCCTTGCCGTATTTTTCCGGAATAAACTGGCGAATATCGTTCAGGGCATCGTCGGACAAACGCACGGAATCTGTTCGCATGTAAGTGATGAGACCCACGGTCCCTTTCGACCCCAAAGCCAGGCCTTCGTAAAGCCTCTGCGCCAGCATCATGGTTTTCTTCGGGGAAAAATTCAGTTTCCGCGAGGCTTCCTGTTGCAGAGTGCTGGTGATGAACGGTGCGGTCGGATTGCGTTTTCGTTCCTTCTTGGTGATGCCTTCCAGAAGCAGTTCGCCGCCTTCAAGGTCTTTTAGGATGGCGTCCGCTTGTTCCTTATTCTTGACCTCCGCTTTTTCATTGTCAATTTTGAACAGTTTGGATTCAAAAGCCGGTGGTTTTGACCCTTCCACATCCAGCGTGATCGACCAGTATTCCTCTGATACGAAGGCCTGAATCTCCCTTTCCCGGTCGCAAACCACCCTGAGAGCCACCGACTGCACCCGTCCGGCGCTCAAGCCGCGGTGAATTTTTTTCCACAGCAACGGGCTGATCTTATACCCCACCAGCCGATCGAGAATCCGCCGGGCCTGCTGGGCATTCACCCGGTTCAAGTTGAGTTCCGTCGGATGGCTGATGGCTTCCTTCACCGCCTTCTTGGTGATTTCATTGAAAGAAACGCGGTAAATTTTTCCTTTGGTGAATTTCGCAACCTCGTTGCCGATATGATGGGCGATTGCTTCCCCTTCGCGGTCCGGGTCTGGGGCCAGGTAAATATGCTCGGCTTTTTTTGCCGCCGCTTTCAACTCACTGAGGATTTTGCCTTTTCCCCGGATCGTGATGTATTCGGGAGCAAAGTCATTATCCACATCCACTCCCAGTTTTTTCTTGGGCAGGTCTTTGAGGTGGCCGACAGACGCTTTGATGACAAAGTCCTTCCCCACGATCTTTTTCAACGTGTTCACCTTGGTGGGGGACTCTACTATCAACAATGATTTAGCCATATTACCTCACTTGCAGCTATTCGTATTTACAGGTCGCGATGAACTGTTTGCCTTCCAATTGCCGGACCAACCCTCGCAATTCCAGTTGAACCAGTGTAGCCGAAACTTCCGCCGCTGACAATCGGCTGTTTGTGATAATGCTGTCGATATGTTTTTCTTCATTAATTAAAAGGGATATAATCTGCTGTTCCAGCGTTGACAATTCATTCTGTTTAGAAGCATCTGCGGATTTTTTAACCAGCAGTTGTTGAACAGAAGTGGACAGTTCCTCGATAATCTCTTCCGGGCTATCGACCAGTTTGGCGCCGGTTTTGATCAATCGGTTGGTTTCCCGGCTTTTTGAAGAGTTAATATTTCCGGGAACTGCAAACACCTCCCTCCCCTGTTCCAACGCAAACTGGGCCGTAATCAACGAACCGCTTTTCTCTCCCGCTTCGATGACCAGAGTTCCATATGAAAGACCGCTGATGACCCGGTTGCGGGCCGGAAAATTGTTGCGCTCAGGCCGCATGGTCACAGGAAACTCGCTCACCACCGCACCCTGCTGGATGATTTTCTCCCTTAAATTGCGATTTTCCGGCGGATACATATTTGCCAGCCCGCAACCCATCACCGCGATGGTTTCGCCACCGCACTTTAGAGCCGCACGATGCGCCAGCGTATCGATTCCTCGTGCCAGACCGCTGACGATGCATACTCCCATAGAAGCCAGCCGATCGCAAAGGGCCCCGGTCACAATTTTTCCATAATTCGTCGGCTGCCGGGTTCCCACCACCGCAAGAGGAACTTGAAACTGATCGAGGCTTTTGCCCTGATAATAGAGAACCGGCGGTGGATCGAATATTGCTTTTAACAAAGAAGGGTAATCGGAACTTTGCAGGGTGATCACTTCCATCCCCAGTTTTTCTATGAAGCGCAATTCCCTTTCAATATGTTTATCGACTTCAAAATTCCTGATTTCCGTGGCGACTTTTTCACCGACTTTATCCACCCGCATCAAATCGTTTTTTGAAGCGCGAAAAACCTGTTCCGGGGACCCCAGGGTTTTGACCAGACGGTGAAACAGGGTCTTTCCCACCCCAACGACCATGTTCAACGCCATCCAGTATTTTTTTTGTTCCATTCCGTTTGTATCCCTAGAGGGAAAACAGAGAGAAGCTTTAGCGGGAGTTCATTTCCGCCGGACTGAATATATTGGCGACATCGCGTTCCATTTCAGCAACGGCCAGGTTGAAACCGTAAACGGCTTCATAGTAGCCTCTGAGAACGCGGGTATAAATAATCAGCGCTTCGAATAAATCTCCGGCAACGCCGATGCCAAAATCATAATTGGCGACTTCCGTCACTAGCAACGCACGGGTTATTTTTCTGCTGTCCTTGGCCAGATCCAATTTAGCTCTGGCCGCATCGACATTAACATAAGCCATTTCCAGTGTTAATCGGTGGCCGGACTTTATGTCTCGCGTCTGCGGTTGCGTGTCCCCAATTTTTTTCAGACCGTACTGCCCCAGGAACTCTTCAAAGGTGGTGTGAGGAAAGGAAGCCGGATGAATCGTGTCTTCCTCAAGTTTACTTTCATACGTAAACTCCATTCCCGTCAGTTTTGCCAGGTTCAGTTTATTGAGGTGGATTTCATTCTCAGCTTCAATGATGTCATTTAATGTGCCTGAAAGACCCAGCTTGAGTTTGGTGATATCCGATTGAGAAACATCCCCTTCCGCCGAATCAAACTGCTCTTCGGATTTATCCACCGCTTTTTCAAAATGTTTCTTAACCTCTTCCGAAATTCCTAACTGCTCTGTCCGGTATTGCACCTGGTAGTAATGATCCTTTACTCGATATTTGAGTTCCCCTGGTGATAAGGAGGAGCCCTGATTTTTCTCCAGAGCCAAAGGTAAAATTATCTCCAATGGGGGAATGGTAAACACGCCGCCCCCCGCTTCGACCGAATGGACGGCCAAAACCACTATAAAAATGCCGCTTATGCAGCACCTGCTTAATGAAATCAATTTTCGAAAACCGGATTTTAAAATCATCTTATCCTCTCGCGCCTGATTTTCTTCGGAGCACAGAATAAAGGGGAGTTTAATTTAGTGTGAAGGAAGAATATCGGGAAAGCAAAAAAGGGGTACTGAACTCCCCAAAAGAAACCTTGATGGCAACCAAGATCGTTCTT
>JAJDBE010000227.1 GCA_029261515.1 Nitrospinaceae bacterium | reverse complement strand
GTGATGCTGAGAGCGGAAGATTTTCAGGACGCCTTCATCATCCATCATCTGGCTTCGGTATTTCTCCAGCAAAAAAAATTCACCCCCAAAACCGAATCCGTATTTTTGTACGCCGTGGAAAGCGAGTGCAAGGAATCTCAGGAAATTCTTCGATTTGCCGTTCCCATTCTATTGGAGAGCAATCGATCGGATGTGAGCGCCCTCCGATTTTATCTGCAAGCCCTGCCGCTGAATCTGCCGCAACAGGACACTCTCCGGGAAATCCTGGCGCGAACTTACTGCGAAGGCCATTTGGAAGTGGTCGATCCTGTCTTGCAGGCAAAATGCGCGCAAGCCTTCCACGCCCTCGATGCCGACCGCAAGGCGGCCATTCGGGAATCGGTTGAAGAGAACCGCCTATCGGGAAGAGTGAAAAAGGTGAGGCTTGTGAGCCGCGATGACATGCAGGATATCAGCCGCTGGAAAGCGCGTCTCGGCATCGAAAAAACCATCGTCGGCAAGATGGGTGCGGCGGTTATGGCAGGGGTCCGGTGGATTCCGAAACTGGCAAGAAAACTGCTTCTTTGGGCCGTCGATGGTTTGATTGCGTTCGGCAGGACTCGGCTCATGGTCAAACTGGTTGCCGTTTCGGTTTTGTGTCTGCTGGTCATTGCGGGATTGGGAGTCAAACAGTGGCAGGTGGCCAAGAAGGAAATGGTGGAAAATCCCATTGCGCCAAAGGAAGTGGCGCTGCCTCCTCCCAAGCCGAATCTTGTGCAAATCGGCAAGGTGCACAGCATACAAATCGCGGCGGTCACGTCTTCCCAGCAGGCCGATAATTTTGTCAAAACTCTCAAGAAAAAGGGAGTGAAGGAAATTTTTATCGTCAAATCGCCGCGTCAGGCAGGCGGCAGTTGGTATAAGATTCGCGTGGGAAAGTTCGATGCGAAGGAAGACGCCCTCAAGCTGGCGAATCGCTTAATGGACGATAAAATCATCCAGAATTATTTTGTTGTGTCGATGCCGAAAATAGGGAACTCTAAATCTAAAAAGGAAGGGTAACAGTCACTTTGATCAGGAGGGCTAGCCATGAGCAATCTTTTGAAAAAAGAGCGATGGTCTCCTTACCTCGTGGGTTCGGGGCTCGGCGTTCTTTCATGGATCACGTTTGCCTGGATGGGAAAAGCCCTGGGCGTGTCGACGACAATGGTGCGCGCCACTGGAGCCATTGAGAAGCTGGCTGTCCCAGCCCATGTAGAATCCAACGTTTATTTCGTGAAATACCTGGGCACGGCGGCGGAGCCGAAACCGGTGTTTGAATGGCAGTTCGCTCTCGTCGTGATGCTTTTCCTGGGCGCCTTTCTGGCCGCAAGGCTGGCCGGGTCGCGATTCCGGGAAGAAGTTCCCGCACTCTGGGCCTGGCGCTTCGGACCGTCCAAATGGCTCCGCTACGCTGGCGCTTTTCTTGGAGGGGTGATTCTTCTCTTCGGCGCGCGCCTGGCAGGGGGGTGCACGTCGGGGCATGGCATTTCCGGCGGCTTGCAGTTGGCGGTGTCCTCGTGGGCATTTTTCATCTCGATGTTTGCATCCGGTGTGGTGACGGCGTTTCTTCTGTTTGGAAAGGAGGGCCGGGACCATGTTTGAGAATTTTTTCGCGGACTCTATGACTCTTTTTCAGGGCGCATTGGCAGGGCTTGTTTTTGGTTTTCTTTTGCAGAAGGGCGGTGTCACCCGCTATTCGGTGATTGTCGGCCAGTTTCTTCTCAAGGATTTTACGGTACTCAAGGTGATGCTCACCGCCATCATCGTCGGCAGTGTCGGCATTTTTGGCATGCGGGCGATGGGTTCGGAAGTGGCGCTTCATATCAAGAACGCCACTCTGTTCGGCAATATTCTGGGCGGCCTGATATTTGGCGTGGGCATGGCGATTCTGGGTTATTGCCCAGGAACCGGTGTCGGAGCGATGGGCGATGGCTCTCGTCACGCGATCCCCGGTGTTCTCGGTATGCTGGTGGGAGCCGCGATTTTTGCCGAGGTTTATCCGTTTATGAAGGCGGAAGTTTTAGGCGTCGCGGACCTGGGGAAAGCAACGCTGGATTCTGTCAGCGGACTTTCACCCTGGTGGTTCATCGCGCTGATGACGGCGGCGGGAATTGCCGTGTTTGTCGTGTTGGAACGGTGGGAACGCAGTCACGCCTAAGCCAAAAAGTTTGGCTACTTTACAGCCGCGATGGCCTTGACGATGTCGAGATAAACGTTTTTTTCGTACTCGAGAGTGAACCCGGCTTTGCGGACGTTTGCCACCGTGTCGCGGTCGAGATGGGTTCCTTCCAGAGCCTCGGTGAGGAGCGACATGAACCGGAGACTCAGGCCGTAAACGGGGTTTTTGCTCAAGACGTGTTCAAACATCAAGAGTTTCCCGCCTGGTTTCAGCACTCTCCTCAGTTCTTCTAACCCCGCGACCGGATGGGCGACGGTGCAAAAGACACAGACCGCCACGGCGGTATCAAATGTGTTGTCCGGGAAGGCGAGAGACTCGGCGTTCATCAAAGCGAAATGGACTTTGCCCTGGTATTGTGTTCCCCGCCAGCGCGCGCGTTCCAGCATTTTGGGGCTGAGATCGACACAGGTGATGTCAAGATCGGGCGGGAAGTTCAGGATTTCCATTCCCGTGCCGACTCCGACATGCAGGACTTTTCCTCGCATCTGCTGAAAATGTTGCTTTTGCTTTCGCCCCCAACGGCGCATGTCGCCAGTGCGGAAAAAGTCGAAGACCTGGGCGAAACGATCGTATGATTTTTTTTCAGCCATTGTTATTTGAATGTGACGAGTTTTTTGTTGGAATAATAGATGAGCACGGCAATGGCGAATCCTATCGTGCCGCCTCCGCTTGCGATCAACGCCTGTGGAATACCGCCGTGTGATACGGCCATGCCGCTTGTCATGCCGACGATCATGGCGATGATACTCAGGGGGATCATCACCTCAAACGCGCCGAAGAAAGGCGCCAGCAGGATCAACAGAGCAAACTTGAGAGCCATCCCGATAACGCCCCCGGCAAACATTCCTGCCAACATATTCCAGTGGGCGGGAACGATCCGGCACACCGCGAACGCGATCAGAATTCCTGAAAAAACGCCGATTATCAAGTCGATAACTTTAAAGTTCATTTTTGCAACACGGAGAAATACCGCGCAAGTCAACGGAAAATTTAGCTAAAGTAAATTCAGGATGTATAATGGAAGTTGAGTTGTCAATAGATTTCCCGCCGCAGGCAGCACCGACCTTGAAAGGATTGAGATGACCGCCATCACGCTCGACTACGATCACATCCAACCGTTTCTCCCGCAAAAAGAAATCCTTGCTCTTCAGCCGGAGATCGACACACTGCACGCGGCCCTGGAAAATGGAACCGGAGCCGGGGCGGATTACCTTGGCTGGCTGCATCTGCCGTCGCAAATCACCAAAGAACAGTTGAGCGACATCGAGCAAACGGCAAAGCACATTCGCGCCCATTGCGATGTGTTCGTCAGCATCGGCATCGGCGGTTCCTATCTCGGCGCGCGGGCGGCGACTTCTTTCCTTGGCTCTACGTTTGAAAATCAATTGACCAAAGATCAGCGCGGGGGCCCTGAGATTCATTTTGCCGGGCAGAACTTAAGTTCCGATTATCATGCCGATCTGTTCGATGTGATCGGCGACCGCGACGTGTGCCTGAATGTGATATCAAAATCCGGAACCACCACGGAGCCGGCGGTGGCGTTTCGTTTGCTCAAGGAAATGCTGGAGAAAAGGTATGGCAAACCGGGCGCGAAAAAGCGCATCGTCGTCACCACCGACCAGGCAAAAGGCGCGTTGAAGACGCTGGCGGACGAGGAAGGCTATAAAACCTTCGTGATTCCCGACGATGTCGGCGGACGTTATTCCGTGTTGACTCCGGTGGGCCTGCTGCCGATTGCGGTTGCGGGCATCGACATCCGTGAGTTGGTCGAAGGCGCAAAAACCGCCGAGTCGGTTGCTTCGGCAGGCGCGGCAATGGAAAAGAACCTGGCTTATCTCTATGCGGGCATCCGGCATCTGCTTTATCAAAAAGGCAAGACGCTGGAAGTGTTGGCTTCGTTTCATCCCTCGATGGCTTATGTCATGGAGTGGTGGAAACAGTTGGCGGGAGAAAGCGAAGGTAAGGAGCAGAAGGGAATTTTTCCGGCGTCTGTTTTGTACACGGCGGATCTGCATTCGATGGGGCAATGGGTGCAGGAGGGCAACCGGATTTTGTTTGAAACGTTTCTCAATGTGAAGACCTCCAACCGGCAATTGAAAGTGCCGGCGTTCGAAAACGATGACGACGGGTTGAACTACCTCGCCGGGAAAACGCTGGATTTTGTCAACGACAAGGCGTATCAGGGAACGGCGATGGCACACCGGGAAGGCGACGTGCCCAACATGACGCTTACTCTAAAAGACCGGACGCCGGATTCGCTGGGTCAGTTGTTTTATTTTTTCGAACGGGCCATTGCCATGACGGGTTATCTGATGCAGGTGAATCCGTTTGACCAACCCGGCGTGGAATTTTATAAGAAAAATATGTTCACACTTTTGAATAAACCAGGGTACGGGAAAGGATAATTTCATGACGACAGTCAGTCAGAAACTCGATGATGCGATTCATCAATTGGCTTACGAAAAGATAGAAGGCGCAAAGCCCGCCGCTGAAAGCAGTGAATTGTTGCAGAAACTCAATACGCTCGGAACCGAGTTGTGGATCGACACCGGAGATTTGGAAAAGGCGCGTTCCACCTGGAAAAATGAACTGGCGGCGTTGACCACCAACAACACCCTCGCCAATCAGGTGGTGCAAAGCGGCGTGATGGATAAAACCATCAAGGAAACCGTCGAGCAAATCCGCAAGGTGGCGGGAGACCTTTCGCAAGAGGAACTGGTCACCGAGATCGGCTTCGTCATCAACTGCAAGATCGCCCTGCGGCTGGTGCAGGCGTTCAAGGTGAAGGTGAGTGTCGAACTGCATCCCGCCATGTCGCGGGATATGGAACGAACGCTCAGTTATGCGCGGCGCTATTACAAAGTGTGCCCGGAATATTTTATCGTCAAGATTCCGCTGACGCCGGAAGGCTTTCTTGCCGTGCGTAAATTGCGGCAGGAGAAAATTCCGATCAATTACACGCTCGGGTTTTCCGCCCGGCAGAATTATCTCGCGGCGCGGTTGTCCAACCCCAATTATGTAAATGTCTTTTTGGGCCGGCTCAATCAGGTGGTGATCGACAATAGTCTCGGAAGCGGCGACATGGTGGGCGAAAAAGTGACCCTCGCCACCCAGCAGGCCCTGCTCGATTTGCGCAAGAACGATACCAGCGTCACCACGAAGCTGATCGGCGCCAGCATCCGTAACGGGGAACAGGTCGCTTACCTCGCCGGGCTGGATGTGCAAACCATTCCACCAGCGGCGATGGAAGATTACTTGAACTCCGGCAAGTCACCCAACGACATCAAATCCAATATCGGCGAAAACATCACACCGGGAATCGACTCCGGCAATTCCGCGGCGTCACGTTTTTCCACTCTGTGGGAAGTGCCGGATGCCTTCAAGAAATTTGTGGATGCGCTGTTAAGTGATGGTGGTGTCGATCAGATGACCGGGCCGCAGTTGGAAGGGTATTGCAAACAACATGGCGTCGATCTGTTTCATGCCTTTTCAAAAGACGATCTTGGCAAAATCACCGAGCACGGGAAAATCCCGAAACTGGGCGAGTGGCCGGAGACGATCGCTCTCGACGACCTCATGACGCACTCGGCTTTGCAATCGTTTGCCAAAGACCAGCAGGCGCTGGACGAACGCATCCGTTCTTTTATTTAAATGAAGCCCTCACCTCAATCCTCTCCCAGAGGGAGAGGAAGAAACTCCTTCTCCCCTTTGGGGAGAAGGCTGGGATGAGGGGAGTTAGCCTGATGCAAAAGCTTCTTCTAACCGGAGATAGGACCCCATGATCCTAGCGGGAGACATCGGCGGCACCAAGGTCAATCTGGCGTTGTTCGAGAGGAAAGACAATGACCTGAAAAAGGTGCATGAGGCGAAATTTAAAAGCGCCAACTATTCCGGGCTGGGGCCAATCCTCGATGAATTCTGCCGGAAAAAACACCCAAAAGTAGAGCAGGCCGGTTTTGGCATTGCCGGTCCCGTGCATGATGGCCGCTGCGACGTCACCAATTTGCCGTGGGTGGTGGACGTTAAGGACTTAAAGGAACAGTTGCAACTCAAGGATGTCTGGCTGATTAATGACCTGGCGGCGACGGCGTGCGCCGTTCCGTTTTTGCAAGACGATGAAGTGGCCGTCCTGCAGGCGGGAAAGGAAGTGAAAGACGGAAGAATCGCCGTCATTGCCGCCGGGACGGGCCTCGGCGAAGCCTTCCTCATGCCCGATGCCGAGGGGCGCTATTTGATTCTGGATGCGGAAGGGGGCCATTGCGATTTTGCGCCGCGCACCGAACTGCAAACCAAACTGCTGCTACATTTAAAAGAAAAATTTGGCCGGGTGAGTCTCGAGCGGGTGCTGTCCGGCCCCGGATTGCACAATATTTATCAATTTTTAAACGAATACCATTCTTATATCGAGCCGGACTGGCTGACCGAAGAACTTCGCGATGGCGATCCCGGAGTGGTGATCACCCGATGCGGATTGGAAAAGTCGGCACCCGCCTGCGAAAAAGCGCTCAAAGTGTTTACGTCCATTTATGGCGCGGCGGCGGGGAACCTGGCCTTGCAAGTACTCAGCCGCGGCGGGGTCTATGTGGGCGGCGGCATCGCGCCCAAAATCCTGCCTCTGATAAAAACCGGCACCTTCATGGACGCCTTTGTTGCCAAAGGCCGCTTCCAACCCTTCATGGAACAAGTTCCCGTCAAAGTGATCCTCAACGACACAGCCGCCCCCATCGGCGCGGCCCCTCACTCCCTTGGAGAGAAGTTTGCCCGTTGATGGGGACATTCAGAAAAACTACTCCACCAGCTACCTTCCGGAAAGAGAACGATGAATGTTTTTTTTCAGGGAACTTGACATTCAATTCCTGCGATATTATCCATAAATTTAATACTAATTTTGCAGGAGTAACTTTTATGACCCCTTCATTCCGATTCCCCAATCAACCAGGAAACAGCCGCTTAGGAGCTACGCTCTTAACAGGTAAAACCAAAGCCAAGGTGTTTATCAGTTTCGATTTTGACAACGACAGAGTGCTTAAAGAATTTATCATTGGCCAAGCCAAAAAACCAGATTCACCTTTTTTTGTAATAGATGGTTCCTTAAAAGAAGAACAACCAAACTGGAAATGGGAAATAGAGGCTGAAAAAAAAATTAAAAACTGTGACGGGGTTATCGTTATGGTGGGGCCAAAAACCCATACCGCCCCGGGCGTAATGAAAGAAGTAAAGATGGCTAGAAAACATGGTATACCAATGGTACAGGTTATCGGTTATAAAGACGGCAACTATACTGCGGTTAAAGACGCTGGAAGACTCTATTCTTGGAATTGGGAAAACCTAAAAAATATAATACAACGTTGGAGTTAGCTAGAAGTAGATAGGATATAAAATGGTCAGCCGTGAAGACGCTTCGGTCTTGAAATACCTGGAAATTCTTCAAGCCGTTATCACAAGAATGGCTACAAACAGTGCGAACTGTAAAGCTTGGTGCGTGGCTCTTGTGACAGCAATCTTCCTTTTAAGTGTAAACAACAACAAACCGGGCTATTTTATTATAGGGCTGTTCGTCATAATTTTATTTGCTTATTTGGATAGCTCATATCTTTCCTTAGAATCACAATTCAGAAAAAGATATGATGATTTTCTTGCTAAATTAAATCAAGGAACGGTAGATGAGAAAGACCTATTTATTATAAAACCCTTAGGAACTACAGGACGAATTACAAGGGATATCTGGACCTCATTTAAATCTTGGTCAATATACCCCTTTTATGGAATACTTTTCATAATGGTGGGCTTTGCTCTTTTGATTTCAATTTAATCTTTTATCAAAGAGAAAAATCGTTTAACTATCCAGAAAAACCAGCTGTCATAAAAACCGCATTCATATCAAAATTCCTGTATCCAACCTGCGAAATATCGTCCTAAACCCCTTAAATATCAGCAAATAACGTTGATGTCTGATTTCAGACGCGGTATGATGTTCGGCTTGTGATAGAATCGATCCCGTTTTTTATGAGAGGCAATCCTCCTCATACGTCATCGCGAGCCGCAAAGCGGCGCGGCGATCCAGAGACTCTGGATTTACCCCTTCGGGGCACGAGAATTAATGTGGAGATCTCACGGCTTCGTCGCCGTTGGCTCCTCGCAATGACGGGCTATGCAAAGGCCTTCAGTGGGAAGATGGGATTTTCCCCCTTTTGCGGCTTGGCGGCTTTGCGTGAGAGATTCTGGTTTGGTTTATCCTGTCAATCCTGTCAAAATTGTTTTCGATTTTGGCCATCCTTCGACCTACCCCTGAGGGGCATGAAGCAAATGAAGGAGATATCACAGGCTCAGGATGACAGGGGAGTAAGAGTTTTTTCCTCTCCACCCTTGGGGGGAGAGGACTGAGGTGAGGGGGGATTTGATGACCTCCCCTAACCCCTCCTTGGGAAGGAGGGGAAATTAACACCGCTTTAACTTTAAAGAGAAGCAATGGACACGAAAGTAAATAAGATCGTTCTGGCGTATTCGGGTGGATTGGACACGTCTGTCATCATCAAGTGGCTGAAGGAACAATACGGTTGCGAGATCATTGCGTTTGCGGCGGATGTCGGGCAGGGGGCGGAGCTCGACCCGGTGCGGGAAAAGGCTCTGGCCACGGGAGCCAGCAAGGTTTACATCGAGGACTTGAAGGAGGAGTTCGTTGCCGATTTCGTGTTTCCCATGCTGCGCGCCAATGCGTTTTATGAGCACAATTATCTGCTGGGCACTTCCATCGCCCGGCCACTGATCGCCAAGGAGCAAATCCGCATCGCCGCGAAAGAGGGAGCCGATGGCGTTTCGCACGGGGCCACGGGCAAGGGCAATGACCAGGTCCGCTTCGAACTGGCGTATCTGACGCTGAACCCGCACATCAAGATCATCGCGCCCTGGCGGCATTGGGACCTCACGTCGCGCTCGGCGTTGTTGGATTATGCCGAGAAGCACGGCATTCCCGTTCCGGTCACCAAATCCAAACCCTACAGCATGGACCGCAATATGTTCCACGTCAGTTACGAGGGCGGCGTGCTGGAAGACCCGTGGTACGCGCCGCATGAAGACATGTTTCAGTTGAGCGTTTCGCCGGAGGAGGCGCCGGACAAACCCACTTCGCTGGAAATCGAGTACGAAGCCGGCGATCCCGTCGCGGTGAACGGCGAACGCATGAGCCCGGCCAGCCTTTTGGCGCGCCTCAACGAATACGGCGGGCAAAACGGCATCGGCAGAATCGACATCGTCGAGAACCGCTTTGTCGGCATGAAGTCGCGCGGCATCTATGAAACGCCGGGCGGGACCATCCTGCACGCGGCGCACCGGGCGATTGAATCCATCACGCTGGACCGGGAGGTCATGTATTTGCGAGATTCGATGATCCCCACCTATGCCAGGGCGATTTACAACGGCTTCTGGTATTCGCCGGAGCGGGAGTTGATGCAGAACACCATCGACGCCACTCAGGTCAACGTCAATGGCACCGCACGGGTTAAACTTTATAAGGGCAACTGCATCATCACCGGGCGCAAAGCCGATAAATCCCTGTACGATGAAAAAATCGCCACGTTTGAGGAAGACGACGGGTTCCGCCAGGACGACGCCGAAGGGTTCATCCGCTTGAACGCGTTACGCCTCAAAATTTATTCCGAGATATTCGGAAAGAAGTGACCTGCCTTGCAAAAATCACCCGCCGGGAACGGCTAAAAATATCGGGTTTTCGCCCTTTAAAAATGCTACTATAATTATCAATAGTTTCTTCGTCCTGCCTGAAAGCTTCGTCCTTTAATTTTAACTGGAAGTTTTCTTTTGTCCTTAATACGGTTAACTGCTTTCCCGATCTTGATTTGTTCCTTTTTTCAGAGTAAATTTTCCCTATGAATTCGATTCTTGTCGTAGATGACGAAAAGAGCCTGCGCGATTTCCTCACCATCATGCTGGAAAATGAAGGCTATGAGGTCGACACCGCCGACAGTGGCGAAAAAGCCGTCAAACTCATCCACGAAAAAGAGTTCGACATGGTGCTCACCGACTTTAAGATGAAGCGCTCCAACGGCATCGAAGTTCTGGAAGCGGTCAAGGCCCACAATCCGGTGACCCCGGTGGTGTTGATGACGGCGTACGCTTCCGCTGAAACCGCTGTCGAGGCCATGAAGAAGGGGGCGTACGATTATATTTCCAAGCCGTTTAAAATTGAAGATTTGCAGCTCATCATCAAGAATGCGATCGAAAAAAAGAAACTTTCCGATGAAAATCAATACCTGAAATCGGCGCTGAAAGAGAAATTCGGTTTTTCCAATATCGTCGGTAAAAGTTCAGCCATTCAAAAGGTGTTCAAGCTCATCGAAAAGGTGGCGGAAAGCAATGCCACCGTCCTCATCGGCGGCGAAAGCGGCACGGGAAAAGAGATGGTGGCCAAGGCGATTCACTTTAACGGCACACGCAAGAATTATCCCTTTATCTCCATCAACTGTGGCGCGGTTCCGGAAAACCTGCTGGAGAGCGAGTTGTTCGGGCACGAAAAGGGCGCCTTCACCAGCGCCGACAGCATGAAGATCGGGTTGATGGAGGCCGCCAACAAGGGCACGTTTTTCCTGGATGAAGTGGGGGAGGCGCCTCTGACCATTCAGGTGAAGCTGTTGCGGGTCCTGCAGGAAAAAGAGATCACCCGCGTGGGAGGCACCAAATCCATGAAGGTCGACTTAAGAATCATCGCCGCCTCCAATGTCGACTTGACCAAAGCCGTCAAAAATAAAACCTTCCGAGAGGATTTGTATTACCGGCTGAACGTGATCCCCTTTCAGTTGCCTCCTCTCAGGGAAAGGCGGGACGATATCCCTCTGCTGGTGGACTTTTTTATCAGCAAGTTCAATGAAGAACGCGACGAGAGCCGTAAGATCGAGGGGATTCAACCGGAGGCGCTCGCCCTGCTGGAGAAATACTCCTGGCCGGGCAATGTGCGGGAGCTGGAAAACGTCATTGAGCGGGCCGTGGTTCTGGAAACGGGAAGCCTGATCCAAACCTCCAGCCTGCCGGAAGAAGTGACCGGCGCTTCGGAATCCTCCATAGATATGGTGCCGCAAGTCAGCGAACAGCCGGTGGATCTTGAAAAAACTCTGGATGAGATTGAAAAGAATTTGATCCTGGGGGCTTTGGATCAAACCAACGGGATTATCAATAAGGCGGCCAAGCATCTCAATTTAAGTTTTCGATCCATGCGTTACCGCATTCAGAAACATAAACTCAAGGGAGACGTGGAAGACGGGGAATGATCCCGACGTTTTCCTTTTCTCTGAGTTTCAAAAGCGCCTGTCCTGGCAATTTTATCTGTATGAACGGCTCAGCTAACCAATCAAAGCGTAAACCCGGTTTTCCTCATAAGGGAAAGTTGTTTTTATTCGCCTTCTCCGGCTTGTTTATTCTCATCAATTCGATTGTCTGGGGGGCCGATCTTCAGGGAAACGAGTCGCGCCCTGTCGATCCTTACCGGCAAGCGGAGTATTATTTTCATTCCGGCGATTTTGAAAAAGCCCGGCCCTTGTATGAGGATTATTTCAATCGCAATCCATTGGGGGCGGGAATGGACCGCGTTCTTTTCCGCCTGGGGCAAATGGATCAGGCGGGTCGATCCTTTGCCACCGCCCTCAGGTACTACCAGATTCTGATTAAGGATTTTCCCGGCAGTTCTTTGATGAACGAGGTTCGCTTTCGTCTGGGCGAATGTTATTTTGAACTGGGGCAGGCGCCGGAAGCCGAACGGTTGTTCCGCGAGGTGACCCGGACGCACCCGGATATTCAGGCGCGATGGAAGGCCTTATATTTTCTTGGCAAACTCGATGAGCAACGCTTCGATTACGTCAACGCTCTTGACAAGTTCCGGCGGGTTTATGATCAGAATGAAAACCCGGAGGTGAGGGGTTACGCAAGAGAGGTCATCGAAAAAATAATTGAAGAAAAACTGCCGGAAGGAACCCTGGTCTCCCTGGCCAATCAGAATCGTTCCGGATTTCCTTCCGACCTGTTTTTATTAAAGCTCCTTTCGATCTACCGCAATCAGAGAGATATCGTCAAATACCGGTCCGCCTCCTTGGATTTTTCCAGCCGGTTTCCCAACCATCCTGAGAAAGCAAAAATAGAAAAAATTCTAAAGGCCTTGCCTGAGAAAAATGCGCAAATTCGCCTGGGAGTGGTTTTACCGTTGACGGGAAAACTGGCGGTCACCGGCCAGCAGGTGTTGCAGGGAATTCAACTGGCGTACAACCAGTTGGGGTTTGAGGACAAGGGAAAACTGGAACTGGTGGTGAAAGATTCGGCTCCGGCAGGTGCGTTGACCGGTATCGTGGAATCTTTAGCAGGCGACCCGGATGTGGTGGGTATCCTGGGTCCGGTGCAAAGTGACGAAGTGCGGGAGATCGCCCCGGTTGTGGAGCAGTACCGAATTCCCGTGTTCACCCCGACCGCTTCGGCGGAAGGGATTCCGGAGTTGAGTCCTTACATTTTCCGCAACGCACTCACGCGCGAAATTCAGGCTAGGTTCCTGGCGGAATATTCGATCAATCAATTGAATCTCAGGCGATTCGCCATCCTTTATCCGCTGGAAAGCTTTGGTTTGGAATTGCGGGATTTTTTCAAGCAAGAGGTCGAGGCCTTTGGCGGGGAAATCGTTGCTTCGGTTGCCTATGACCGGTCGCAGACGGATTTCCGAGCGCAAATTCTCGAGCTTGGCGGCATCCCGGACGATCAGTTGAAGACCCTGACGAACAAATACCTTTTCAGCGAGGAAAGTTTTGCAGGCTTTGGCGGTAATGGCAAACTATCCAAACCCGTGGTGGACATGGGGCTTTGGAGAAGCGACGAGATAGAGGATTTAAAAGCGTCTCTGGAGTTGAATTACGATGCCATTTTCATTCCCGGATTTTTCGACAAGGTGGGGCTGATTGTTCCCCAACTGGCTTTTTACAACATAGACAGTGTGACTCTCCTTGGCGCCAACGGATGGAATTCCCCTAAATTGGTGGAAACGGCTGGCAAATACATTAGAGAGGGTTTTTTCGTCGATGGATTTTTTGCGGGGTCAGGAAAACCGGAAGTGCAGAAGTTTGTGATCGCGTTTAAAGCTAATTTTGGCAAAGAGCCCACCCTTCATGCCGCGCAAGCCTACGACAGCGCCAACATCATGCTGAAAACTATTCTTCAAGGGGCGGATACCCGCGAAAAAGTGAAAGAGCGGTTGGATGCTCTACGGGATTTCCCTGGAATTTCAGGAAAGACGACTTTGCTTCCGACAGGGGACTCGGAAAAGGAGCTGTTCACATTGCGAATCAAAAAACGGAAAGTCTATCAGGTGAACTGAGGATTCCATCCAAGTCATAAACTGCAATTGACACTCCTAAAAGGCGCCTCCTTTTACGGGGATGGGTTCTAAACTCTCCGGCTCTTCTTCCATCTCCATTTCTGGAACGCGATCCTCCAGAAAAACTTCGAACATTGAGTCCGGTTCGTCAAAATGGGCGCGTTTTCCTGTTTCCCGGCTGATTTTTGCAAACATGATATCAGGGGAAACCGGGAAATTCCGAACCGGCATCTCTCTTAGTATCTTTTCCATGTATTGCAGCCAGATGGGAATGGCGGCTCTGGAACCGGTTTCGTTGACTCCCAGAGGTTCGTCGTTGTCCTTGCCGACCCAGACTCCAGTGACGATCTCGGGTGTGAACCCCATGAACCAGGCATCGACATAGTTATTGGTGGTCCCGGTTTTTGCGGCGACCGGGCGGTTCAACACTTTGACTGACTTTGCAGTTCCGTCCTCCACCACGCTCTGCATGAGACTGGTGATGGTGTAAGCCACGGCGCTGGAAATGGGGCGGGTGACGTTGGGTTGCGCAGAATAAAGAATCTCTCCATGCCGGTTTTCAATCAAGCGCACCGCAATGGGAGAAATCCTTTCGCCCAAATTGGCAAATGTAGAATAGGCGGACGTGATCTCGAGAAGAGTGACGCCGGAAGAGCCTAACGCGATGGATAAATTATTTGCGAGATGCGTGGTGATTCCAAGCTCACGCGCTTTTTGGATGGCCCGGCCCACTCCGATATTCTGCAACAGTTTGACAGTGACGACATTGCGTGAATGGGTCAGCGCTTCACGGAGCAGGGTGGGGCCATAAAATTTTTCTTCAAAGTTGACCGGTTTCCATTTATCAAACGCGTCTTCTTTTTCCTTAAAAATGATCGGGGAGTCTATGATCATGCTGGCAGGGGAATAGCCATCCTCGATCGCCGATGCGTAAATGATGGGTTTGAACGCGGAACCGGGTTGACGAACCGCCTGAACGGCCCGGTTGAACTGGCTTTTGGAAAAATTGTAACCCCCCACCATCGCCTTGATGTGCCCCGTTCCCGGTTCGATGCTGACCAAACCGGATTCCACTTCCGGCTCCTGCTCCAAAGCCAGAGACCAGCGCATGTCCTCTTCACGCGAGCCGAGGACTTTGACCAGAATCAGATCTCCCTTCGACAGGGCTTCCCTGGCTCTGGCGATTTTGGCCCAGCGCCCATCCACTTTGATGTTGGGTTTGCGCGCCCAATTCATATCCTTGAGTTCGATAATGCCTTCGTCTCTTCCCAGCTGGACCAGCACATCGTCATCGGTCACATCAATGACGGCCCCTTTGATGATTTCTCCCTCAGCAGGTCCTTCGTCTTCCTTAAACCCGTTGAGTTCGCGAAGCGTGTCCTGCCGGTTCAGCGGGTTCTGCGATAAATCCACTTTGCCCAAGGGTCCGCGATAGCCATAGCGCTTATCGGAGATCCTTAAGTTTTCCCGGACCGCTTGCTGCGCCACTTCCTGGTAGTCCAGGTTCAGCGTTGTGTAAACCTTTAAACCGCCGCGGTAAACCTTGTTGCTGCCGTAGGTGTCCTGAAGGAATTGCCGGATGTACTCGACAAAATAGGGCGCTTTGTTCAGCATGTCCGTGACTTCGCCCAGATTGAAATCGGTCTTCTGTGCTTCTTCCGCCTCAGCTTCGGAAACGAAACCCAGATGCGCCATCCGCCGAATGGCATGGTTTCTCCGTTTCTTCGCGGCTTCCGGATTCCGGTAAGGCGTGTAATTATTGGGCGCTTTGGGGAGACTTGCGATCATGGCGCATTCATCTACAGTGAGTTCGTCCACGTGCTTGCCAAAATAAGTCCGGGCGGCGGCTTCAACTCCGTAACTTCCATGCCCGTAA
>JAJDBE010000226.1 GCA_029261515.1 Nitrospinaceae bacterium | reverse complement strand
GCCCGGGTGGGACGAAACCCGAAATCAGGGGACAAAGTCGACGTTCCCGCCAAGCGCGTTCCCTTTTTCAAAGCGGGGAAAGAATTACGGGAACTGGTAGACCAGGATTGATCCCTACCGGTTCACTGGGCCTTTTTCAGTTTGACGTCAAAAATCAGCAGGGATTGTTCTGCAACCGTTAACCAATGGGTCGCTCACCCACCTTATTGGTCAGGGGATTTTTTCATCAGTCTTTTGTTTTATCTTCTCAAGCATTTTTTCCTTCCCGAAAACCACTTGAGTTAAGGCCTGCTTCCCTGAAAAAAAATTTAAACGGTCTTACCTCCATCAACCATCAACTACCCATTTATTTGAACGCCCATGTCCGGAAGCACTTTTGGAAAAGTATTTAAAATTGCCACCTGGGGAGAATCACACGGCCCAGGCCTGGGCGTCGTCGTGGAAGGCTGCCCGGCGGGCTTGAGTCTCAAGGAATCGGAGATTCAAAAGGAGTTGGACCGCAGAAAAACCGGGCAGAGTAAAGTCACCACCACCCGCAAAGAAGGCGATGAGATTCGCATCCTGTCCGGCGTCTTTCAGGGAAAAACCACAGGCACCCCGATCGCCATGTGGGTGGAAAACCACGATGTCGATTCCTCCAAGTACGAACTCATCAAAGATCTCTTTCGCCCCGGTCACGCCGATTACACCTATCAAATGAAATACGGTTTCCGCGACTACCGCGGCGGTGGCCGCTCCAGCGCCAGAGAAACCGTAGCCCGCGTCGCCGCTGGAGCCATCGCCAAAAAACTGCTGCGCCGCCACAAAATCCAGATCACAGGCTATACCCGGCAAATCGGGCCTTTGGTCGCAAAAAAGATCGATTTCAAAGAAATCGAACGCAACATCATCCGCTGTCCCGACAAAGCCATGAGCGAGAAAATGATCGACCACATCATGCAGGCCAGAAAAAAAGGCGACTCGGTCGGCGGAACCGTGGAGATCATTGCCCAGGGAGTCCCGGCAGGACTTGGGGAACCGGTTTTCGACAAACTCGACGCCGACCTGGCAAAGGCCGTCATGAGCATCCCCGCCGTTAAAGGCGTGGAAATCGGCATCGGCTTTCAGGCGGCGGAAATGCTGGGGTCCCAATGCAACGACGCCTTCACGCTGAAAGGCAAAAAAGTCGGCACCCGCACCAACCACGCCGGCGGGATTTTAGGGGGAATCTCTAACGGCGAAGACATCGTCGTGCGCCTGGTGGTCAAACCGACTTCCTCTATCAACAAGGGGCAGGACACCGTCACCGCCCAGGGTAAAAAGGCCAAAATTCGTGTCGAAGGCCGGCACGACCCCTGCATTTGCCCGAGAGCCGTGCCCATTGCCGAAGCCATGGTCGCCCTGACGCTGATCGATCACTGGATGCGCAATCAGGGGTCACGTCTGGGAAAATAAATTCAACCCGCGTCCGTTCGATTTCTTCATTTTAATCCTTGTCACCTCCTCCCAAAATCCACTATCCTAGGCGGGATCACGCTTCCAATTTGACGGTTCCAGATTAAATTCAGGATGACACACCTATGAAAGTAGGATTTGTTCAAAACAATCCTCTGTTCGGGAGTATTACCAACAACCTGGCCCGGATGGCCAGCGTGCTGGCGGAACAATCGGCAGACCTGTTCGTATTGCCAGAATTGTTCACCACCGGCTACCAGTTCCTCGATCGTGAGGAAGCCTGCCGCCTGGCCGAACCCATTCCCGACGGATTGACCACCCAGACGCTGGTGTCACTGGCCAGGAATATCAACACCACCATCGTCGCCGGCATTGCCGAGCGCGAAGGAGACGCAGTGTATAACTCCGCTTTGATGGTGGGTCCCAAAGGCTACCTCGGCAAGTATCAGAAAGCCCATTTGTTTGATAGCGAAAAAAAGATATTCGCCCCAGGAACCACCCCGCTTGAGGTGTTTGACACAGGAATTGCCCGTGTGGGCATCATGATTTGCTTTGATTGGCGTTTTCCGGAAACCGCCCGCACCCTGGCTCTTAAAGGCGCCGATATCATCGCCCATCCCGCTAATCTGGTATTAGAGCATTGCCCCGAAGCCATGATCACACGTTGCCTGGAAAACCGAGTGTTCATCGTCACCGCCGACCGCGTGGGCATCGAAGAGCGAATTGAAGGTCAGCCGTTGAAGTTTATCGGGCAAAGCCAGGTGGTCACCCCTGATGGCGATATTTTGTACCGGGCCTCGGTAGACCAGGAGGAATTCAAGGTGCTGGAAATCGACCTCCACCAGGCGCGGGACAAACGCATCAACTCTCTCAACCATCTTTTTGAGGACCGCAGAGAAGACCTTTACAGAATCGAATGAAGTTTGCTACTCTGTCACTCAAACTCATTAAAAAATAGAGGCTTTTCAGGAAACAGCCCGTAAGGATTGCCTTCTGCCTGTCAAGCCTGGCTAAATGATATTTGAAGAAAGGGGTTTTATGGACAAAAACAAGTCGCGGTTTTTAAAAAATGACGACGGCACCATTTACGATTCATTGACCAGCCTGACCTGGCTCGCCAACGATTCCCGCCTGGATCTGGATAAAGAAGTCTCATGGGACGAGGCCGAACAATACGCCAAGAAAAAAAATGCGGACAACTTTGCCGGCCACAACGATTGGCGAATGCCGACCATCCACGAAGCCACGTCGCTTTTCGACAAAGACAAACTCAACAAGGATTTCAAAGGCGGGGACATTAACATCGACTCGGTTTTCCCTCCGGGGATGGGCAACTGCACCTGGACCAGCGAAACACGGGGACGCGAATCCCAGATCCTTTTTTATGTGAACGGGCTTCCCTACTGGTACGAGAAAAACGATAAGACCATCTCCCACGGCGTGCGCCTGGTCCGCCGCGATTGAGCACAATCGAATTTTTTTGAAAAGCCGGACCGGGGGGGGTTCGCTAATTTTTCTGCAATAGTTTAGGGTTGGGCAAAGACAGGCCAAACGCTTTCACCGTTTCATCCTGCTTGGTGAACTGCCGGTACAAGGCCTGAAACTCCAGCGTATCGAGAGAATCGTCGAGCAATTGATCGAGTTGCTCCTTGTTGATTGGCTGTTGCGACACTTCATCAAACAGCGAAGTGCCAATGCCGATCCAGTGGGAGGAAAAAAATCCCTGGTGCACAAGGCTTTGGACATCGCCGGAAAACTCCAGCGTTTTTCGGAGCACATGCCGGGCGATGTAGGCGGGGACGCAACGGCCAATGGCCACTATCTTGGACGGGTTCTCCGCCGGATACACCCAGAGCGTCACCCGCGTATGGCCCATTTCGGCAAATTCTTCACGGATCAGCTGCAAAACCGGCTCCTGCCGTTTCGACATCCAGGCTTCGATTTTTACGGGTTTTTCCTGGACCGGCTGACAATCCCACTCGGCACCAGCCTCAGTCGCGAACACACTCCACAACAAAACGAAAGCCAAGCCTCCTGCCATCCGCACTCGAATGGGAAAACCTGCAATCATCCTATTGCGCTTTTTTGACATTTTTGGGAGTTTGGCCAAAATAAGGCACCGTATCATCCTGAATCGAAAGCTTCCGGTACAGGGCTTGAAATTCTTGCGTACTCAAATCAGGGTTGAGAAGCGCCTGCACCTGCGCCTCAGTGACATTCTGCTGGGAAGGCTCATCGAACATGGTGGTGCCGATGCCCACCCAATGCGTGTGGATGAAGGCCTGGTTCACCACCTGATTGACGCCGCCTGTATATTGCAGCGCCAGTTTCAGAGCATGTTGGCCGATGTGCGCAGGAACACAGCGGCCAATGGCCACCACCTTGGCGGTTTCGCCCATGGGAAATGCCTTTAGCACAACGCGGGTGTGACCCATTTCGGCAAATTCCTTAGAAATGGCTTTGCGATTTTTTTTGAATTTTTTGGAAATCCATCCTTCCACCTTCACTGATTTCTCTTCAACCGATTTGCACTCGGTTTCAGCAAATGCTGGTGCGTGGACCCAAAATAAGAAAAAAAGAGACAAAATGAACCCTGGAAATACCCTGTTTTTAAACATAATGACCTTATTCTGGAAATTTATAAGCTCTAGCCCCTATTTGGACTAAAAGATGTTGGGAATCCTTTGATATAATAAAACTACCTTTTTTTTTCAAAAATTTCTCTTTGGACGCCAAAGTAGAGGAGCGGCGCCGAACCCGCCTGCAAAATCAGGCGTTTTTCCGGGAAAACTCCTCGGCGCATTTTTGACTGCAAAAATAATGGTTTTTCCCTTGAACCGACCGTTCAATGGCCTCGGCTTTGGGGACGTAGGTTTCGCAGTTTGGGTCCTGCACCATTTCCTTGGTATCCGCGGTTTTTTCCTTTTTTGCAGGGAAGAACACGCGCACCAATAGAATGAATACGGCAATCACCAGTCCTAATAATGCAAGTCGAGCCATGTCTTCATTGTAATTTTTACTCCAGCTTAATTCAATGTTATTTGGGGTGTGGTATTTATCGGCCCAAACGCGGTGAACAGTGGCAACTGCAAAATTATCGGACAAACAAATAAATTCAGCTATCTCGAAATGAATAAAGACGCGAAAGACGCAGATGAAATCCTGGAGCCTGAGGTCATAGAAAAGGAGAACACCCGCCTGCCTGTGGTGCGGGGCGAAAAATCCCTCGTTCCTCTGGACCCGTTGGCCGCCTATCTGCAGGAGATCCGGCAATATGAGGAACTCTCGGAAGAGGAAGAACGGGAACTGGCTATCCAGTACCGGGACACTGGCGACGTGAAAGCGGCCTATCGGCTGACCACCGCCCACCTCATCCTCGTCGTCCGCATCGCCATGACCTTCAAGCGCGAGTGGAACAATATGATGGATCTGGTGCAGGAGGGCAATGTCGGCCTCATGAAAGCGGTCAAGAATTTCGATCCTTTGCGCGGGGTGCGGCTGTCCGCCTATGCGACGTGGTGGATCAAATCCTATATTCTGAAATATATCCTCGACAACTGGCGGCTGGTCAAGGTCGGCACCACCAACGTCCGGCGCAAGCTGCTTTACAATTTAAAGAAAGAAAAAGAAAAACTGGAGCGCGAAGGCTTCTCACCCACCACCAAACTGCTAGCGGAGCGGTTCGGCGTCGACGAATCGGAAGTCATCGACGTCGATGCCAGCCTGGGCGCGGCGGATGTTTCCATGGACGCTCCGGTCAATCCCTACAGCACTCAGACCCATGCGGAATCCATGGGCCATAGCGACTCGCCGGACAAACTTGTGGACGCGGGAATGTTTCACGATCTTCTCAAAAAGAAAATCGACGCATTCAAAGTCGACCTGAAACCGATCCAGCAGGAAATTCTCGACGACCGCGTTTTGTCGGAATCGCCCCTGTCCCTGCAGGAGATCGGCGACCGCCACGATATCACCCGCGAGGCCGTTCGGCAGGCGGAAGAGCGGCTGATGAAAAAATTGAAAACTTACATTGAAGAACACCTGCCTGAAGCGGTAGAGTATTTCGACTCATAAACCCATCAACAAACCCTCGCCACCTCAAGCGCCTCTTAAGGAGTGTGCCCAGGCGACGAACACATAGAACCAAGGGAGGCAACAATGGAGTATCGCGTCGAAAGCGACAGCATGGGGGAAATTAAAGTTCCCGCCAACCGCTATTATGGAGCGCAAACCGCCCGGTCCCTCATTCACTTCGACATCGGTAGCGAAACCATGCCGCGCGAAATCATCCGGGGAATGGGCATTCTGAAAAAGGCCTCGGCCATTGTGAACTGCGAGTTGGGACTTTTGCCGGAAGATAAAAAAAACCTGATCGTGCAGGCGGCGGACGAAGTCATCGAAAGCAAACTCGACGAACATTTTCCTTTAAGAATCTGGCAAACCGGCAGCGGCACCCAGAGCAACATGAACTCCAACGAGGTGATCGCCAACCGCGCTATCGAGATCAGCGGCGGCAAGATCGGCTCCAAGGACCCGGTGCATCCCAACGATCACGTGAACATGGGGCAGTCCTCCAACGACACCTTCCCCACCGCCATGCACATCGCCGCCGTCGACCGGATTCACGAACGCTTGATTCCGGCCATCACCAAACTTAAAAATTCCTTCAAGAAAAAAACCGAAGAATTTCAATCCATAATCAAAATCGGCAGAACGCATTTGATGGACGCAACCCCTCTCACGCTGGGACAGGAATTCAGCGGCTACACCACGCAACTGGACTACGCGCTCGATCGCATTCAGGGCTGTCTGCCGCGACTGAGTCAGATCGCGCTCGGCGGCACCGCCGTCGGCACCGGTCTCAACTCGCACCGCGATTTCGCTGGCAAAGTCGCAGATGAAATCGCGAAATTGAGCGGCCTGCCTATTGTCACAGCACCCAATAAATTCGAATCGCTCGCCGCGCACGACGCCATCGTCGAGGCCAGCGGCGTCTTAAAAACCATCGCCTGCTCGCTCATGAAAATCGGTAACGACATTCGTCTCTTAGGTTCCGGCCCGCGCTGCGGCATTGGCGAACTCATTCTGCCGGCCAACGAGCCGGGAAGCTCCATCATGCCCGGCAAGGTCAACCCCACCCAGTCCGAGGCCATGACCATGGTGGCGGCTCAGGTGATCGGCAACGACACCGCCATCAACGTCGGCGGCGCTTCCGGTCATTTCGAACTGAACGTGTTCAAGCCGGTGATGATCTACAATCTCCTGCAATCCATCAGGCTATTAGCCGACGCCTGCGTCTCCTTCAACGACCACTGCGTCGTCGGCATTCAACCCAACAAACTACAGATCGAGGCGCATCTCAAAAACTCGCTCATGCTGGTGACGGCGCTCAACCCGCACATCGGCTACGACAACGCCGCCAAAGTCGCGAAAAAAGCCTACGAGGAAAACACCTCGCTCAAGGAAGCGGCGGTGGCGATGAAACTCTTGACCGCAGAGGAATTCGACGAAAAGGTCCGCCCGGAAAAAATGACCGGACCGAAATAGCTCATTTCCTTTTCGCAGGAGTTTGGTTTATGAAAATTTCCTGTTTCCAGATATTCCCGGCGCTTCTATTCTCCCTGCTATTGCCGAATAAAAGTTTCGCGGGACCGGAGCCACTTGCCGCTGATACTGGCGCACTCACAGGGTCCATCACCCTGCGCCAGGTCATCCCCAGGGTATTAATGAATAACCCGGTCTTGTCTGCGTTTTCTCTGGAAATCCGCGCCCAGGAAGCCAGGATTTTGGAAGCCGGTTTATTCCCCAACCCGGAACTGGAAATCAGTTTTGAAGACTTTGGCGGCTCAGGCGAGTTTGACGGAGTCGATCAATCGGAAACCACCATTCAACTGGAACAACTGATCGAGCTTGGCGGCAAACGGGTTTCCCGGCTCCGGGCGACGTCGCTTTCACGCGATCTGGCCAACTGGGATTACGAAATCCAACGCATGGATGTTTTGACCCATGTGACCAAAACCTATATCGATGTTCTCGCGGCTCAAGAAGGAATTTTACTTTCAGAGAATCAGGTTCAACTGGCGGAAAAGTTTCTCGACGCCGTCAAACAAAAAGCGGCAGAGGGCGGGGACTCGGCCATCGAAGTCACTAAGGCGAAGGTCGAGCTTTCTTCCAAGCGCATTGCGTTTGAACACGCCAAACGCGAGTTGGAAGTGGCCCGGCTCACGCTGGCGGCCACGTGGGGCAACACGGCTCCTGAATTTCAATCGGCGTTGGGCGATCTTTATTCCATTGCGCCGGTTCCCAGTTACGAAGCATTGACCCTGCACCTTGCGCAAAACCCGGACATGGCCCGCTGGGCAACCAAAATCACGCACCGGCAAGCGGAACTCGACTTGGAGCGCTCCAAAGCCATTCCAGATATTGAGATCAGCGGAGGATTTAAGCGCCTGGAGACCACCCGAGATAACGCAGCGATACTCGGCTTTAGCATTCCGTTGCAGTTTTTCAACCACAACCAGGGACCGATCCTGGAGGCTCGCCACCGCCTCGCCAAAGCCGAGTCGGAAAAACGCGCGGCAAAGTTACGCGCCAACACCGAGCTTGCCCAAGCCTACCACGCGCTGGTGACCACTCATTCAGAGGCAGAGTCGATAAAATCCCAATTGATCCCGCTGGCGGAAAGCGCCTACGAAGCCATCAAACAGAATTACCAGTCGGGAAAATCCGACTTCCTGCCTGTCCTCGACAGTCAACGGACCTTGTTCCAGGCCCGCGATCAGTACCTCCATTCTCTGGCAAACTACCATAAGGCAGTCGCCGATGTGGAGCGGTTGACAGGCGAACCTTTGCGGGCTTTAAAAAATTTATCCGAAAAAGAAAATTCCTTTTCCCAATAATGCGAAACTTGGATCGGCCAAAGGACTGAGAGTTTATTCGGCGTACTCGAACATGCGTTCGAGACAGCGGAGGGCGTTCTGCTGGACTTCTGGGGACAGCTGGATGATTTGCGCAGGCTGGGGATTTTCGAGCACATTGAGAACGTCTTCTAAGGAATTGGCTTTCATGTAGCGGCAGGTGGTGCAGCTGCCGACAAATTTCTTTTCCGGAAATTCCGATTGCAATATTCCGGTCAACCCGCATTCGGTCAACAGGAAAAACGTGTCGTCTTTGGACTGACGCACGTGGTTGAGCATTCCCGTGGTACTGCCAACGTAATCCGCCTTGTTCACCACCGAAGGCTGGCATTCGGGATGCACGAGAACGTCCACGCCGGGGAAATTGCGGCGCACCTGGTCGATGCTTGCGGGTTGATACTCCTCGTGCACGTAGCAGGTGCCGTCGTACACTTCGATTTGTTTTTTGACTCCCTTCGCACGAAGAAAATTGATGACGTTCTCCCCCATCAGGCGGTCGGGAAGAAAATAAATCTTGTCGTTCTCAATCCGCTCCATGATTTTGTAGACATTCGATGAGGTCACGCACACGTGACACTGGGCTTTCACCTCCGCCGTGGTGTTGATGTAGCAGACGAAGGTGTGGTCGGGATACTCGGCTCTCAAACGTTTGACATCGGCTCCGGTGATGCCGTCGGCAAGAGAACAGCCGCCATTGGGGTTGGGGTCGAGAACGGTTTTTCCCGGATTGAGAATCTTGGCGGTCTCTGCCATGAAGCGCACGGCGGCGAACACGATCACATCGGCTGTCGACTCCCGCGCCGCTTTGGACAGCCCAAACGAATCGCCGGTATGGTCGGCGACGCCGTAGAAAATCTGCGGGGCGACGTAATTGTGCACCAGAATGATGGCGTTTTTCTCGCGTTTGAGTTCTTCGATTCTGCGGATGGTGGGAAGAAGCAATTCGCAGTTTTCTTCGGTAAACCGGCAGACGGGACTGCCGACATGGATGTTTTTTAATTTTTCGTACAATCCTTGCGCAGTAATCATCGCATCACCCCGGAGGCCACTGCATGGCCCTGCCGCCTAAAAGATGATAATGAATGTGAAACACCGACTGCCCTGCCCCGGCGCCGCAGTTGGCCACAACGCGAAACCCGGATTCGTCCAGCTTCCTTTCCTTCGCCAGGTCATTGGCCACTGAAAAAATCGAGCCGATCGTTTCACAATCTGCCGCCTCGATCTCCAGCAACGTCGACAAATGCTTTTTAGGAATGATGAGAAGGTGTACCGGCGCTTGCGGATTGATGTCCTTGATGGCAAACACATTCTCCCCGTCGTACACTTTCTCCGCCGGGATTTCCCCCTGATTGATTTTGCAGAAGAGACAGTTTTCCATGTCAACCTGAATTAAAAAAATACCCTCTATAATTCAATATAACAACTTCCCGTTGGCGTTGCCAAAAATTAATGGCTCTTGGGGCGTATTCTTAAGGCAAGGTGTTACCGGCGGGACACTGGGTAGTCACTTTCTTTTCGAAGCGGTCTCGTCCTTGGCAGGCGGCAAATCGGTTTGGTTCCGGGGATTGGGGTATAAGTCCATACTTTTCAGGTAATCGCGAATTTCCGACTTATAGGAAATGAACGGGTCCAGCATGAGGAACGGTTCTTCATTCTTACTCAACCGGAATCCGATCCAGTCGATGAGATAGCCCGCATGTGTGCCCATCAGCGCCTTGATCAACTCGCCGCGTCCGTCCGCCCGGGTACCGCGCGGAGCGTTGGTTTTGGAAAATTCGATCGCCGCGTCGCTGGTTTTACGAAACGCATCGCCGCTCTCTTCCAATCCCCAGTAAAGCCCGGACGCCTTGTTCAGATTGTGGTATTCGAGGTCCTGACTTTTCAGCCAGGAGTCGTGCCAGTCGAGATTCTCTTCCCTTTTAAATTCGCCGAGCATCCAGTATTTGCTGGCCCAGTCCACCCGGCCCAGAACCGCTTCCGGTCCTTTGGGAAGATCCTCCAGAACCGAGGCCCAGTTTTCCAGAATCCAGTCGGTTTCCGGGTTGAACCCTGCCAGATGGGATTTGGCGGTCTCCAAAATGTCCTGTTGCAGTTCGAGAGCCGTGGTGCGGTTGCCGTCGCGCATGGTGATCTCCCACTTGAATTCCTGATCGCGGGAAATCGAACGCATGGCCCCGACCGATTCCGCAAGAATCCAATCGCGCTTGGCCTTGCCCTGTTCCATTAACTCCAGTACCAGGGCTGTGGTTCCCATTTTAAGCGCGGTAGCGAACTCGCTCATGTTGGAATCGCCGACGAGCAGGTGAATGCGCCGGTACTTGCTGGGATCAGACAGCGGCTCGTCGCGCGTGTTGACAATGGCGCGGTTGTACTGCACCCAGCGGTAGAATTCGTTGGGAATGTGATCGGCCCGTTGCGAGATTTGAAAATCGACTTTTGCCTCCTCTTCATCCTCCATCGAGACGCCGTCCCAGTCGCGAAAGGGATGTGGGTTGCAGGCGCCAATCCGGCCCGCGCCGCAAAAAATCTGCCGCGTCACCAGAAAAGCCGAGAGCAGTTTCAGGTTGTCCCGTTCATCGAAAGGAAACGAACGGCTGACCAGATAGTTTTCATGGCACCCGAACGTGGCGTTGGTTTCAAGATCGACATTGTTCTTGATGATGGACACATTTTCGGCCCAGCCCAGCTCCTCCACCGCTTCCTGCACCAGTTGGTCGCCCGCCCGGTCGAAGGTGACGAGATCCACCAGATTCGAGCACTCAGGAGACGCGTATTCCAGATGCCCCATGTCGAGGTAAAGCCGTCCGCCGTTGGCCAGGAAACCGCCGTTCCCTGGAGGTTCATCGTTAGCTCTGTAATGCAGGTCGAGGACGCCCAGCCCCTTGGAAAACACATGGTTCTTGATGCGATTGGCAATCTCAACCGGGTCGTAGCGGAAGTCGCTGCCACGGACGAGCAGCCCGTATTCGGTTTCTATTCCGTAAATGCGTTTTCTCATTTTTTAGTGACCGCGGATTTTAAGGTTTCGATTTCTTTCGCATCGAGCGTGCGGTAAATGGATTTTTTCGAGGCTTTACTGCAGAGCACCGCCGCTTCCAGATTCCATTTCTCGAAGGCGTCTTTCAGAGTGATGGAGGTATCATCGTCCACCTCATTTTTTTCGTCCTTAGGCACGGCCTGCTGTTTTCCTTCCTCCCATAGCTTGCAAACCTCTTTTAAAGCCTTGTCGAGAGGGAACGTGGCAAATGGAGTCTCTTCGACTTTCTTGTCGATCCATTTTCTCACCTTTTCACTGCCGGCAATGGCGCCGCCGTTTTTTAGTTTCTCGAAGTAGCCGTCGTAATTCAAGCGGTAGAAACCGGGACGGCCTTCGGGATCGAGTTCGGCCAACAGCAGTTGAGCGAGATACGGCGCCCGCATGACTTCTTCAAAGTTTTGCTTCAATGAAGGCGCGATGCCAAACTGCAAAAGCCTGGCAATGGTGACATCCTGCGCCGAGCGGTTGAAGCCTTCGAGATGCGCCATGTCGAGAAGCGTCATGCGCAGTTTTTCGACGTCCGCCGGATGCCCAAGACCGCCCATGGCGATACGGTCGTACACCTCGAACACTTTTCCCGGCTGTGGAGAAAATCCTAATAGGAGCGCGCCTTCTTTATAGGGAACGCCAATGACGGGCTGGCCTTTGGCCAGCTTTTCCTGCACATAGCTGTGGCGGGTGGAAATGGCTTCCATCCAGCGAAACGGTTCTTCAAACATTCTTAACGTTGGCTCTCATTAGTTTCAATGAATAAATAACCGACTACGAAAACGATGCCGAAACGGTTCTTCAAACATCCTTAGCGTTGGCTCTCAAAATTTAACGTGGACAAATGACGCCTTATTTGCAATTCAATGCCAAACGGCTCCTCAAACATTTTTACAGTTGGCTCCTGAGTTTCAATCTAATTCCAGAATTCTTAAAAAACTTCAGCCCCGGTCCATGGATTTTTTAAACAACTCCCCCATGTCTTCATCCGGGAAAAAATGGTAGCCCTTTGCCGTGATGGTGGAGATGACGGGGAATAATTTATCTTCCGGGCGCGCCTGCCCCGTCGCCGAATCGAACTGCGCCGCGGTTTGCAATAAACGCACCGCAAGCTTGGCGGCATCATTTTCGCTTAGTTCGACAAGCGGTTTAGCTCCCCAAAGATCTTCGTGTTCGAGAATGCCGCGGATCATGGGAGAACCCGATCCCGTAGCGCAATGCGTGTGCATTTGAAACTCTGCGCCCAGCATGTCGTAAAAATAAATAAAGGGCTTTTGCTTTTTTAAATCGTAAGTGGCGAAAATAGGACTGACCGCGCCAACGCCCTGCAACGCCATGCCGACATTTTCTTTCAGCAGTTTCGAGAGCGCTCGAATTTTTCCCTCGGCGCTCATGGACTGCATCTGCGACCGGCGGTAGTACTCGAAATTGTGCGAAAGAATCCTGGCCATTTCAAACGCCGTCGCCGGAACTCCGGCGATCGCCATCAAGGAGTACTCATCGATGGGAATCACCTTGTCGCAGCGTTCGTACATGATGGCGTTGCCTGCGGTGGCACGGCGGTCTCCGGCGACCATCACGCCGTCCTTGTAATGGAAGGCAAGCACCGTCGTTCCCTGCAGCACGGAAAATTTGTCCCCCACTTCCAGGTTGCTGGAAGAGGCGTTCAGGTGGTATCCGGTGCGTTTCAGGAGTTCAAAGAAATCGCCTGTGGGATGGAATGAATCTGGATTGGAATTCATTGACCCGTGCGCTGTTTGTATTTTTCTGATTGCTTCGGGTCCACTTTCTTCATGCGCTTTAAGATACTGTCCCGGCCCGGACGCGATGTATCCGGACTGGTAGGCCCGCTGTCCTCGCGGTCGGGGGTGGATTCCCTTTTTTCTTCTCGTCTCAATGGGTCATTCATATCCATGCGAACTGCTCCTTTTTTGAATTAAGCATATGCTCGACGTCGGCGGGAGTGACCACCTCGGACAAATCGAGTGCGGGTCCCTTTTTAAACTCCACGCCGGTCCAATGAATATTTTTTATATTGTCCTTCTCATGCTGAACCATCATGCCGCGGATCATGGCCCGCGTTCCTTCCGGCGGTTGCCGGGTCGCCTCTGTCACTTCCGCTTCGGGAAATAAGTGCGTCACATTTCCTTCCTCTTCCAGGGCGCGGTAAAGCCCGCGTTCCGGGTCCAGATTATGATACTCCAGATCCAGGCTTTGTAACCAGGGATCGTCCCAGTCCAATCCTTCTGCTTCCCGGAACTCGGAAAACAATTTTTCCTTGATCGCCCAGTCGATGCGGTCGGCCAACTTTTCCGGACTGTATTCCAATTCCGTAAGCGTGCGGCGCCATTCGTGAATGATCCAGTCGGTCTCCTTGCACTGCCCAAGAGCATGCTTTTCCACCTGATCGAGATAAACCTGCTGAATCTCCAGAGGCGTAATCGTCCCGCCTGTGATCCGGTGCAACAAGACTTTACCTGTCTTGTCCCGCGACACCCGTTTGACAGCGCTCACCGGGTCCTCTAATTCAATCGGATTGTGAAGCTTTTGCTCGCCGATCAGACTCAGCACCAACCGGGTGGCGCCCACTTTTAACGCTGTCTGATAAGGCGACATATTGGCGTCGCCCAGAATCAAATGCAGCCGCCGGTATTTTTCCGGCGTGGCGTGCGGCTCGTCCCTGGTGTTGATGATGGGGCGCTGCGTCATCGTTTCGATGCTCAAAATCGTTTCGATGAAATCGGCCCGCTGGCTGAGCTGCAATCCTGTATGCGAAGGCCCTTTGCGGTTTTCCGACCCTACTTTGCCAGCGCCGGCGTAAAGCTGCCGGGTCACCAGAAAAGGCACGAGGCCCTGCACCCAGTTTTCAAACGGCAATTTCCGCGGAATCAAAAAATTATCGTGCGTCCCGTAGCTGTGACCGCTGTAGTCGGTGTTGTTCTTGAATACCTGCACGGCGTTTTGCCCGAGATCCTGATTCCGTAAACGGGCGCATTCCGCGACGATCCGTTCTCCAGCCACATCATGCGCCACCAGTTGAAAGACACTGTTGCATTCCGGCGTGGTGTATTCCGGATGCGTGTGGTCGTTGTAAAAACGTGCGCCGTTGCCCAGCACCCGGTCGCACTTCATTTCCCAATAGGAATAAGGCCGCTTGCGGTCCTCGGCGCAAAATTCGTCTTCTTCTTCATCCTGCGCCAGCGAAGGCACGTTGAACCCGCGCAGGTCCAGATGAGAATTTTCATGCTTGTAGGCCCACGCCCGGAACACACTGGGAACCTCGCAACGCTGAAGCAGCGCCATGGATTCTTCCACCGGGTCGGAGGTTTCCACATCCTCACGGATGATGCCGTATTCGGTTTCTATCCCCATCAGGGGAACGATGGAACTCATATGATCGACCGCTTGATCGTGGTTTCGGCGGCTTTATCGGACTGATTGGGTTTGCGCACCCGGACCACGTGTTTGGAATCCATGTCGAGCAGTTGCAACCAGTCTTCCAGGTTCGATTCAGCAGGCAACAGGCTGCTCTCTTGAAATTCCGTTTCCAGGCATTCGGTCAAATCTTCGACCTTAATGATAAGTTCGCCACCGGCGATGGCCCGCTCAATCGCCCGCCCCTTAACGCGCTTGATGATGCCTTCGATCACAGCGCCCGAAATGAAATCTTTCCAGTACAGTTTTTTAAGCTCACCACTGCGCAGCGTGAGAACCAGCGCTTCCTGGTCCGGGCTGCGCTTAAACAGTTTCTCAAGAAAGGGTTCTGCCATGTCATCAAAGTTGGACTTCTCCATCGGCAGGTTGTCTTTAAGGTACACCCGCAAGATGGCTTTGCAGTCTTCCCGGTTCGGCCTTCCCACTTTGATCTTGCGGTCGATGCGGCCCGGACGCAAAATCGCGGGATCGATGAGATCGGGACGGTTGGTGGCCAGAATGACCACGGTATCCCGCAAAGACTGAATGCCGTCCATCTCGGCGCAGAACATCGGCACCAGCGTGTTGGCGATGTTCAACCCGCGCATGGCCTGACGCGTCCCCAGGATGGATTCCGCTTCGTCGATGAAGATAAAAGGCACTTGTCCCTTTTCCTTGTAATCGCGCGCCTTTCTAAAGATTTCGCGGATTTTCCGTTCAGACTCGCCGAGCCACATGTTGAGAATCTCAGGGCCCTTCACATGAATGAACCGTCCCTGAAGTTCGCGTTCTTCCTTGCTGGAAAGTTCGCGGATGACTTCGGTCAGAATGGCACGGCCAATGAGAGTCTTGCCGCAGCCGGGTGGTCCATAAAACAAAAATCCCTTGGGCATCTGGTATTCCATGCGGCTTAAAATTTCCTGATGCAAAAGCGGGTATTCGATGACCTTGCGGACTTCTTCCACTACTTTTTCCTGACCGCCCACTTGCGTCCAATCGACCGCATCAAAATCGTCTTCGACGAAGGTTTTGCTTTCGCGTTTGGGAAGCTTGCCTAAAATCACCTTCTGGTTGGGATCGAGAAAAACTTCCTCGCCTTCTTTATAGGCCGTGGTGTCGAGTTCTTCATGCTGCAACACGATGCTTTCAGAACCGGCACCGGCTCCTGCCACCAGCCATTGCCCGTCCGCCAGGCGGCTGGTGATGCGGACCAGAGGACCCTGAGCTGGCAAAGGCAGCTTGGCAATCGCCACGAACCCTTCGTTCAGCGCCACCTGGTCTCCGGTTTTCAAAGCCTCGTTTTCCAAAAGCTCCGGCACAACCGCGGCCTGATATTCCGTTCCGCCGACCACCATGCGGTAGAGATCGTTCTCGCCTTTTCCGAGAACCGTGCCAATGCGGTGCGCGGGCGATTTTAATTTCTCCACCGCTTCTTCCAGCGTCTTGATCTTCAAGGACAATTGCTGCACCATTTGTTGCGATTGGAACAACGCATCGCGAAGATCGAACACTTTTTCCTGCAAACGCGGCTGGTCGGAAGTTTCTTCCAGAATTTGATCGATCAATTCTATAATATGGGTTTGGTCTCCCATAAAAAATCCTATTAAATAAAGAGGTGAATTAATTGTATGTTGATTAAATTAAACGTCAAGTCTATTTCTCCCAAGCGTGACAAGGGTCACATTGTTGATATCTTGGGATTTCTGATATGGGCTGCAAACTTATTCGCTCATCCTATTTTAACCGCTGAATAGACAGCGTGGCAATAATAGCGGTTGTCACCGGTTAAACAAACATGATAAAAATTAAGTACGATTAAAATTACAATATTAATAAATTACCTGCCGCTTGTATCATATCAAACTCCCTTTCGGGTCTTTTAGCGCAATGTTTTCAGCCCAAAACAAACCCAGCATCGAAAAAGCGATTTTAAGCTTCAGTCACGACCGGTTGCCTTCACGGGTGGAGGCGAACCGGATGAGCATTGAAAAAGCCCGCCGTGAAATCGCCGCAGGTAAAAAAGGCATCAGCCACCTGATATTACGCGCCGAGGATGATGAAATCGACCAGCTGAAATTCCTCTTTCTCATTCACGGCATTCCCATCCTGTGTTACGCACTGGGAAACCTGCTTCACTCCAGCCTGAAAGAAATCGTCGTCATCGGTTCACCGGAAGTTGCGAAGGTGTTGAACCGATTCCTGGAAGTGGTGGGGAACGGTGGAAAAAAAATCACCTTTGTCGAAGAAGAACCCGACAACCTGAGCCTGGTCAACACACTTACTCTCGGACGCCGCAAGCTGAATTTGGATCCCGACGAATTGATTCTGTTCCAGCCAGGGGACCTGCCTTTTATGTACGACCTCGAAAAAGTACTGAAGGACAAGGATGTGGAACACTGTAACCTGATCCTGTGGTTGAACTCCAAGCAAAAGATGTTTCCCGGCTACCAGGAAGACCCGGACAGTGAATTCGTGCAACGCAACTACCATTACCGGGCCATCTATGAAGAAGCGAACGAATTACACGACATCAAAGAACCCAATGTCTATCCCATCAATCTGACAGAGGTCAACCCGGATATCATCAATCAATTGCATGCCACCCGCAAGGACGGGAAAATTCTGCGCGCGGGAATAAAGCAGGCGCTGAAACTTCCTGGCCGGTTTTTTAAGCTGTTGCCGTCCATTATCAATCACGCTCTGCATTTTAATTCCGAATTAAAACGCTTCCGCAAAAAAGACAAGTATCAGTTTGGCATGAACGATCAAAATTTTCATCGCGGCGTTTCCGTTCTCCTCGATACCGCCATCACCACAAAAGTGCACGACGATCCTGCCTTTGTCTCGGATGTCGACGCTCTGGAAGACTGGGAAGATTTTGAATCCCTGACACACTATGCGGCAAAGCTCCATGGTGAGGAGGGACTGGCCCGCATTCATCCTTTTGGCGAGGAGCTACTGCATTTCAAGACCGTGGCGATGCCGAAACTAATCAGCGAAATTCCCATGTATCGCGATTTCCCCGGATACATTAACCGCATCCACCGGACCCTCCAGATGAAATATGTCCCGTTTGACTCTGCAGGCAATTACATCTCTCCCAACGCGAATCATCGAAAAGTGGAAATCGCATACCGCTGGTACAGCAAAAAGTGCGAACACTTAAAAGTGCGCAGTGAACAGGAACATTAACCGGTTGAACCTTCCGTCTTTCAAAAATACTTCGTCTATTGAACCCTTTTAACTTTTGAATCCCGACCGACCTTGGCCAGGCACAACACTTTATTCGAACCGGGATCAGCCGCATTAAAAAAACCGGTTCGCTAACGACCGCGGAAAATCAAAAGGAAGAATTCCTATGGGCGGTCTTGGCCTTATCCAGCAGGCGTTTCCAGCTTGCACTCGCCGGGGTTTACGGGTAAATTATCAGTATTAAAGGAGTTATCCTTAGAGGGCTGATGCAGTCTAAACACACATCTATCATGGAGCAATTGGCGGGCGAACCGGTTTTATCGGGACGATTCTGGCTGGGCAATAGTTTGCTGGACCGCACTCGCCTTGAGCGGTTCATTCTGATTTCTCTCATCGTTCACCTGGTGGTTTTCATTCTCCAGGCCTTGATTCCCACGCGCAGTTCTCTGCCGCCACCGCCACCGCCGGTGCAGATAAAGTATCTGGAAGCGGACAAGCCCAAAACCAAGCTGGAGAAGGGAACCATCGTCGATGCTCCCAAACCGGAGAAAACCGAAAAACCCCGCTCGTCCCAGTTGCTGGCCAGTCATGACACCCGCGCGCATTCCAATTTGAACAAGAATTTGGACAAACAATACCGGCGCCAGAAAACCACCGTTCCCAAATCCTCAGGAATTCCCCAGGTATCGAAAAAGGTGCAGACCCCGCCGCAAAAAAGCGTGACTCCCTCGATGGCAAAACAGAAAACCGAGGAAAGCAAAAACTCGTTTCCCATTTCAGATAGAGGAACCTTTTTACCCCAGGCCAAGGAAAAACAGCAGACTGAAACAAAATCCAGTTTGAGCGCCGGCAGCAAGGGTTCGCTTTCGCTTCTCGATGGATTCGATCCGGATAAATACGCCGCTCTGGATACAGACAGCCTGGACGAGGCCGATGACGACGAAGTGGTTTCTCTCGACACCACGGAGACTCAATACGCTTCCTATTTTGCCCGCATCAAACATCAGATCGAACGCGTCTGGACTTACCCTGTGGAAGCGGCGGAACGGGGCGTCAGCGGACAGCTCACCCTGCGCTTCCGGATTTCCAAGGACGGCAACCTGATCGGCGTTCGCCTGGTCGAAAAATCCGGTCACGAGATTCTCGATTTCGCGGCTCTCAAGGCGGTGAAAGAAGCCGCTCCCTTCTACCCTTTCCCCATCAACATCAAAAAAGATAAATTATCAATTTTGGCCACTTTCATTTATAGTCCCACCTACGGATTATTAAGAAAATAAAATAAAACCAATTTTTAAGATGGAACCTCTTCGACCTGCTGCTGTTTTACTGGTTCCCCCTGTTTCCAGTTACCGGCTTCTGCTGGACCACGATATCGCAGGGCTGCCGTTGTTCAAACGCCTGATTCTGACACTGCAACGCGCCGGAGTCGAAGAATTCACCCTGCTCTCTAAAGATGTCGCCGAGTCCGAACGCCGCACCACTTTGGACAAAATAAAAAAAGATTTCCGTTTTAAAGGCAAACTGAACTGGTTCCGCTATCCTGAGTTTCTGCACAAACCGCAGGAAGAAAAAATCCGCCTGCTAGGGGGTCCCTCTGGAATCCTCCTGATGGAAGGCAACCAGGTGGCCACCACCCAATTGATCCGGGAGTTCCTCTGGAAATCCTGCGGCCCCCTGCGCCAGAACAAAACTAACATCGCCCAGTTAGGTTACCCGGAAGACAAGCGGCAAAGCGTTTATCTGTTCCCAGCCCAGGAACTGCACGCTCTGGAATATTACCTGAAGAACAACACACTTGAACATCCCGCCGATGTCATCCCAATTGAAGAACAGGAACCCTTTTTTCTTAAAGCCATAACGGACGGCCCTGCCGCCCGGCAGGCGGAACAGCAATTGATCCAAAAACACAAACACCATTACACCCAAATCATGGACAAGTGGTTTAATTCCCTTTTTTCCATTCCCATCTCTTCGGTTTTGGTCAAAACTCCGTTAACGCCCAACCAGATAACCCTGATGGGACTGTTGATCGGCCTTTTTGCCGGATGGTTTTTTGCGTTGGGAAGCCACATGGGAGAAGTGTTCGGCGGCCTCCTGCTTGCGGGAACCGCCATCTGGGATTGCTGCGATGGAGACGTGGCCCGCTTGAAATTCATGGAATCGGAATTCGGCGAAACACTGGACACCATTTGCGACAATCTCATCAACGTGTTCATTTTTACAGGCATGATGATCGGAGCCGCCCGCACCGAAGGACTGGCCTATGCATTGGTTCCCTTCCTGCTCCTGATCGTCAGCAGTATCGTCATCCTGCTTTTCATTTATTATCCCAGAGGCGGCAAGGGAAATTTTTTTCAAGGGACCTGGGTTTACGATCTCATTCAACTTCTGGCCAGCCGCAATTTCATTTACATCATTCTCGTTTTTGCGATTTTTGGACGCACCGATCTATTCCTGTGGCTGGCGGGATTCGGTTCGGTGGCTTTCGCGTTGGCCTTGTTTTGGGTCAAAAGAAGCATCCCCCGTACCACCTGAAAAAATCCCCAATCACCCCATTTTTGCTTTCAGACCCTGCCCTCAAATTAACCGGCGTTCTTTCAGTCAAATTCAACCGCCGGCTGACGAATAAGCGCATCTGGAGGCAAAATTACCCCACCTGAAAACCCCTTACCCTATTGATTTTTTTGACTTTTTTGCTATCCTTGCAGGTATCGACCTATTATTCGAATTCACTTATGACAGAGTCACCTGAAACATCAGAATCCGGCTTGGCCGACAAAAACTGGCTTGTGGTTATGGTCCTGCCGCATCCGCCCTCCTCGTGGAGTGCAACGGACTGGTATTGGCATGCCATTGCTGGAGTGCCGTTTCTTTTGCGCAATGTCCTCACCTTGCAACGAGGCGGCGTGGAACGGCTGATCCTCCTGGCCGAAAAAAATGGGCCGACGATTGAGGATCTCTGTCAAAAAATTTCCGCGGATTCGCGCGTCAAACTGAAACTCGAATGTCTTTCAGATTCGCAAATATTACTCGAGGCCATGAACACAGCCACAGGCGTTCTTTTTCTCGATGGCGCTTCGCTGCACAACAAAACGATCATTGAAAAAACCCGGTGCAAGGCTTCTTTCGGACAAAATAAATCGTTCCAAATTCTTTCTCTCGATTCCAGTGAAGTGAATGCCCTGTTACAGGGACTCACGCAATCCGGTCTTGCTCCCTGGCTGGAAAAAAAGTTGCAGCCATCCGGCTCGCCTAGTGGCGATTGGCAAAAATCCGACCGCCCTGCCGGTTTCCTGACGGCCACCGGGAAAGGACGCATTACAGAAGAAAAGGATTTTCAAGTACATGACGCCGAACTCATTCAAACCTGCGGGTTGAGTAATGACAGCTTCATGGACCGGCACGTCACCCGGCACATTTCCCGGCAATTGACGCGGATGCTGATCCACACCCCTCTCACACCGAATCAGATCACAGTCATCAGCCTGGTCGTCGGGTTGGCTTCTGCCGGCTGTTTCCTGCCTGGAAGCTATGTGGCAGGGATCATAGGCGCCAGCCTGCTGCTTTTATCGGCCTGGATCGACTGCACCGATGGCGAAGTGGCAAGGCTCAAGTTTCTTGAATCGCCTTTCGGCAAACAACTGGATATTTTGTGCGACAACATCGTGCATTTTGCCGTCTTCTTTTGCATCGGCCTGGGGTTGTATGCGGCGACCGGCAAGATCATTTTTGTGTATCTCGGAATTGCGGCAGTGGTGGGCAGCTTCATCTCTTTTTTAGTGCTCAGCCCTGAAATCATTCAACAGAAAACCCAAGCCGCCGCAGCGAACAATAAACAAACAAAAGAGAGCAACCTGTCCGACAAACTGGCCAATCGGGATTTCACCTACTTTTTATTTTTCACGGCCCTGATCGGAAGACTGGACCTGTTTTTAGGTCTCACTGCTATAGGAGCAAATGTTTTTGCCGGATTTCTGCTTTTCAAAAAGTTCAAGTCCAAAGCTGTAGCAACGCAGAACACTTGAACCAGCATCCGACAAAACCAACGGAGGAGTCAATGACGCGTTCCCTGGATCCCATTATCGAATCTTTAAAAGAGGCCAAGTCCAAAGGCAAGGGGTGCGTCCTGCTGACAGGCTCGGGCTGTTCGGTGTCCGCGGGAATTCCCGATGCAAAAGGAATGGCAGACCGGATACAAAAGGAATTCCCAAAAGTTTATGCCGAATCCCAACAGAAGGACTTCCATCATCTGATGGCCAAACTGGCTCCTCAGGATCAAGACAAACTGTTTTCAGAATGGAACAGCAACAACAAAGTCAATTGGACACACATCGCCGTCGCGCAGTGGCTGAAAGAAGGTTATATTGATCGTCTATTGACCACCAACTTCGATTCACTGGCACGAAAAGCCTGTTCGCTTCTGGGTGAATTTCCGGCGGTCTACGATGGCGCCGCCTCTTTACACAAAGGCGATGGATCGATACGCAGCAAGTCCATCGTCCATCTGCACGGTCAAAAACCGGGAGCCGTTGCGCCTCACACCAGGGAAGGTTTCGAGGCACTGCAAAAGTTACTGGAACCTGTGCTTAAAGATGCCGGTAAGGATGTCCCCTGGATCGTTGTCGGATACCGTGGCGTCCAGGACCCCGTATTTGAGTATTTAAAAAAGGTGGATCGATTTGAGAAAGGATTGTACTGGATCGGTTTGGAAGAGCTTCCGCCTGAGCACGTGCAAAAAGAGCTTCTTGGCAAAAATAATGGCGCGGTTTATATCGGAGGCTTAGATGCCGATTCTTTTTTCGTCACCGCAACGCGCTCGTTGGGAACACTGCCGCCGGAGTTTGTTTCGCGTCCGTTCAGTTATTTAAACCAGTTCGCGCAATCCATTGCGCCCTTCCCCATTCCGGGTCAGGAAGACACCATCGATATCACCGGGGCGCTCTGCCGGGAGATGAAAGTCGCCATCGCCCAATATGAAAGTTCACCTGCAACGGATGCCGCAAAGACCGTGGCGCTCGACACCTCTCCCGAACATAAGGAGCGCGTGACTTCGGTCCTCGCGGCACAACAGCATCTCCTTAAAGGCGATGCCGACGCCGTGCTGGCCTACCGCAAGCAATACGATAAAACCAACTCGGTTGAGCTTGCGGAACTGTTGTACTGGGCCTATGTGATGAAGGGCGACGATCTCATGCAGCAGTTTAAGACGCAGGAAAATGGCGAATCGCCTTCGTCATATTTGATAAAAGCGGCGGACCAATATCAGGCGGCTTCGGAAATCAAACCGGACATATCCAAAGCCTTTTTCCAACTGGGGCTGGTTCTGATGGAACTGGCCAAATGGGAATCGGGCGACGCCACTGAAAAACTCTATTCCCAGGCGGGAGAAAAGTTTGCCAAAACCGTGGAACTCGATCCCAAAAATTATGAGGCGTTCCACTGGCTGGGTGTCATTTATTTCGAGCGCGGTCTTCTCTTCAAAGACAAGAAAGCCGAACCGCTCTATTCCCAGGCCGTGCAGTATTTCCAGTCGGCGCTGTCGCTACGCGAAGATCTTCCGGAAACCCTGTTCGTGCTGGGAAAAGCCATGGTGCATCAGGCCAAATGGGTCAAAGGCGGCCAGGCGGTGCAGCTGTTTTCAAGAGCCATGGAAAAATTTCAAAGCGCCATCCACTTCCAACCGAGCCACCCCGAAGCTTTTTATTCCTGGGGACATGTGCTCATGAAACTGGCGGAAAACCTGGATCACGAAGAAGGCGACTCCCTCCTGGCCCAGGCGCAGGAAAAATTTCAAAGCGCCATCGTCATCAAACCCGATTATTTCGAGGCGCATTCCAGCTTGGGCAAAGTCCTGTGGATGCGCGGCGCCCGCTGGAACGTAGAAAACGCGGAGTCCTTTTTCTCTCAGGCCATCGAAAAATTTCAAGCGGCGTTGTCTCTAAATAAAGAACTGCCCGAAGCCCTGCACGGCTGGGGTTCGGTCCTGTTCACTCTGGGAATGAAAAACAAGGGAGAAAAAGCCTTCCGTTTCATGACCCAGGCGGTGGAAAAATACAAAAGTTCCCTGGCAATCGAAGCCAACAACGCCGATGCCTTGAACTCCTGGGGCAACGCCTTATTTTTCATGGGAAAAAATGTGGACGATGTGGAAGCCGAAAGCATCCTGGGCCAGGCTGCCGCCAAATACCAGGAAGTGTTGACGCTGAAACCCAATCACTCCGAAGCCCTCACCAATTGGGGCAATGTCTACCTTCATCTTTCGCAAGTCAAGAAAGGCCAGGAAAGCGTGTTCCTGAACCAGGCGGCGGAAAAATACCGCGCCGCGCTGGACATCGATTCGCAAAATGCAGAAGCTTTGAGCAACTGGGGCACGGTGCTGTTCCGGCTGGCACAGCGGAAGGATTTCCCGGACACCGCCAAACTGTACAAAGCGGCAGAAGAAAAATACCAGGCCGCACTTGTCGTCAAACCGGCCTATCCCGAGGCCTACAACAACCTGGGATGGATTCTCGCCCAGAAAGCCTTGAGCGGCAATGAAAAGGACACCGAGACCTTGTTCAATAAGGCAGGAGAAAATTTCGCCGCCGCCATCGACCTCAATCCGGAAATGAGCCACGCCTGGATCAATTGGGGCCTGGCGCTGATGGAACAGGCGAAAACCAAAAAAGGCATCCACGTGCATCCCTTCCTGGCCAACGCCAAAAAGAAACTGCAAAAAGGCGAGGCACTGGACCCCGGCAGTGGATCGTATCCGTTAGCGCGGCTCATGGCGCTGCTCGCTAACGAAACCGGATGCAAGGAATGGCTGGAAAAATCAAGGCAGTTGGGTTCTTTACCGCATCAGGACATCTGGATGAACGAACCGGACTTCGACAACGTGCACGAATCGAAATGGTTCAAAAGCATGATCCTCGATCACATGGGCCCTAAATCCAGAGGCAAAAAGCAGGAAGAAGAACTGGCCCGCAAAGCTTAAGGGCAGAAACAAAAACCCGATTTTTCTCCGCGAATCAAGTCTTCAATTCATCCACATCGGCTTCCACCGGCTGTCTCTGCGATAAAAACTGCCGCACCATCTTTAGATCATCCGCCACCCGGCAGGGCGGCAGGGACTGGATAAACCGCTTCCCATAGCCCCGGTTGACCACACGCGAATCCAGAATCGAAACCACCCCGGTATCGGTTTTTTTGCGGATCAATCTGCCAAACCCCTGCTTGAGCTGGATGATGGCGCGCGGAATCTGGTAGTGCGAGAAGGGGTCGATGGACCGCCGCTTCAAATCCTCCAGCCTGGCTTCGGTGATGGGTTCTTTGGGCACATCGAACGGCAGTTTGGTGATGATGACGCTGG
>JAJDBE010000225.1 GCA_029261515.1 Nitrospinaceae bacterium | reverse complement strand
TGCGCTGAAACTGGGTTTCCAGCCAATCGCAGCTTTCTTCCGTCTCTTCAAGAATAGTGTCCAGAATTTCCTTGCTGCCAAAATCACTTTTTTCGATGCACAGGCGAATGTGCTTTTGCAAACGTGCAACGTGCTTGGTTTCCAGCGTGTACTCGTTCTTCAATTGTTCCTCGACGGTGTCTCCCACCAGAATAGTATCGTATTTTGCCATATCGGGCGTTCCATCCAGATAAAGAATCCGCTCGATCATTTTATCCGCGTGTTTCATTTCGCCCATGGATTCCTCGCGTGAATGATGCGCCAGTTTTTCATATCCCCAGTTATCCTGCATGCGGTAATGAATGTAATACATGTTGATAGCGGTCAACTCTGCCATCAGGACATCGTTCAGAGCTTCGATTACTTTTTTATCACCTTTCATAATTTCTTCTCCCAAGTTTATAGTGATTGATCCGGCGGTTTAATTTTTACGTTGTTTTTAATAGTCTGATTCCAAGGGAAGCCACCCTTCTATATAAAATGAGATTCTAGCAGAAGATCAAACTCCCGTAAACCATTTAAAAATATATAGTTGCGTGTGATTCTTAAATTAGCAATCGTTATCAATAAAAATTTTCAAAAATGGAAAGGACTCGATGGCACGTCCCGGGGACATTGGCAAATAGGGAAGTTTCGGCAAGGACTTTTGTGGCGGGTAAGGCTAATCGAAAACTGCTATCAATAATATAAAACCCAAAAGAGAAACGGGGCTGCCCAAAGAAAACCAGAAACCTTCCCGGTTGCAGAGGACAGCTTTCCTTCAAACCATAGAGTGTGCTCCACTGAAGGTAAAAACCAAACACGGGATTTTACCTCGCGCACTTGAATCTGAATTCTTAGGGATACCGATTGTCCAGTTTAGCGGCAACAATAAAATCATTCTCAGACAGTCCATTGATGGCATGCGTTGACAAATCGATCCGGACTTTATTATAGAAAATATGAATGTCCGGGTGATGTCCTTCCGCCTCGGCAATTTCCGCCACTTCATTTAAAAAGGCAATCGCATGGGTGAATCCCTCAAAGGTGAATTCCCGTTGAATGGATTTTCCGTCTATTAATTTCCATTCATACGTCAATTGAGACATATTATCCTCCAGCACCTTGCCTTTGAAACTAAGCATATCCTCTGAATAAGGAAAACATTTGCTTCTAGCCAATTCAGTCATAATGCGCTCCCTTCAAAGCACGAGTTTCAATTTGTCTACATAATATTTTCTAACCTATTTCAACCCACCATTCGGACTAGATTTTTCCCTGCGTTGGTTTGCAGACGGTCCGAAAACGGGGTTTCGTAGTTTTGGCTGACAAATTCCCAACGAATCTGCTTCCATATGCGGGACAAATATTCCGTGTCCTGGGTTTGGTAATCCAGATAAAAGGCATGTTCCCACATGTCGATGGCCAGCAATGGATGCAGGTTATTCGACAAAGGATTGTCGCCGTCATGCGTATTGATAATCTGCAGGGAACCGTTTTCATCTTTCACCAGCCAGGTCCAGCCGGAGCCAAAGGTTGAACTGGCTGTTTCGATGAATTGCCGGTGAAATAACTCCATGCCGCCCATTTCGTTGTCTATGGCCCTGGAAAGCGTATCAGAGACCGGGCTGCCTTCATAAGGAGACAAACACTCCCAGTAAAATGAGTGATTCCAAATCTGGGCCGCCAGGTTGTAAACATGGCCTACAGACTGCAGGATGATCTCTTCCAGACTTTCAGAAGCCGAAACTGAGTTCATCTCTGAGTTCCCTCCAGGCCTCGTCTTTTCCAGTTCCTTATTCAACTTTTCCACGTAACTCTGATGATGGCCATGATAATGGATGTGAACGGTTCTTTCGGATATCGCAGGTTTCAACGCGTCTTCTTTATAAGGTAAGGATTGCAATTCGATCTTCATGACAGGACTCCATTTGATTTAATTTCTGTGATTCGTTGGGCTAAAAAGCCCTGACTCACCGCATTCCATGGTCTTTATCCTGATACTTTTTAATTTATTACTGCAAACTGCATTCCATTTTTTTGAGTCGAATAACTCCTTTTAAAGCAATACCTTGAAAAAACCTACCCTTTTGAAATTCGAGTTCGGCCGGTTGGCTTCAACCACCGGTTTTTTTATTTCCGGTAAGAGATTATTTTAAAATAAGTTACAGCCCATCTATTGCGGGTGCTCAAATACCGTGGGTTTGGTGGTTTACACAGGCAGAAGGGTAACGCTGATGATTTCCAGGTAAAAACCAATTATTGAAGTGAGCTTTTTAGAGCCTGGAAAACAGGAAAATCTGAGAAGGATGAAATTTTAGGAAAACCTTCGGCAATAATGGATCGGGAGGAGGAAAAAATTAAAACTGGGTTTTGCCATCGAGACGGGTGAGGACTTCGACTCCGTCATCGGTCACGTGCAGGGTGTGTTCAAATTGAGCGGATAGCGAGCCGTCCTGTGTCACCGCTGTCCATTTATCTGGAAGTATACGAAGATCGGGTTTTCCGAGGTTAATCATCGGTTCGATGGTGAACACCATGCCTTTTCTGATTTCCACGCCTTCGCCCGGATTGCCATAGTGCAGAATCTGCGGTTCCTCATGAAAGGTTCTGCCGATGCCATGGCCGCAAAACTCACGCACCACGGAATAGCCGCGGGACTCGACGAATTGCTGAATCGCGAAACCGATGTCTCCCGTTCTTCCCCCCGGACGCACCGCGGCGATCCCCCGTTGCAGGGCTTCCCGGCACGTTTCAACCAGACCGCTGGCCTTTGCCCTCGGGGACCCCACGAAAAACGTCTTGCTGGTGTCGCCATGAAAATCTTTAAAATACGTGGTGATGTCGAGATTGACGATGTCGCCGTTGCGCAGCTTGCGGCTGGAGGGAATGCCGTGGCAGATCTCCTCGTTGACCGAAGAACAGATGCTCTTGGGGAATCCTCTATAGTTCAGGGGAGAAGGGATCGCCCCGCGGGACACGATGTATTCGTGGCAAATATCATTGAGCTGATCGGTCGTCACTCCCGGTTTGATGTGAGGTTCGATCATCAACAAAACCTCCGCCGCCATCTGGCAGGATTCC
>JAJDBE010000224.1 GCA_029261515.1 Nitrospinaceae bacterium | reverse complement strand
TGGCCGTTTGTTGATCAGCATGACCCGTCAGCATGATGCGAACAGTGTCAGGAGACTTTGCTTTCACCTGGGTGAGAAATTGTATGCCATCCATCTCTGGCATTGCCATGTCGGATACAACAACGGCAAACGGTCCTTTTTCTTCAAGGGCGGCCAACCCTTCTTTCGGCCCCTGCGCTATTTCCATGTCGAAACTATTACGCAGGGTTCTCTTGTATCCCTGGAGCACATTCGGTTCATCGTCGACGAGAAGAATTTTTTCATTCATGGTCATTATTCCTGTTCAAGATTTTGGCAGATTTTTTTCCATTTTGGGATCTGGTCCCAGACACCCAATTTTTTAAGATAACTTTCCTTCATTCCAAGGCAATCCGGGAATTTCATATTTTGGTTCAATTCATCTTCAAACACGTTAGCGGCGTGTAAAAATGTCAGAGGGCACACGTCCGAGCCTGGATAAGCCTCGGGATTATGATGAAATGCCACCGCTGTCACTATGGGGTCGGGCAGTCCCCAAAGCCCGAGTAAATAGGCCGCGACTTTATCATGGGAGGTATGCAGAATTTGCTCTTCGGCTTCGAAAAACCCAATTTTATTATTTAAGGCCAAGGATATGGCTTCCTCGAATTGATCGGGATAATTCTCGGCAATGACCAGCATGCCGATTTCATGGACCAGTCCGGCGGTGAATGCAAAGTGCCGGGTCGGGGAGTCCCTTTTTTCCGCCTTGGCAATTTGCAGGGCAAATTTCCCGGTATTCATGCTGTGATCCCAAATCCGGTCGATAGATATATGCTTCAATTTGGATTTATCAATCTTGGAAAATATATCGTGAGTGAGCACCAGAGCCTGAATGGTGTCGAGACCGAGGATTTCCACCGCCTGGGCGGCGCTTCCGATTTTGCTGGAGAATCCAAAAAAGGCCGAATTCGCCAATTGCAGGATTTTTGTGGACATGCCAATATCCTGGGAAATGATTTTTCCTACTTTTTCTATCGTGACCCCGGGAGATTTTATTTCGTTCATCAGGTCATTATAAAGTTTGGGGAAGGAAGGGATGGACTGCAATTGCGATACCACCCGCTTCAACTCTGGATTGTCCAAATAATCGCGCAGGGAACAGGCGCGGTCGATCACTTCTTTCAGGGTTTCAAACTCGCAGGGTTTAGACAGAAACTGATGCATAGAACCCGCCACGCGCATTAAGGACTCCTCTTCCGCCTGGCCGGACAGGATAATGCGGATGGTGTCGGGAAACTGAGTTTTAACCTCATGCAGAAGTTGTGCGCCGTCCATTCCCGGCATACGCATATCGCTCACCACCAGATCTACAGGGTCGCGTTCCATCATCTTAAGGGCCTGGCCGCCGCTTTCGGCGAAATCCGCTTCCCATTCTTCACGCATTTGCCGCAACATGCGCTTGAATCCCTGAAGGATGGTGGGGTCATCGTCCACAAAAAGAATTCGTTTCTTCATTTATTTCTCCTTGATTTCCTTTTGCGGGTTGATCGGTAACCGGAATATAAATGTGGTTCCCTGTCCAACTTCCGTTTCCAGCGCAACGGTTCCCTGATGTTTTTTAACGATTACGCTGTGTACGATGGCGAGGCCTTGCCCGGTTCCTTTTCCCACATCTTTGGTGGTAAAAAATGGATCAAAAACTTTGGATTTCACATGTGGCGGAATTCCCGTTCCCGTATCCTGAATGCGGATTTCCGCCCACTCCTCCGTTTGACAGGTGGTGATGATGATGGTTCCTTTGTCTCCCTTGTTTTTAACCACGTCGGCGATGGCATGGGCGGCATTGACCACGGTGTTTAAAATAACCTGGTTGAAGTCATTGACAAAGCAGGGGACCAAAGGCAGGCTGGCATCGAACTCTTTCACTACATCAGCCACATATTTCCATTCGTTGTTTGCGACGGTCAGGGTGGTGTCAATGGCTTTGTTTAGATCGGTAGGAATTTTTTCTTCCAAGCCGGGGTGAGAAAATTCCTTCATGGCCTTCACTATACTTGATACTCGTTTGACTCCCTCGAGAGATTGCTCGATCGCCAGGGGTACTTCTTCGGCAAGATAATTCATATCGTTTTTTTTGAAAGTCGACTTCAAGTCTTCCACTGCTTTCTCGGAAATGGTCCCGTGTTGGCTGTCTTGCAAAAGCTTGTCGCATTCTTTTACCGTATCAAATATCTGCCGGAAAGAATGTTCCAGGAAAAGCGTATTGTCGCCGACAAACTGCATCGGGGTATTGATCTCGTGTGCGATGCCTGCCGCTAGTTGGCCGATCGATTCCATTTTCTGGGCGTGGTTCAACTGGGTCTGAATAAATTTTCTTTGGGTGGTGTCTTGAATGAACGCATTGAAATGATAGGAATCGTCCACCGGCAGCGGAGAAACGGAAATTTCCACAGGAAATTCTCGCCCATCCCGGTTCGCGGCGGTCAACTCGACCCGTGTATTTAATATTTTGCTTTTCCCGGTTTCCAAAAATCTTTTTAAACCTTCCCGGTAATCTTCTCGATGACTCTCCGGAATGATTGTGGCGGATATATTTTTTCCCATGATTTCGTCAGCACGCCAGCCAAATATTTCTTCCGCCTTGTTGTTCCACTGAACAATTTCTCCCTCCGAGTTGATGGAAATAAAGGCGTCATGTGCGGTATCGATGACCATCCTCGCGCGTTCTTCGCTCAGGTGAAGATCAGATTGGGCTTGTTTTAAGACTTCATTGGATTGCAAAAGTTCCGAGGTGCGTTCCTGAACCCGGTGTTCCAGTCCCATGTGGACTTTCCGCAGTTCTAGTTGTGCTTTTTGCTTGGCTTCAGCGGTCATAAGCATTTTTCCCAGGGAAGTTTCAAAATCCCCTTCGAGATCGAAGTGGTGAGCTTTCAGTTGGCCTGAATTGATGTCTTCCGAGTATTTGATAAAATGTTGCAGTCCATCAATTAATCCATTGCAGGATTGGTTCAAAGCGCCGATTTCATCTTTCGACCGCACATTCAATTTTTTCTGACTCAACTGGCCTTTTGCGATCTCAGTCAATTTTTTTGATATTTTTTGGATGGGTCTGATGATGTTAACCGTCAAATAGGAAGCCAGATAGATCAAGACAATCAGAGTGAATACTCCTGTAGTGACGACGGCAAGCAGAATGGTCCTTTGGTTCCTTATCGCGATGGATTCGTAAAGGGTAACCAGTTCATCGCTCAGATTTCGCAGATCCTCGGCGCGGCGGGATATCTCCCAGCGGGCCTTGCGATAAGGAAGGGAATCGGTTTCCAGGGTTAATAGTTTGCCAACGGATTCCTCCAGAGCGGCAAGTTGTATTTCGATCACTTTTGTTTTGTTTTGAAATGCTACTTCAGAAACGGGCTGAATCTTATTCCATAAGTCTCTAGAGGGGTCCAATGGCAACTCTCCTCCTGACTGGACTGCGGAAAGAGTTTGCTTGAATATCCAATTTGCGGCGATGTATTGGTTTAAGGTGGCGTGGAGTTCGGCATTTCCCAAAGCGACATCTTCGGAGTAGAGCAATTTGTAACGACGAATGCCCAGCATGTCTCCCATGCGGACCTCTCTTTTTTTCAGGGCGGAATGACAGTTGGCGCAGGCGGTTACCGTGGCCCGGTCCGGGCTGTAAAGCGCCATATATAGCTTGCCGTTATCTTCTATGACTTTGCTGAAAAAACTTTCAGAAGATTTTTCCAGGAAATCATTTGCTTCCCGGTCCAGGTCGCTCTTCAAGTTTTGTCGGGGGTTGACGGGATCTTTGGAAATAATGTCGATCGCAAATCCTTTTGTGCTGCCAAATTTTTCATTCACCATCCGGGTGAAGGTAGCGGGAAAAGGAATTGCGGGGTGGGATTCCGCCTCTGGATCCATACTTAAGGGGATACCGATTTCCCTGGTCTTGCCAATGACGGCTTCCGTGTATGTTTTTCGCATTTGAGTTATGAATTGGTCGAAAGACTGTATTTGCCGTTCCAGGGTATTCCTCTGGCTCTTGGCCATGGAAAATCCGAAAATCGATTGTGCCATCTGATGGGCGAGCATTCGCTGGCGGCCAAGAGAATTTATGATCTCGGCATCTTCCCGGGCGTTGTAGAGGGCAAATAAAATGACTGCGCCCGAGGAAAAAATAACCAGGAACAAAATGGCAAAGTTCAAATAGGTTTTCTGTTTCAAAGAAAGGTGGATCATGTTGTTTGCAAACTGGATGTAGAAATATGACGGTTGATAGGGAACCACCAAATCATACGTAAAAGACCAGTGGATTTTCTTTTCCACCTTGATTAAAAAAATCGTGCAGGGCTATTTATTTATTTTTACAATAATTGTAATTCTTATATTTAGCTTATTTCATAAGGCCTAATTAATCAATATTATAATTAATATTAAGTCTAAATAAAGCCCAGTTTAGGATTTCCAGAAAACTCACGGGATGGGGTTCCCCCAACCCTTGGAAGAGGACATCAATTTTTCAAGTCTTTTGGCCTTTTCCTGCGATTATTGATCAATACAAATCCTGGAAAATAATTCACTGAACGAGGAATGGTTTTTTCTTGGTTTGGAGGTGGTTTTTGTGTTAAATTGCACCCCTTTTCCGGTCAGTTCTGATGAAGCAACCACCGATAGACCGCCAGTGTCGGAAACATTACAAACCAGCAGTTGAATCGCTTTTATCGTTCATATTTTCGTCCCGCCTCAGGATCAGGCAACTTTAGATCTCCTTAATTTAATTGATAATGGAACCTCGGGTTAGCCCTGAACAGCGTATTGTCATCACGGGAGTCGGGCTGACCGCTCCGAACGGTCACAACCTGAAGGATTTCCGCAAGAGCCTGCTGGAGGGAAAATCAGGGGTCCGCAAGTTTGAAACCCGGTATATGGGCGAGGTGCTTGCGGGGGTTTGTGAGTTCGACGAGCTGAGGTATCAAAAGAAAAAGGAGCTGCGGCGGGGCACAAGAGCCGGATCGGTTTCCATATATTGCGCCAGGGAAGCGGTGGCGGATGCCGGGATTGATCTGGAAAAGATCGACCGGTCGCGCGTCGGGGTTTATATCGGGGTGACCGAGCACGGCAACGTCGAGACCGAAAACGAAGTCTACAATATCAGCCAGTACGATTACGACGTCAAGTTCTGGTCGCATCATCACAACCCCAGGACAGTAGCCAACAATCCCGCTGGGGAAGTGACCTTGAACATGAAGATCACCGGTCCCCATTATACGATCGGGGCAGCCTGCGCGGCGGGCAACATGGGGGTCATTCAGGGCTTGCAGATGTTGCGGTTGGGAGAAGTCGACCTGGCCCTGGCAGGCGGGATTTCGGAAAGCATTCATACGTTTGGCATTTTCGCCAGCTTCAACAGCGAAGGCGCCCTGGCCAAACATGGGGACCCGACCAAGGCGAGCCGTCCGTTTGATATCAAACGCAACGGCATTGTCTGTTCCGAGGGCGGTTGCATTTACACGCTGGAGCGGTTGCCGGACGCTAAAAAGCGCGGCGCACAAATTGTCGGAGAAATCGTGGGCTATGCGACCAATTCCGATGCTCACGATTTTATTCTTCCGGAACCGGTGCGGCAGGCGGAATGTATTCGGCTGGCGCTCAAAAAAGCGGATCTCAAGCCTGGAGATATCGACATTCTAAACGCGCATGCGACGGCCACCAAGCTTGGGGATATTCAGGAATGCATTGCTCTCCGCGATGTTTTTGGCGGGGAAAAAACGGTGTGGATCAACAATACCAAGAGTTTTATCGGGCATACGATGGGTGCCGCCGGGACGCTGGAACTGGCTGGCAATTTACCGGCGTTTGAGGACGGCTGGGTGCATCCCACCATCAATCTCGATGAACTGGACCCGGATTGCGCGCTTGAAAATATCGTCGCCAACACGCCGAAAAAGCTGGACCGGGTCGATTATATAATGAATAATTCGTTTGGTATGTTTGGTATCAACTCGGTTTTGATTGTAAAACGCTTTGAAGCCTAGTTTAGTATTGAAATTTATAAATGATTTCCATAGAATCAGCAATTTAGGAGGAGCCTGATGACAGGAGAAGAAGTCAGAGCAGCCATTATCGACATTCTCAACGATATTGCGCCTGATGAGGATATCAATTCCATCAATGACACCGCCAAGTTACGCGACCAGATCGATCTGGATTCCATGGACTTTCTCGATATCGTGATGGAGCTGAGAAAGCGCTTCAATATTGAAGTGCCCGAAAAAGATTACGAGCATCTGGCGACCATGGCCAGTTGCGTTACCTACCTTCAGCCTCTTCTGAAGGACCGGCAGTTCGCCGGTTAGGTTGTTTCGACCCGATTTAGCCGGGTTCTCCCCCTTTTTTTTCTGCAGAGAAATCTCCAATCCTTTTATAATAGCCTCCCCGGTTGTTTAACAGGCATCCGGGGATATTTTTTGCCGGGGATTCATTCCCTCATTAAGAACTTTCCTACGAATTCATGACCTACGACGTGTTGATCATAGGGTCCGGTTTGTCCGGACTGGCCGCCGGCATTCGCCTTGCGCATTTCGATAAAAAGGTGTGCATCGTCGAAAAGCACATCGAAGTCGGCGGGTTAAACTCCTTTTATCAGCGCAAGAACCGGACCTTCGATGTCGGCCTGCACGCGATGACCAATTACACGCCTAAGGGAGTGCGCACCTCGCCGCTTGGCAAACTCTTAAAACAGCTTCGCTTCCGTCACGAGGATTTCCAGTTGTGCCCGCAACATATGTCGGAGATCCGATTTCCGGAAAAGTCCCTCCGTTTCACCAACGAGTTTGAATTTTTTGTGCAGGAAGTGGCGGAGCAGTTTCCCAGTCAGATCGACGCGTTTCGCAAACTGGTGCGGAAAATCGAGACGTTTGATGAGATCGACCTCGAAGGGGACACCCGGACCTCGGCTTCCACGGTGCTTAAGAGTTTCCTTTCCGATCCGGTCTTGATCGACATGTTGTGTTGCCCGCTGATGTTTTATGGCAATGCCCGAGAAGGGGACATGGATTTTTATCAATTCGTCATCATGTTCAAAAGTATTTTCATGGAAGGGCTGGCCAAGCCTGAGAAGGGAATGCATTTTCTGCTTTCTTTGCTGGTGGAGAAATATAAAGCCGCTGGCGGCGAGCTCAGGATGGGAGCCGAAGTCGAGTCGATCAATGCGGGAAGGGGAAAAGTCGAGTCGGTTACGTTAAAGGGAGGCGAAACCCTTGCGGCGGAAACCGTGATCTCCTCGATGGGCTATGTCGAAACCCTGAAGCGGTGTTTGCCAGAAATGTCGGAAGTCGAGACGTGGCCGACGGGCCAGCTGTCGTTCATGGAATCGCTGTTTGTTCTGAACCAGGAACCGCGGAATCTGGGGTTTGATAAGAGTATCGTGTTTTTCAGCACTCGGCCCCGGTTCGAGTATCGCGTCCCGCAAGATCTGATCGACATAACCAGCGGAGTTTTGTGCTGTTCCAACAATTTCGACTATTCCGAACCGCCTAAAGAGGGTCTTTTACGCCTCACCAACCTGGCTTGTTTTTCGGGCTGGAACGCACTTCTGAGGAAGGATTACGTGCAGGCGAAAAAACAATGGCGAACACAGGCGCTGGATTCGATTTTGACATTTTTCCCCGATTTTCGCGATTCTGTGGTATTTTTAGACTCGTTTACGCCCAAAACCATCCAAAAATACACAGGGCATTTGAACGGAGCGGTTTACGGGTCTCCCCGTAAGGTGAAAAATGGCGCGACCCCCGTTAAAAACCTGTTTATTTGCGGTACGGATCAGGGTTTTTTGGGTATTATTGGCGCAACCTTGAGTGGCATTTCGATGGCCAATCTCCACGTTTTGCAAAAACAACTCGGAACTCAATAACCCCTAACGAATAGAGATTTATGGCACGGGACTGGTTAAAAGGCGCGAAGTCTGTTTACGATGTGGTGGTGGTCGGCAGTGGCCTTGCGGGAATGACTGCCGCCAATCTACTGGCAAGACTTGGGCACTCGGTGTTATTGGCCGAGCACCATTATAACCTGGGGGGGTTGGCCACCTGGTTCAAACGCCGGGGCGGTCATATTATGGATATTTCCCTGCACGGCTTCCCCTGCGGCATGATCAAAACCTTCCGCAAATACTGGACCCAGGAAATGGCCGACTCGGTCATCCGCTTAAAAGGAATCCACTTCGACAACCCGCAGTTCACCCTGGACACCACCTTCGACAAGGTTGACTTCAACCGCATTCTGCGCGAACGCTTTGGCATCATGAAGCATGTGATCGACGATTTTTTCGACACGGTGCGGGGCATGAACTTTTACGACGATCTGGTGATGACCACCCGCGAGCTGTTCGAGAAATTTTTCCCTGGCCGTAAGGACGTGTGGCGCTTTCTCATGGAACCCATCACCTACGCCAACGGCTCCACTCTCGACGATCCGGCGTTGACTTATGGCATCGTGTTCTCCAACTTCATGGACAAGGGCGTGTTCACTTATCAGGGGGGAACCGACCAGCTCATCAAAAAAATGAAGAAGGAGCTGATCAAAAACGGCGTCGATATCCGCAACCACTGTCTGGTGGAAAAAGTGCATGTGGAAGACGGTGCGGTGCAAGGAGTGAAAATCAACGGCAAGGACATCGCCTGCAAATCGGTTCTCTCCAATTCCAACTTGCTCACCACGGTGCACCGGCTGGTCGGCGATGAAAACTTCAGCCCCGAATTCATGCAGGAAGTCAAACAAGTGCGGCTGAACAATTCCAGCTGTCAGGTGTATATGGGGATTAAAAAAGGTGAAACCATCGACTATGTGGGCGATCTCCTGTTTTCTTCCGTTGCCGATGAATACAATACCGAAAAGATACTGGGCAAGGACGTGACCAGCCGGACGTTTTCATTTTATTATCCTGAAATCCGGCCCGGAACCGACCGCTATTCGATTGTGGCCTCGACCAACGCCAAATATGAGGACTGGGCCGATCTGGACGAAAAAGAATACGAACGCGAGAAAAACCATCTGATCGAGACCACCCTCGACGCTCTGGAAAAATACGTTCCCGACATTCGCAAAAAAGTCGATCATGTGGAAGCGGCGACGCCGAAGACCTTCAAACGCTATACCCTGCATCCCAGCGGCACGTCCTTTGGCACCAAGTTCGAGGGGCTGAAGATCAGCCGCGAGTTACCGAATCAGATTTCCGGTTTGTTTCACTCCGGTTCGGTGGGAATCATCATGTCGGGATGGCTGGGGGCCGCCAATTACGGTGTCATCGTCGCCAACGAAGTGGACAAGTTCACCCGGTCCCTGGAAACAGGAAAAGAGTTGATCACCGCTTCCGCTTAAAACCGCAACCAAATTTACCTGTCTTGAACCTGGCCGCCACAGACCTTGACGACAAGCGAATCCATGCAATTTGATTTTACAGGTCAAACGGCTATCGTCGCGGGAGGCACACGGGGGATCGGCAGGGCGGTGTCCGAAGCCTTTCTTAAAGCGGGCGCCAAGGTGATCGCCACTTACCAGGGCAATGA
>JAJDBE010000223.1 GCA_029261515.1 Nitrospinaceae bacterium | reverse complement strand
GAGGGGGGAATCGGCATCATCCACCGCAACCTGACCCCGGACATGCAGAGGAAAATGGTGGACAAGGTCAAACGCGCGGTGACGGCCATGATCCCGGACCCGATCACCATGCATCCGGACCAGAAAATCAACGAAGCGCTGGAGGTGATGAAAAAATACAGCATTTCCGGCATTCCCATCACCAAAGACACCAAGCTGGTGGGGATTCTCACCAACCGCGATCTCAGGTTTGAAAAGGACCTGGAAAAACCCATCCGCGACCTGATGACCACCAAACTGGTGACCATCCCGGAAGGCACGCCGCTGGAAAAATCGAAACAATTACTGCACGACAACCGCATCGAAAAACTTCTGGTGGTGGACGGTCAAGGGACGCTCAAAGGCCTCATCACCATCAAGGACATCGAAAAATCCGGCCAGTATCCCAATGCGGTGAAGGATTCCAAGGGCCGCCTGTTGGTCGGCGCGGCTCTCGGAGTCTCAAATAGCCCGATGGAACACATCGACCAGCTGGTCAAGGTGGGGCTGGATGTGCTGGCCATCGACAGCGCCCACGGGCATTCGGAAAAAGTCCTGCAAACGATCCGCGGCATCAAGACCAGTTTCCCGGATCTGCAGGTGATCGGCGGCAATGTGGCGACGGCGGAAGGCACCGAGGCCTTGATTAATGCCGGGGCCGACGCGGTCAAGGTAGGCGTGGGGCCGGGCTCGATCTGCACCACCCGCATCGTCACCGGAGTGGGCGTGCCGCAGGTTTCGGCTATCGGAGAATGCGTCAAGGTGGCCGAAAGCCACGGCGTCCCCATCATTTCAGATGGCGGTATCAAATATTCCGGCGACATTTCCAAAGCCATCTCCGCCGGCGCCAATTCGGTGATGATCGGCTCGCTGTTCGCGGGCACCGAGGAAAGCCCTGGCGAAAAGATTCTCTATCAGGGAAGAAGCTACAAGGAATACCGCGGCATGGGGTCCATCGGCGCCATGTCCCAGGGGTCCAGCGACCGCTATTTTCAGGAACGGGAACTTTCGGAAAGCAAGCTGGTTCCCGAAGGCGTGGAAGCCAGAATCCCTTTCCGTGGGTCCCTGTCGTTCACCGTTCACCAGCTGCTAGGCGGCCTCAGGGCGGCGATGGGCTATTGCGGCTGCGAAAACATCGAAGAAATGCGCACCAAATCCACCTTCATCCGCATTACCCCTTCCGGTTTGAGAGAAAGCCACGTCCACGATGTGATCGTGACGAACGAAGCGCCCAACTACAACATCGAATAACCATTGTATAGACCCTGTTGATTGAAGGTGGACGTGCCGGACCCGGCCACCCACCGAAGCGGAAATTTCGTTTAACCCTTATTACATATTCGAGCGAATGACGACCGATACACTCCACCAGCAGAAAATTCTGATTCTGGATTATGGCTCGCAGTACACCCAGAACATCGCCCGCAAGGTGCGGGAAAGCGAAGTGTATTGCGAAATCCACCCCTGCACCTGGACGCTCAAACAAATTCTCGAATTTAAACCGAAAGGCATCATCCTCTCCGGCGGCCCGGCAAGCGTTCTCGCCCCTGGCGCGCCCCTTTGCGACCGGGGAATTTTTGAGTCGGGCATCCCGATTCTTGGCATTTGCTATGGAATGCAACTCATCACCCACAGTCTCGGTGGCAAGGTGGACCCATCGGCGCACCGTGAATTCGGCCGGGCGGAGTTGATGATCCGCGAGTTCTCCCATTTGTTCGACGACATCAATAACAAGTCCATCGTGTGGATGAGCCACGGCGACCGCATCTCCAAACTTCCCTTCGGGCTCAAGTCCACGGCCTTCACGACGAATTCGCCGATCGCCGCGATCGAAGATCCATTGCGCAAAATTTACGCCCTGCAGTTTCATCCCGAAGTGGTGCATACCGCCGAAGGCAAAAAAATTCTGGAAAACTTTCTATTCAAAATCTGCAAATGCCTACGCAACTGGAAAATCGATTCCCTGGCCGAATTCAGCCTGCAGGCCATCAAAAATCAGGTGAAAAAAGAAAAAGTCCTTTGCGGCTTAAGCGGCGGGGTCGATTCTTCCGTCGTCGCGGTGCTGGTGCACAAGGCCATTGGCGATCATTTGACCTGCATCTTCATCGACAACGGCCTGCTGAGATTAGAAGAACGCGATAAGGTCGAAAAAACCTTCCGCGACAATTTTCACATCAACCTCGATGTGGTCGACGCCTCCGAACAGTTTCTAAACCGCCTGAAAGGCGTGACCGACCCGGAAGAAAAACGCAAAATCATCGGCAATGTGTTTATCGAAGTGTTCGAGAAAGAAGCCAAACGCCTGGGTGAGGATTTCACCTTTCTGGCACAGGGAACGCTGTACCCGGATGTAATCGAATCGGTTTCGTTCAAGGGGCCGTCAGCAGTCATCAAAAGCCATCACAACGTGGGCGGACTGCCGGAAAAAATGCACCTCAAACTTTTGGAACCCTTGCGCGAACTGTTCAAGGACGAAGTCCGGGCACTGGGACGGGAGTTGGGAATGCCCGATGAAATCATCAACCGCCAGCCGTTTCCAGGGCCGGGTCTAGCCATCCGCATCTTGGGAGAGGTGACGAAGGAGCGGCTGGCAATTTTACAATATGCCGACCAGATCATTCTGGAAGAAGTGAAAGCGGCGGGATTGTACACCAAAATCTGGCAGGCTTTCGCGGTGCTGCTGCCGGTAAAAACCGTCGGCGTCATGGGCGATGCGCGCACCTACGAAAACGTCATCGCCATCCGCGCCGTCAACAGCACCGACGGCATGACCGCGGACTGGGTCCACCTGCCTTACGACCTTTTGGGCAAACTCTCCAACCGCATCATCAATGAAGTCCAGGGCGTCAACCGCGTCGTCTACGACATCAGCTCCAAACCCCCCAGCACCATCGAGTGGGAATGACAAAAATTCTGTAAAGTTACAACATATAGGCTATCAGGGGTTTGAATGCCTTTTTTAGGCGCATTTCGGTTGAGGGATTGAAGGTCAAGTGGGGGGATCGGCTTACAATTCAACTACAAAGCGGAGATCAAAAACTCCTGCTTGATTTGTCCGGTAAAAAGATTCATAAAATTCAGAACCTATGGTTTTTAGCAGGGATTCTCACTCAGGATTTCAAGGATCGTTGCAAGTGACCTGCCCTTGTTAAGGGGTACCAGTTTTTCAGGTTGCATTGCCATATAAATTCCTAATTTATTAGAAAAAATTTGAAATGAAAAATCAGTCTAAAAATTTTTTCAATATGGATGATGCTCAAATGAGAGTTTTGCTTGAATCAACTAACTCCATCCCTTGGGTGATCAATTGGGCCACAAAAAAATTTACTTATGTCGGCCCTCAAGTAGAACGAATTCTTGGTTATCCCCGTCAAAGCTGGGTAGATGCTAATGTGTGGGCGGAACGAATACATCCAGAAGATCGGGATAGGGTGGTCAATTACTGTATCACTCAATCTGAGAACGGAGAAGATCACTATGCAGACTATCGCACAATTACTAGCGATGGCAGTTTAGTTTGGATTCGAGACGTAGTGCATGTAATTCGTGAAGGGACGGTTACAAAAGAAATTGTTGGTTTTATGTTCGACATCACGGAAAGAAAACATGCGGAGGAGGAACTTGCTTTTGCTAAAAAATCCCTTGAACAGTCTAACTCTGCTTTGCAAAAATTAAATGAAGATTTAAAGCGAAGCAATCAGGAACTTTACAATTTTGCCTCTATTGCCTCCCATGATCTTCAGGAGCCTCTTAGAAAAATCATTTCTTTTGGGGATCTACTGCGATCAAGAGTTCCCGTTTCTGACGAACCATCAATAAGTTATCTGGAACGAATGCAAAACGCGGCATCTAGGATGAGAAACTTGATCCACGATCTTCTGCAATTTGCAATGATAGAATCGGAAATAAAATCCTTTGAGATCACTGACCTGAATAAGGTCGGCGATAACATATTGGATGACTTAGAAACTCTAATCAAAGAGACGGAGGGAACTGTAAATATAAACAACCTGCCGGCTATTGAATCAGACCCTTCCCAAATGAATCAATTATTCTTAAATTTGATTGGAAACGCCTTGAAGTTTCATAGAGATGGAATCCCACCGATTGTCAATTTGGGCAGTTTCAAAAAGGAAAATGGGTTTTGGGAAATCTTTGTTGAAGATAACGGTATTGGAATTGATGAAAAGTATTTAGATAGAGTCTTTAAACCTTTTGAACGCTTGCATGGGATTAGTTCTTATGAGGGTACTGGAATAGGATTATCCATCTGCGATAAAATTGTTGCTCGCCATGGTGGCAAAATCACAGTAAAGAGACAACCCACCAATGGAGTTACCTTCCATATTATCTTGCCTGAAAAGCAAAATCACACAAGTAGCTACTAGGGGTTTCGTAGAAACAGGATCAACTCACTTTTTAAAATGGTCTTCTGAGTTTAAGAATTTATGATTTAAGTGTTTTGGGGAAATTAGCATTTGATTTTTTAAAGTCCGACCGCCCGTCACATAAATCCCTTTCGGACCGGGAATACCACACGCCCGCAAACAGGGCTTGATTTGATCGGCCTTCTGAGCCCCTTCCGTCCTTCCTTAAAACTTCCTCGAATAAAAAACCAACTCAAAGACAGCCGCCGACTATCGGCAAAAAACTGACATCTAAAATAGGAATAATTCCTACATTATTTTCATAGATATCCCTATTGGGGTTTGCCTTAAACCCGTTTACGATGAAGCTCCATAGGCATCCAAGACATTACTTTTTTAAGAGGGAGTTTCTGCAAAAATTGAGGTGGTTCTGTGAAAACTAAAAGTCCAAAAATATTTCACGATTCTCATTTTGTTAGCATCAAGAGTTGGCTGACCCTGCTTCATCTTGAAAAAGAAATGCTTCCGGAAATCCGGAAAAATGAAACCGCCGTTTTCCTGCACCATTTTCCTAAAAAACCTATCGAATATCAGGTTCCAATTAAATCGCCGCTTGCCTTAAAAAACAATTCAAGTTTCGCGATTGCAAACCTATCCTTTTTTTCTAGAAACGCACAAAAAGAAGTTTTTTGTTTCAAAGACCTCCCTCCCCATAAAGTCATACAACTGGAATTTGTGAAAGAAGGTTTCTACACTCTCTTTTATTCATTTCCGTTTAACCAGAAAGTAGAAGAGCGGTTGATAAACATTGTTCCACAACTGCCGCAATCATCCCGGATTCCTCCTCATTTTGATCCGCAGCTAAAACCCTCCTGGTCACGATACAAATAGCGATTCGTCAAACGAGAATACTGGCGAATGCGTTCTATCATCTTGGACTGGCGGCGATGTTGCCGCCGTCGATGGTGAGGATGCTGCCTGTCGTCTTCTCTGCCAGGACGAGGTCGAGAAAACCCTGCGCCACGTCGGTGTCGTAGACTTCCTTTTCCAGAAGATTGTTTTTGAAATAATCATCCGGCGTCAACCCCCGCGCCGCCGAGCGTTCCTGAATCACGCTTTCGGTGAACAGTCCCGTCCGCACCCTATCGGCGTTCACGGCGTTGGCGCGAATCCCCTGCTTGCCGTAATCGAGCGCATACTGCTTAGTCAAAGCCACCACCGCCGCCTTGGGCAACGCATAAGGACCGAAGTCTTTGCCGGGATTGAACGCGGCTTTCGACGCGTTGAACAACAGCACTCCCTCGGTCCCCTGCTTGAGAAATAATTTCACCGCGCGCGAAGCTAATGCTTGATGCGAAAAGAAATTAAGATCGAAACTGGCGCGCAAGGCATCAGGGTCGACCTCCCCGATTCTTCCCTGCACGGCGTTACCGGCGTTCGAGACAAGAATATCGAGACCGCCAAACTGCTGGACCAGATGATCGAACGAAGCGTCAAGGGCGACTTCATCGGTCACGTCCACCACTTGCATGGCGACGCTGGCCTTGAACTCCTTTTCCAATTGAGTTTTCGCGGCGGCCAGTTTTTCAGCCTCCCGGTCGACCAGCAGTAAATTCGCTCCATGTTCCGCAAACAGACGGGCCGTGGCCAGACCGATGCCGGAAGCCGCCCCGGTGATATAAGCAATTTTGCCTTCCAGTTTTCTCGGTTTGCTTTTGCCAAGCTTCGCCTGCTCCAGCGACCAGTATTCCATGTCGAACAAATCCGCATCGTTCAAAGGAATGTATTGCCCGATGGAAAACGCCTTGTGAATGATATCGACCGTGTGCTGATAAAGATCCGCCGCGATCCGCGTCTCTTTGGTGGTCTTGCCGATGGTGACCAGCCCCGCGCCGGCAAGCAGAATCACCCGCGGCAAAGGATCGAGCTCTTTTTTCTCGACGCCTTTGGCCTGCTTGTTGCTCTGGAAATAGTCGTGGTAATTTTGAATGTACTGTTCCAGAGCCTTGGAAATTTCCTCGCGCAGTTTGTCTTCGTCGTTGAGATTTTCGGGATTCAGCAACAGCGGTTTTTGCTTGGTGCGGATGACATGATCCGGCGTCACCGTGCCGATCTGCGACCAGGAGGCGCATTCCCGGCTTTCGGCAAACTCCGAAACCGTCGCATCTTCCCGGTAATGCACAGTCCAGGAAACGCCTGACTCACGCGCATACAATCCGCGTAGCAAAGGCGCCACCTTGGCAAACACCGCCTCTTTAGCCGGCGTTTCGTTCGCTCCATTGACAGGGGTCAGCGCCTTTTTTCTTGTCCGAGAGATGTATTCCTCTGCCAGCGTCACCGCTTCGATGTGGCGGTCGTAACTTTCTTTGGCCGTTTCCGCGAAAGTGAACAGGCCGTGGTTGACCAGAATCAGCCCTTTCACATTGGGGTTTTTCTCATACGCTTCCGCCGCCGCTTTAGCCAGCAAAAATCCCGGCATGATGTAGCTGACCAACCCATAGTCCTCGCCATAGATCTCTTTGCAAATGGCTTCCACGTTCGGCTGATTGGCGATCACCAGGCTGGAATCGGCGTGCGAATGGTCGATGAACTTGTGTGGCAAAAACGCATGCAACAAAGTTTCCACCGACGGGTTGGGCGAAGACGCGTTCAATAGGTTGATCCGCTGTTCGTTGACCATGTCTTCATCGCTCAGGCTTTTGAGATTTCTGAGCTTTAGCAAAGGATCGAGTTTGACCCCCGGCAATCCCGGAGGTTCCAGCGTGTCCAGATCCCAGCCGCTGCCTTTCACAAACAGCGCGCGGACTTCTTCGCCGACTTTGGTTTTGGCGGTGGATTTCACCGACGTGTTGCCGCCGCCGTGCAAAACCAGCGCTGGATCGGCCCCGATCAACCGCGAAGTATAGACCCGGAGCGCGATGTCCTCGGAATAGTCTTTATACGTTTTCACCGCCGCATTCGCATCGGCATCGTTCCATCTATTTTTCATAGCACTGTTTCGTAAAAAGGTTATGTTCTTTTTAGGAACCACAAATATGTCACCTTGAGCTTGTGATATCCCACCTTTGCCTTCATGCCACGGAGGGGTAAGTCGAAAAGGTGACAAAATTGTACAGACCAAGATCATGCTTCGACAGGCTCAGCATGACAAGTTCCTGTGTAACTTCAGGTCACTCCCTTTGAAAATATATCTTATACCCGCAAAACAGGGCTAAGGACAAGAGAACAATCGCCGGCAAAAACGTCATGGTCACGGGATATCCGAACAAGTGCATGACATACCACCAGAAATTCGGCACATTGACCGCCAAACCTTTTTCCAGGACCTCCTGATCGGATTGCCCCAAAAACCGGGTTTTCGCCTTAGCATGTGCCACGAGCTGCGCTAAAAACGCCTTATCCCCAAGGCGGCTAAAAACCTGATGCACCTGTCCCACCTGCCCGATCAACGGCGAATGCGCCGGGGAATACACCAACAACACGTGCGCCTGCTCAGGATACTGCACCCTCAAGTCGTAATAGTAGCGCGCAATATTGACGGTCACCGATGGGATTTGAATGAGAATCCCGATTACCAGCGCGCCCGCACCCGCGATCTTCCAGACTTTTCTTTTGCCTTGCAAAAGAAAACCCACCGGTAAAACCAGATAGGGAATCGCCACCAGCATGAGGCGGGGTCCCCAGCCCATGCCGCCATACCAGCTGTGCCAGAAGGAAAAAAGCACAAGATGCGCGAGAACGATCCATGCAAAAAGAAACGCCATGCGGGTGCGGATTCTAAAAAACACCGGCAGGGCCAGACAACCGACGATGAGCAAGGGATTGTATAAGAAAATCGATTTCCCTGGAGAAAAAAGAATGCCGAGGAAGCCCGTCAGACCACCGGCGCCAAAGCCTTTTTCGTACCCAGTTTCAAATATATTTTGAAACCGCACGTAATTATAAAGAAACAACAAGCAAATAAAGAAAAACACCGGAACCAGAAATTTGAACAGGTCAAATAAATTATCTTTTACGGTCTCCTTGTCCCGGCTTTTCTCCCAGAGGTAAAACAAGAATCCCGGCAACACCACAGCCGTGGCCAGACGGCAGGTCAGGGCCAACCCCAACAGAATTCCGCCCAGTAACAGGTTGCGGTTTTTTTGCGCATCGTCCTCTCTGGTTAAAACAAATGCCGCCGCCAGCAAAAATAAGGAAGTGGCTGGCTCGCTCATGAAATCTTCCGAATAATACCAGGCAATGGTGGACAACCCGAAACCCAACGCCAGAACGAATGACGTTCGATGCGAGAAACCCAGTCGTTCGCATCCGAAACGATAAACCAAAACACAAGTCAAGGCGGTCACGCAGGCATTCATAAGACTCACGCAAAACAAAGTGGCATACGAAGGGTCGATGCTGAGTAGCCCCGCCAACACTTTGCCCAAAAGGTAAAACGGCACCGCCAAGACACTCATCCCGATGCCGTATTTGGAATATTTTTTTCCTTCCGGGTCGGCCAGGCTCACCTGTTCGGTAAAGCTAAGACTTTGATTCTCCACCAGGCTTTGGGTCAACAGGTACATGATTTTCCCATCCGCCGATTGAATCGACCCCTGCCCGGTCAACAGGTAAATGGATACAAAAAAAAGGAAGAGATGTAGGTGTTTTACCCTACCGGAGCAAAAATTCAGGCTGAGGCGTGATTTGGGGTTCATCCGGTCCAGGGGGTGAGGACGCAACAGAG
>JAJDBE010000222.1 GCA_029261515.1 Nitrospinaceae bacterium | reverse complement strand
CTCGCTAGCCCTTAATTCATAAGGGCCACTCACAGCCATGGTTTATTTTTAGAGACGCCTTTTAATTTCTTCAAAAATCTCCTCGATTGCGAACCGCTTAAAAAACCTTTTTCTTTTTCCAAACATGGATAAATATTTAGTCTGTCCAGATACCCCTATCCATGAAGTCATCCAGAAAATCGACGCCAGCGACGGGAAAATTGCGCTGGTGGTGGATGAGAAAAAAAAGTTACTGGGTACGGTTACGGATGGGGACATTCGTCGGGGAATTTTAAAGGGGATTTCCCTTCAGGAACCCGTAACGAGTATTATGAATTTCAAACCCACTACAATCGCCCGTCAAGCTTCAAGAAAAGAAATTCTGAAGCTCATGAAGCAGACCTATTTGAACCAAATACCCGTCGTTGACGAGTCGGGGCTTTTGGTGGATCTGGAAATTCTTCCCGATTTATTTCCTCGCCCCAAAAAGGACAACTTTGTCGTCTTAATGGCCGGCGGCCTGGGTCATCGCTTGCGTCCGCTAACCAACGACTGCCCTAAACCAATGTTGCGCGTGGGCAACCAACCGATCTTGGAAACGATACTCCTTAATTTTTCTGAATACGGGTTCAAACGGTTTTTCATTTCCGTGAATTACAAAGCCGATATGATCGAAGAATACTTCGGCGACGGAACGCAGTGGGGGGTCGAAATCGAATACGTCCGTGAAGAGGAAAAAATGGGAACCGCAGGTTCCCTGAGTTTACTGCCAATGGTTCCAGATCAAACGTTCCTTGTCATGAACGCGGATTTGCTGACTCATGTCAACTTTGATTGCCTGCTGGATTTTCATTCCGAGCACAAGGCGGACGCCACCATGTGCGTCCGGGAATTCGATTTCAAGGTGCCCTACGGCACCCTTGAAATCGAGAACAACCGAATTCTAAAGGTTGAAGAAAAACCCATGCAAAAATTTTTTGTGAACGCCGGCATTTACGTTTTCGAACCGGATATTCTGAAAAGTATCCCAGAAAACCAATATTACGACATGCCCGATCTATTCAACAGTTTGATAGAGACAAACCGCGAAAGCGTCGCCTTCCCTATCCGGGAATACTGGCTCGACATCGGCCAAATGGACGACTACCAACGCGCGAACGTGGATTTTGAAAATTTCAAGGTATCCAACAAAAAGTGACTCTGCAAACGCGGAATCCGCGGGCTTATTGATTAGGCGTCGATAGCCACGCTATTCCAGGTTCTCTGGAAATTCTCCGGGATGATAACCATGTGCAAGCCAATCAAGAATTTAAAATCCACAAAACCTCTGTCTTGAAACTGCCTCCCATGTTGAAAGTTCCTTTATTTGACCTGAATTACGATCAGGAAGAAGAAAATGCCGTTCTAGGCGTTCTGCGCGACAAGTGGTTGTCCAGCGGCCCCAGGACAAAAGAATTTGAAAAGAAGTTCTCCGACTATTTGGGGCAGGGGACGACGAGTTGCGCCGTTTCCAGCGGCACCGCCGCGCTTCACATTTCTCTTTTGGCCGCAAAAATCCAAAAAGGGGACGAAATAATTATATCGGGTCTGTCCTTTATCGCCGCCTTAAATGTTGTGACCTTGATGGGGGCCGTTCCTGTACTGGCCGATAGCGAATCTTTTGAAAACTGGAATGTTTCCCCCTCTGATATTGCGGGGAAAATCAACTCCAAAACCAAAGCGATCATCATTGTTCATTTCGCGGGTTACCCCTGTGAAATGGATTTGCTGACCCGACTTGCAAAAGAAAAAAACCTGATTTTAATCGAAGACGCCGCTCATGCCGTGGGCGCCCGTTATAAAAACCGACATTGCGGCACCTTCGGGGACATGGCTTGCTTCAGCTTTTTTTCCAACAAAAACCTTTCCACGGGGGAAGGGGGTATGTTTGTCGCCTCGGATCCTAAATGGGACGAGCAAGCCCGCCTCCTTCGGTCTCATGGAATGACGTCGATGTCCATAGACCGGTTTAAGACAAAAAACTTTAGCTACGACGCGCTTCAACCGGGTTTGAATTACCGACCCGACGAAATCCATTCCGCTTTGGGAGTCGTTCAGTTAAACAAACTGGAGCGGAACAACAAAAAACGAAAACTATTGGTCCAGGCCTATATCTCCAAGCTTTCCGACCTGGAAGAAGTCGTCATTCCATGGCAAACCCCATCGGAAGAAATCACTCCCGCCTATCATATATTTCCAATCTTGCTTCCCAAAGATATCGACAGGGATTCTTTGATGGAAGGATTAAAGAAATGTGGAATACAAACCAGCATTCACTACCCGGCTTATAACCAGTTCAGTTTTTATAAAGAAATATTTTCTCAACCTCTAAAGGTGGCTGGAGAAATTTGCGCCGGGGCATTGACCCTGCCTTTATTTCCCGATATGACCTTGGGAATGGTAAGCTACGTTTGCGATTCTTTGAGGAAACTGATCCGTAGATAGTTTTTAGAGGTTGCCCGGCGACGGCTTCAGGTTTAAATCGGCTTTGGCCCCTTGATTCAGCCAATCGGTTGAGGTCTTTTATAAATATCGTTTTGCCGGAACTCCGACAACCACGGTATTTGAAGGAATGTCCTGTACGACGACCGCGCCGGCCCCGATAGCGGCTCCCGAGCCAATTTTACAGTTTTGCTTAACAATGGCTCCGGCCCCAATATAAACTTGTTCCCCTATTTTAACCCTTCCCAGGATCGTAGCTCCGGGGGCCAGTATTGAAAAATCGCCCAATTCTGATTCGTGATGGATTGTCGCGTTTACATTTAACAGACATCCTTTACCGACTCTGGCGTAAGGCATAATTTTACAACCATGTTGTATGACCGCTCCATTCATAATCGTGGCGCGGGGAGACACATGAGCGAGAGGAGACCGGACAGTCGCAATAGCGTCTTCGTCGTATAAATTGTAAACTCTTCTTCTGATTTTAGGGATGTCCATGCTCAATACCGCTTTTAAAGTTGGATGTCGCTTTATTATTTGCTCCCAATCCTGATCCTTACCCAAATAAGCGACATCCACGCCGACATCCAACTGTTTTGACACGTCGTTTATGTCAAGGTACCCGTATAAATTAAGATCCGGATGCGTTTCGATCAGGTCAATAATATCCAAACTAAATCCCACGAGCGCGATATCGCTTTTTTTATTAACCATAACAACCACTTAAAAGAACCGCAAATAAATACAGCTTCATTTGTTACAATCCCGCGGCGGATTTTCCGCGCTCGCATGATTTCTTTTTCCCCTTATTATCAATATAATAATTGAGTGATTGCCAGGATTCAACTTATAAGCGTAGATTATCTCTGACGCCGATTTTTCGAATGATGGTCGTCCTCATCCGCAAACCTGAGAATGCGATTCAGGCCGTTTACGCGGCGGTCCGAATGGAGCGAATGAATGTTTAAAAACTATACATAAGAAAATGTTATATCGTCGCCGAGGTAGGCGGCAACGTCACCAATTTCTAAGAGGCCAAAAGGATCGTCGATCGCGCCTCGGAATGCGGAGTCGACGCCGTCAAAATCCAATCGTTTCGCGCCTGCGAGGTTGCCTCGAAGAAGGCCATGTTCGATTTGGAGCACACCGGCGTGGTATCTCAGTACGAATTAATGAAAAAGTATGAAGCGGACGAAGCCTTGCAACGAAAAACATTCGACTACATAGACTCCAAAGGGTTGGACTGGTTTTCCACTCCCTCGCATCAACCCGATGTCGACCTTCTGGGAAAACTGGAAGTGGGCGCGGAAACCTTTACCTTTTCCGCTCTGCAAACAAGTTTCCTTGAAAGTGATCGTCCCCATCATTTCGAACACATCGCTAAATTCATTCTTGAAAATCCCGATCAGTTCAAAACTGGAGTTCTGGAAATTCCGGATGAAAAAAAACGTCCCGATATCCGCCTCACGGCCGATACGGAGGAGGATCTTCAAAGAGTCTGCTTTATCCTTGAACGCGCCCAAAAAGAATTTGTAACAACGCCAGAGGCTATCCGATTATGTACGCAATTTGCGTAGAATCCTCCCACCGGGGAGGCATGGGGCATTTCTTTCGCACCTTGAATTGGATCTATTTCCTAAAGTCCAGAGGCCAGCCTTATCGTATTCTTATTAACGACAATCCCGCGGCATGCAATTTTTTGCAAAAAAGGAATATCTCTTTCGATAAAGTTTCCTTGGGTGATTTCGAAAGCGACTGGGAGTCTAAATTCATAAAAAAATATTCTATTAAAGTGTGGATCAATGATCGGTTGTACACTGATATTCGGCACTCCCGGAATGTAAAGCGCAATCCGGTAAAATTGGTGGCCTTTGACGATAGAGGAAGCGGCGCCCCTTTGGCGGATTTGCATATCGCCGCATTGACCTTTGAGAAAAACCGAAGCTTGCCCGGCTTGAAAGTTTGCCAAGGATTAGATTATTTAATCCTGAACCCGGAAATTGATAAATTCAAAAAACTTAGGCAAAAGAGCGAAAAATGGATCGTTACCCTAGGAGGAAGCGATCCTCACGGCGCTACGTTAAAGGTCGTCGATTTGTTAAAGCGAAGGGGAAAATTTGCGACGGTCGTCGTAGGCCCTTCCTTCAACCATCTGCCTGAATTAAAAAACAAGGCCGGCGAAGACTTTGTCGTCAAACAGAGCGTGCCCTCTCTTATTGAAGAGTTCAGCCATCACGATCTGGCCGTCTGCGGAGGAGGGATCACCCCGTTTGAAGCCAACGCTTCGGGGCTTCCCTGTATCATTATCGCCAATGAGACATTTGAGATCCCCAACGCAAAATTTTTGGAGTCTTTGGGCGGCTCAGTCTTTGCGGGTCCCCATGATAAAATAAACGAGGATTTCTTCGACAAAGATTTGGATATAGCTCACATGAGCCGTCAGGGCATACAAAACCTGACTACGGAAGGCGCGGAAAATGTTTTCAGGGAATTACAGCTACTATGAAAAAAACCGTTGTTATCCATCAACCTGATTTGTATCCCGTCAGAGTAAAGTGGACCAGTTAGGGTAAAAAGCTAAGAGGCACTTTGATCTTGCACAGTAAAAGTGGACACAAAGAAAGTGATGGATACAATCATTTTTGGAGGTGTTCCAATGGGAAAACAACGCAGGCAATATACGAAAGAATTTAAAGTTGAAGCGGTCCGTTTAATAGTGGAGGAAGGTC
>JAJDBE010000221.1 GCA_029261515.1 Nitrospinaceae bacterium | reverse complement strand
TATGTTCCTTTTTATTTTTGCCCGAGATCAGTGATGTTGTGCATTTACTATTATAACAATCATCCCGATATTACTTATCGAGGAGGTCAAACTCCTATTGTTCATCTTCAATTAGACATGAACGCTTTAATTGCTTGGGCGAACTCTCAAGACAGGTCTTGGGCCTTTACCGATGGGAACGCGAGGGATAGACTAACTTTCTTTTTTAATGATTTGACGCAACTCCATGAAATCAACTGGGAGGCGGTGAAAGCCAGGGATTTCAAGGAACCTTCAATAAAGACGGGTAAGCAGGCTGAGTTTTTAATTTATGAGTTTGCGCCTTGGGAAATGGTGGAAAAAATCGGCGTAATTAACAGCCAGGTAAACACTCAGACCGAGACCCTCGTCCAAGAATCGACACATCAACCCAAGATATCGATTGAAAGCTCATGGTATTTTAAGGACAATAACGAACGATGATTGATTTTAAGCGCGGAGACATTTTAAAAGAAGACGCCGAGGCCTTGGTCAACACGGTCAATTGCGTGGGCGTAATGGGAAGGGGGATTGCGCTTCAATTTCGCAAAGCGTTTCCCGAAAATTTCAAGGCTTACCAAAACGCTTGTAAAGACGAAGAAGTTCGCCCCGGATCCATGTTCGTTTATGAAACGCGCAAGCTTATTAATCCTCGCTATATAATAAATTTTCCCACCAAGCGCCATTGGAAAGGCAAGAGTCAAATAAAGTTTATTCAAGACGGGCTAAACGCCCTAGTTCGTGAAATTCGAGACCAAAGTATAAAATCTATCGCCATTCCTCCTTTGGGTTGTGGTTTGGGTGGACTTGACTGGAAAGAGGTGCGGGGAGAAATTGAAAGCGCTTTTGCAACTTTACCTGACGTGGAAGTGTTTTTGTATGAACCCGTCGGCGCCCCAGAGGCTGGGAAAATGGCGAAAGCCTCCAAGGTTCCGAAAATGACGGTTGGGCGAGCCTCCCTAATTGCCTTGATGCGGCGGTATTTGGCCGCTGTTATGGATCCATGGATCACTTTGCTGGAACTCCAAAAGCTTATGTATTTTATGCAGGAAGCCGGAGAGCCGTTGAGATTGCGCTATAAACAAGCTTTATATGGACCCTATGCGGATAACTTGGGCCATGTTCTGGATTGTATCGAGGGGCATTACACCACAGGTTACCTTGATGGCGGGGACGACCCTCAAAAGCCGCTTGAATTAAAAAGCGACGCCGTGGCCAAAGCGGAGAAGTTTTTGGAAGATCATTCAATAACAAGTTCACGCTTTGATCGTGTAACGGATTTGATTCAAGGGTTTGAAACCCCCTATGGAATGGAGCTACTCTCAACCGTTCACTGGGTGGGCGCCCATGAGAACACGAAAGATTTTGGGGAATTAGTAAAAAAGGTTTATGCCTGGAGTGATAGAAAAAAAATGTTTCCTGAAAAGCATATCCGAATTGTAATGGATGTTTTGCAAGAAAAGAAATGGCTGGCATCTGACTCAAATTGATAAGCCAACAGCTAGAACAAGAGAGGTTGGCAGTAAAAATTAACGCCCATGGGGCTTTGGTCTATCAAAGAACTCGCGGAGGGAAAATTAAAAAATCTTTTTCTCTTTTCCTTCTTCGATAAATTGATTTAGAGAGTCGAGATATTTCTTGCAAACTTCAAATAAATCCTCGCTTCCCACCCAACGATTTAAATAATATTTTTCTGAAACGGTTGCGTTTGATTTGCCGCATTGATGAGGTTTTTCCTCTTTTGTTGGTTTGACCTTGTCTTCATAAAGAAGCTTGCCGTCTCTTATCAATTTCACAAAAACCTCTTCCTTTATTAATACGGACTCATCAAGTGTTACATTTGAATTAATTTTAGGTCTTTCCGGTTCTGTATGACAATTGTCATCTCTAAAGACTTTAAAGTGATTGGCATAACGATTGTCTTTTATCCAATCGTCGTACCATTTTTGTTTACCAGTGCCTCGAACCGATTCATAGGCGTATTGAATAGGGGACCGTGCGGCGGTTAAAAAGGTGCTTAAATAATAATTTACATGTTTCCGGTTTTCAGTGACGCTTTGCATGTGTGTGTAGAAAAACTTCGCTTCTTCAATTTTGTCCTGCATATCTGCAATAAGTTTATTTGAGCTAGTCATTTTCTTTGTGGTTAATTGGTTTGTAGCGCTGGTTTTTATTTATCCCTCATCAAACATTAAACCGAAAATGTAGAATATCGCCGTCTTTGACGACGTAGTCCTTGCCCTCAAGGCGGAGGAGTCCGGCGGTTTTGATGGCTTGCTCGGTTTTGTGTTTCACCAGATCGTCGAAGTGATACACCTCGGCGCGGATGTATCCTTTTTCAATGTCGGAATGAATCTTGCCCGCCGCTTTCGGCGCTTTGGTGTTGGCTTCCACCGTCCAGGCGCGGTTCTCCTGGCCTCCTGCGGTGAAAAAGGTCGCCAGATCGAGTAATTGATATCCTGCTTCCACCACGCGGTTCAACCCGGTGTCCTTGAGTCCCATCTCTTCCATGAACTCGGCGCGCTCGTCGAGGTCGGCGATCTCCAGAATTTCGTTTTCCAGACTGCCCGCCAGCGTCAGTACCGGCGCGCCTTCTTTCTTGCCGTACTCCTCGGCGGCCTTGACGTAATCGGATTCCGCGTCTGCGGGTTCGGCGACGTTGCAGATATAAAACACGGGTTTCATGCTGACCAGCGCGAGCGACTGAACAAAGGCATTGTCGGCGGGGTTGT
>JAJDBE010000220.1 GCA_029261515.1 Nitrospinaceae bacterium | reverse complement strand
CCTTGAAGGTTTTGAAAATCAGGGAAGAGACCCAAGGTCCCGATCATCAGGATGTGGCGCTGGCTCTGCAAACTCTGGCAGGCTTGTACGAAGCGGCAGGAGATTATGAAAAAGCCACGCCGTTTGACAAGCGGGCTTTGGTTATCCTGGAAAAAAATGCCGATTTGGGCGCTGATCCCAAAGCATAGGAATTTAACACCCGATCCGAACGGCCTCCGCCTTTCTATTAAATCGGTGATTTTCGCGGCAAATGCTCTTTCGGACATATAAACAAAAAGAGCGTGACGATAATTTTTGCCGAGTCGACAACATCCTGCTTCATGAGATCCATCCTGGCGATTCGCTCATCGAAAATCGCTTGAAAATAATCCTCAGCGGCCCTTTTTCTTTTCTCTGCATCCGGAAACCTGGCCCGAAGCGTCGCCAGTTCCCCGGGATCGACCCAAAACCCACCGCATTTGGCGCACTGTTCGACTTCCACATCGTGTAACTTACTGAAAAAATGCCGGAAAAGCAGGGTCGTTTGGCATTTGGGGCAAATGGGTTCTACATCCCGGTAAAACCGCACTCCCTCTGCCCGCTCTATATTCAGCAAAGATTCCCCTTCTCCCTCAAAATCGGTTTTTAATTGCGAAAATTCATAGCGGTCGAACCATAAGCCGCCGCATCCCCCCCTGCAGACGGGTATTTTGAGTCCAAAAACCCTAACTTCTTTTAGATCAAAGCCGCAAGACGGGCATTTCATGACCTGCTCCCTTCTTCAAATCACCCAATCTTTTAATTAAAAACTTTTAATCCCCGTTTAACTTGTTTTTAACACTATTGCTATTAAATGGGAATATTCAGAAGGCCTATATTTTTTGGCTTGCGCCAGAAGCCGTTTTTAAAAGACGTTAGAACATTTTTTAAGGATACCGAAATGAACAAGATAGAACAAAATGTCACAGAAAACACCTCTACCGTGGGCCAACGGTTGCGTGCCTGGAGAAAATCCATTCCACTGACCCTTGTGGGTCTGGCGAAAAAAATCCAGGTTTCCCAGGCCACTCTTTCGGAGCTGGAAAATAACAAGTCGCTTCCATCGGCAGGAACGCTGACCAATTTATGCGTCTACTCCGATCTTAATCTTCGCTGGGTCTTGACCGGGGAAGGACCCATGGTCCGGGATGACCTTCATTATAAAACAGAATCCGGAATGAGCGAAGAGCTTCTGTCTCTCATGCAGGAAGACCCCAACCTGTCCGAGTTGATGGAAGGCGTCGCTAAAATTTTGAAAACCGGAGACCCGCAGAAAAAAGCTCATTTAAAAGGCTTCATCACCGGCGCAACGTTGAATAACTAAAGAAAATTATTAGAGGAAGTTTTACGAGGACAATAACAAACCAATAAACCTTCAAATAAAATTATAAGAAAAGAAATTACCCAACAAAATGGACCCGCTCTCTTCTATTTTTTAAAAAATAAAAATTGTTTTTTAATCTTCTTTTTGCCGTCTCGATTTTACCTTTTCATAAATCTCATCGAGAAATCCTCTTAGGGCATAGCGTTCATTTTCTTGAGAGTGTTTTAGTACATACTTGAATTTTTTATAAAGAGAATCGTAGACCCCTTCCGTAAGTTGATCGAACTCAAATCCTTCAAGGTCTGGAATGTAATTCTCCAATTCCGAATCCAACTCATCGTACCCCTGTCCATCTTCTCTCACCTCTTCATAACCCGTTTCAGGCGGTTTGGGGGAAACCGGGTTTCTGCCAACCATGATCCAGTCTGTAGAAAGTCCATAGTGCTGAGCCAGCTTAACTGCCCAATCTGCAGGAAAGACATCACGGTTTTTGGCGTCGGTGACACTCGCACTCCGAATGCCTAAAAATTCCGCCAAAGCGGATTGGGTTTTCATTCCCGTGGCCTTTTTCACCCGTTCCCAACATGTATCGAATGCCATGCCGATCCCCAATTAAACCCTAAAGCAATAATTTCGCTTTTCCTAAAATAATAAGCATATTCTAATTTTTATTGACAAAAATTAGAAAAAACGTAATAATCCTGCGTCCTTGAGGAAAAACCTCTTGCAAGATTAGCCGAAGCGCAATCTTCATTCAATTAAAAACTCAATCGAGTAAGGATTTTCTGAACTTCAATCAGGCAAAACTGCAATTATGAAACGCCCCTCGACTCAAAAAGAAAATCCCGATAAGAACCCAAGTTCAAAAAATTCCATGCCTCAAAAAACCGGTAAGAAGGCAGTAAATGATATTTCCACCATTGGAGGACGCTTAAGAGCTTGGCGGAAATCCGTCCCCTTGACATTGATAGAACTGTCCAAAAAAATTGAGGTCTCCAACGGGTCTCTTTCCGACCTGGAAAATAACAAGTCTCAACCTTCCGCCAGAACTCTGGCCAACCTGTGTTTCGCTTTTGACATCAATATCTACTGGCTCTTGACCGGAAAAGAAACCTCCCCTTTAAAAGTTCTCTCTACAGAAAAAAAATTATTTCCTCTGCCAGATTTAACCTTAATTGCTCAAGAAAAAACTTTGAATGAGATGACCCATCGGCTGGTGCGAACCTATCATTCCGGAAACACACAGGATATTGCTTTTATAAACGGATTTTTATTGGGAGTGGACCCGGAGAAAAGCAAAATGGGCGCCTAGAAAACTAATCGTTTGCAATTGAAAAGCGCTTGCCTCAAAATTGAATTTTGTAACTCCCCACAGTTCAAATTGAAACAGAACATTCAAAAAAATATTTTGTTTTCACAAACTAGAAGGAAGGAGAAAATAATGAAAAGTTTATTTTTTTCATTTATTCTATTGGTGCCCACAATTTTTTTATTGAACGGTTGCAGCCAGGGCACAGGCGAAAAAGAAAACACCTCCAAAGTGAAAGAAAAATCTCTTGCCGAGATCGGCGTTCTGGCAACGGCAGGCACTCTGATGGCTCCGGAAACAGAGGCAGGATCGGCGGAAAACAGCGAAGGCATCGGGCATTTCAAGGAAGGCCATTGGGAAGTTTCCGAAAAACACTTCCGCAAAGCCCTCGAAGCCAATCCGCAACTTGCCGAAGCCCATTACAACCTCGCCCTCACCCTGGACAAACTTGGCAACCACGGCGACGCGACGACCCATTTTCGCTCCGCTCTCGATCTGGCACCGGAAAATCCAAAAATCAGGGATTCGCAAATTCTGAAAGATCACTTAGGGATGTGACTTTTGTGGGAGAAGCCCTGACAGGGCAACGGCTGCAAATTTAAAACCGGGGCAATGGCAAAATAATAGTCTCACTCCAAATTGAGCTTGGCTCCGTTTGCATCAAAAATTTTGTACTTCTTGATTCCATATTTATTCAACACAAACTTTCCCGTCGTCTTTAAGACGCTCAAGCCATAAACCACGCTTCTTTTGAAATTGATCGACGACGCCTCTTCGAAATATTTTGCCGGACAGCTTATTTCCCCCATCCGGTAACCAAAAAAAAGACCCTGCGCCAGAATCTCGTTATCAAAAACAAAATCGTCGGAATTTTCTTCCAATGGTAACGTTTCCAGCACCTCTCTGGAAAAAGCCCGAAACCCTGTGTGGTATTCAGACAGTTTTGTCCGCAACAAAATATTTTGTATCAGGGTCAGAATCCGGTTCGCCACAAACTTGTACAGGGGCATCCCGCCAGCCAGGGTGTTGCCTCCCAGAATTCGAGATCCCAGAACAATATCGTATTCGCCTGACGCCAACATGGCTCCCATCGCCGTTACCAGCCGCGGGGAATACTGGTAATCCGGATGCACCATGATGACGATGTCGGCGCCCAGCTTGAGCGCCTCCCGGTAGCAGGTTTTCTGGTTGCCGCCGTAGCCTTTGTTCTCTCTGTGGACAATGGTTTTAACACCGAGCTTCTGGGAGACTTCCTTGGTGTTATCCAGAGATGAGTCATCCACCAGAATCACATCGTCGATGTATTCATGCGGCAGCTCGGCATAGGTCTGCTCCAGGGTTTTTTCGGCGTTGTAGGCCGGCATGACGACAATTATTTTTTTTTCCAGAATCATCCGCTTGATTTCGTCCCGCTGTTAAATAGCCGTCTTATATCACACTCGGTCCCTGTCTGAAAAGACAGCAAGGACCTCAATCCGTTTTTCTGGAAATAAAATAATAGTTCTGAAAAAACGGCGGCAACACACGATAAAAAAATTGATCCAAAGCATTGTACGACTTCACAAACCAGGGGCTGTTTTTAAGGCTTTCCGGCAAGCGTGCAAGCTCGTTCCTTGGCAGGAATGCGTACCCCTGCATCTCCTCCAGCATCAACCCTGCGGCTTCATTCAGGGAACGGATGTCTTTTTTCGTGAATCGGTAAAGGTGATGATGTTTGGCAGGAATCCTCCTGGCCAGCGCTTCGACCCAGCTGTATTGGTTGGGAAAATGAAAGCATAAAAACACACCGTTATTTTTTAAAATGCGGCGGATTTCTTTCAGGCTTTTTAATTCATCCCCGCCTTCCTGACGCACATGCTCCAGCACCCCGACCGACACCACCGCATCAAACGTCGCATCCTCATAAGGCAAATGCACCGGATCGCCGGATGAAACTTGAAAATTGAAAGCATCCTGAAATTGCGAAGTCAAAAATTCGGCGATCTTACAACCTTCCGGGTGATAGGCATCGCCGGAATTGACACTGAACGATTCCGCCTTGAATCCCTGATTCAGGAGAAAATAACTGAAATGCCCATCACCGCAGCCCCAGTCCAGCACCTTTACGCCTGAATTGGCGTAATTCAGAAATTTCTCGTAAACGATCCAGTATTGCGACGCCGTCGCCAGATTTTCAAACCGCAGTAATTTGAGGTCACGCAGCGTCTGGTTCACCTCGACCCAGCGGTTTTCAGTTTCGGTCCAATGCAAAGTTCAACTCCTGGAATCTTCAATCGCCTTCGGTGCACCGCTTTGAATCACTAACAAATCAACCAGCGGATTATAATGCGGGATTTAAACAAAAAAAAGCCCGCAGGGAATTTTCCCCCACGGGCTTAAAGGATTATTTTGACTTAGAGAATCGCCAGGAAATTACACGCCTCGTAGCAGGCGTTGCAATTGATGCACAGATCCATGTCGATATGCGCCGCCACCTTCCGCGTTCCGCCCGTAATGGCTCCGGTGGGACAGGGTTTGATGCAGGCGCCGCAGGCCACGCATTCTTCCTCTTTAACATAATACCGGTACAGCCCGGTGCATTTCGCCGCATCGCAAATCTGGTCGACGATGTGTCGCTCGTATTCCTTGCGGAAATATTTGATTCCGGTCAGGACGCATTTGACTGCCGTTTCACCGAGACCGCATAGGGATGTCACATTGATCTCTTCGGCCAGCGCCTGCAGTTTGTCGAGATCCTCCATTTTGCCGCGGCCTTCAGAGATATCGTCGAGCTTGTTTTTGATGAGCGTCAGCCCGATACGGCAGGGCGTGCATTTGCCGCAGGTCTCGCCTTCATTGAAACCCATTGAGAATTTAGCCAGGTCCACCACGCAGGCGGAATTGTCGTAAGCTGAAAAACTGGCCTGCCCCATGAGAACGCCCGCATCGAGCAGGCTCTCGTAATCCATCGTGATGTCGGCCTTCTCCGGCGGCAAAAAGCCTCCGGTGACGCCGCCGACGTGAACGACCTTGAGTTCCTTCTTCTTGACGATGCCGCCGCAGATATCGTCGATGACCTGGCGGAAAGTCAGGCCCATGTCCAGTTCCATGAGGCCGTTGTATTTCAGGTTACCGGCGATCGCCCAGGTTTTGCACCCCTTGGCATTCGGCGTGCCCATCGTGCCGTACCAGTCGGCGCCCTTTTTGATGATCGCAGGCACCGTCGCCCAGGTTTCCGCGTTGTTCAAAAGCGTGGGCCGGCCCCACAAACCCTTTTCCGTGGAATGCGGCGGTTGCGCTTTCGGAAACGGACGTTTGCCCTCGATGGAAGACATCAACGCGGTCGATTCGCCGCCGATGAACGCTTCCACGCCTTCGTGAATGGAAATGTCGATGCTGAAGTCAGTGCCGAGAATATTTTTCCCCAGGAAGCCGCGCTCTCTTGCCTGGTCAATGGCCATTTGCAGACGCTTGACGGCAATCGCATAATCCGCCCGGGTGTAGATGATGCCCTCGGCGGCGCCGATAGCATACGCGCCGATCAGCAATCCTTCCAGCATCTGGTGCGGAGAGCCTTCCATGACACTGCGGTCCATGTAGGACGCAGGGTTGCCCTCGTCACCGTTCACCAGAATGTAGCGGACGCCGTCATAAGAAGGCGCGTTTGCGGCTTTTTCCCACTTGGTGCCGGTGACAAATCCGCCGCCGCCCTTGCCGCGCAGACCGGATTTTTTGATCTCTTCGATGATCTCTTTCGGCTGCATCTGGGTGAGCGCTTTTTTCAACGACTCGTAGCCGCCCACGGCGATGTATTCGTCGATATTTTCGGGGTCGAGAACGCCGCCAAACTCCATCGCCACACGGCTCTGTTTGGTCAGCTGCTCGTAATAATCCTCTTTTGCCGCGGCTTTCTTAAATACCTTGCCGCCGACTACGTGGTCTTTGAGGATGTTTTTGACCATAGCCGGTTTGACTTTTTCATACGTCACCCGTGGTTGGCCCGGCACATAAACATCCACCAACACGTCCCGGCTGCAATAACCCCGGCAACCCACCTGTCCCATATTGCACTGGCGGTCGCCCAACTCGGCGTTGGCCTGCATTTCGGCGATTTGCTTCTCGAACTCCTGGTAGACTTCCTTGCCGCCCTCAGCGACACCGCTCAGACTGAGACAGACCGTGATCTTGATCGTGCCCTGCTTCTCCTCAACCGCCTGGGCTTGTTCTTGAACCGCATCCATGAAACGTTCTCCCTTTTTGCGCGCTACCTATATGTAAATGGAAAATTAGAATATATTCAGGCAACGGGAACCCCCGAAAAGAGCACCCGCAACACCCTAACATCGCATAAACCTAAGAAAAATTCCACCAATTCTAGTCATGGCGGCTCCGATTGTCAATCTCTGATCCTGCCTTTCCGACAGCGAAATCAAGCGGTTTTCCCAAGAACAGCAGGTCTTCTACTTTACCTCCGGGAAAGCAGCCCTGAATAGCCCCAAAATACCCGTCCTCTGGCCGGTATTTTATTTAAAAATAGGGATTTACCGGTCTCCCCCTCGGCAAAATCCGGGTTTTTCCCGGCTCGGGAGGGTGCAATCCATACAAACCCTTAAACGTCCTTGGGTGAGAACTCCCGGCATCGAACACCCGCTTCGCAGGACTGCTGTTTTCCGTGAAAGTTAAATATTCAGGAATCGAAACCGCACTCGCATCGTCTGCCCAACCTGTCAAACCATCCCGCAAACCAACACGGCAAACGCAACCAAATCGATGCAGGAGAGGTTGCATGCTTTCGCCCTCTTGTGAAAAAGAAGTTTGAGGTTGATTGACGTATGGCTTGAATATAAACTCTATCATCAATGAAGCAAGCCATTATTGTCAGCCACTCCACTTGGGACAATTTCAACACAAATCTCCTGGCAACTCTTTTTAAATTCTTAAATCCAAAATACACGAACTCAATATGATCAAAACAACCGTTAAATCCGAAACGATTGACCAGCACAAAACCGACTGCTTGATTCTATTCACCCCGGAAGAAAAAAAGCCTGCAGGGGAATTGAAAAAACTGGACCAGAGCTTAAAGGGGGTTGTCACCGACGCGTTCAAGGAAAAACGTTTTGAAGGCAAACTCAATCAGACCTATCTGATCTACTCTCAAGGAGAAACGAAGGCGGGCCATGTCCTCCTCGTAGGAATCGGAAAGTCGAAAGAGCTGACCGAGGAAAAACTGCGTCAGGCGGCAGGGACTGCGGCCAAACTGGCGGAGAAGTCCCGGTTTAAGAAAATCACATTTTTCCTGGTAGAGGGAGAACTGGAAAAGCTTCTCGACAAGGACCGTAAAAAAACATCCAACGAAGTGGCCCGCGCCGTTGCGGAAGGCGCTTATCTTGGCCTTTACTATTTCGACCATTACAAGAAAAAGATGGAAAAAGATGAAGCGCCCCGCCGCATTGAGGAAATCACCCTTTTGTCCAATTCCAAAGCGTCACTGGCAAAACTGCGCCAGCAAAGCGAACGCGCCTGGAAAGTAGCTGAAGGCGTCTGTTTTGCAAGGGACTTGATTCTGCATCCAGGCAATACGGCGACACCGACTTATCTCGCCCAGGCAGCCAAAAAGATGGCGGCAAAACACAAGATCACCTGCAAGATTCTGGGGCCTCAGGAAATGAAAAAACTCGGCATGGGTTCTTTGCTGGGGGTGGCCCAAGGCAGCAATGAACCGCCGGCGCTCATCGTTCTTGAATATAAGGGCGGTAAAAAAGGCGACGCCCCCGTGGTCATCGTCGGCAAGGGAATCACTTTCGACACCGGCGGCATTTCCCTCAAACCTCCTGCCAACATGGATGAAATGAAAAAGGACATGTCTGGAGGAGCCGCGGCAATGGGAGCTCTTCAGGTGGCCGCAAGTTTGAAACTTCCCATCAATGTCATCGGATTGGTCCCTTCCGCAGAGAACATGCCAAGTGGCACGGCGATCAAGCCGGGGGATATTGTAACCAGCATGTCCGGCAAAACCATCGAGGTATTGAACACGGATGCGGAAGGCCGTTTGGTGCTTGCAGATGCCTTGAGCTATGCCGCCCGTTACAAACCCAAAGCGATCATCGATCTTGCGACGTTGACAGGCGCTGTGATCATGGCGCTGGGGCATCTTGCCACTGCCGTCGTCGGCACCGATGAAAACTTGATAAACAAACTTATCAAATGCGGTGACCTGACGGGAGAAAAACTGTGGCAATTGCCCTTATGGGAAGAGCACGAAAAAGCCACCAAAAGCGACATCGCGGATCTCAAAAATATTGCGTCAGCGGGAGTCGGCGCCGGCACCACGATGGGGGCCGCCTTTTTAAAAGCGTTTGCCGGCGATCAGCCCTGGGCGCATCTCGATATCGCGGGAACCGCCTGGTGCGGGGAGGACAAACCCTATGTCCCCAAAGGCGCATCCGGAGTGGGCGTCAGGCTCCTGACTGAGTTTCTGGAGCAGGAAGCCATGGGTAAAAAACAAAAATCAAAAAAAGCCAAACGTTAAGCTATTGAGTCCGCGAAGATCCAGTTTTCGAATGGTGCGGTTTCCGGCGTTTGATTCATGACCTTCTTCGATTCCGATGCAAAATAATTTTCTCATTTTTATCCATCTGATGGCCGCCGCAGTGGGCATCGGCAGTCTGGCGTATTGTATTTTATTCTTTTTGCCGGCCATGGAAAAATTGCCGCAACCCCAGAAACAGCCCGAGGAACATTCCGCAACCTACAAAGCCCTCGAAGTGCTTGCTCCAACCGTTCTGGCTTCCGTCCTGGTTCTTGTCGGTACCGGTATTTATTATCTACTGACCAACTACACGCGCCAGGTCGATCTGCCTCCCGGTTATTACGACCTATTTGGGATCAAGATGGTGTTCGTCGTGCTCGTTGTTTTTCTCAGCGTCTATCTTACGTTTTCTCTTCGGGCGCGTATTTCCAACCTGGATCTAAGCCCGGAAAGCCGAAAACTCGTTCCCGCCACGTTGCAACAAATGAAAACGCTGAGTCAAGCGACTCTTGTCCTCATCGTCATCGCAAGTTTTCTTGGTATCTGGCTGGCGAGGTTTTAAAAACTTTTGCAATTGTATCCATTCGGGAAAACAGATAGCATGATCGTGAATGTGGAATGAACAAGGAAGGCTAAAATGAACGAAGAACAACACCCCCCTCCGGAACCCTCCCAGCCGATGCTACCGGCACAGGAAGAAAATTCCCCCGAAGCCACGGCCCCTGCCCCGGAAAAAGAAATCGATTTAAACGTGCTTTTTCCAGACGCGGAAGACGACCTCAACACCCTGTTTCAGGATGAAGACATGAAACTTTTGTTAAAAAGTGTCAGCAAGAATAAAAAGGACCTGCACACGTTAAAGGATCGGTTTCTTGAGGAAAATGCAACTGACGATGACGAAAGCGAAGTAGAGGATTCGCCCTAGGCAAGAGACTCAAACAACCTATTCCGGATGATGGGGAATCAGAGTTTGGTGGAGGGGAAAAGGCCTTGCTGTCCGCTCTCTGCGGCTTTGCTTTTCTTTTTTAGCAGACCAAGCACCTTGGTGATATGGTCGTACCCCGTCTGGCTTTTTAAGGCCGCAAAGGTTGCCTGCGCCTGTTTGAAGTGATCGATGGCCGAAGGCAGATCCTCGACTTTCCAGTAATAATGTCCGATCGCTTCATGAACCTTGGCCAAATCCCGGTGCGGCTTGGCGCCTTCGACAGCGGCCCCGGCCTTCTTGTACCACTCTCCCGCCGTGTCCATTTGTTCCCGCCCCTGGTATAAATCTCCGACATGCATCAACGCCCGGCCTTCGCCCACCGAATCCTCAATCTGCGTGTGATAGCTGACCGCTTTTAAGTAACTGCCTTCCGCTTCTTTGACCTCGTTGGCGAACTTGTATAAATCTCCCAGCGATTCGTAGGTCCTGGCGACTTGGGGAATTTTATTTTCCGCTTCGTAGATGGCGATGGCTTTGCGGTAGTTTTCGGCGCCCTTCACGAACTCATGAAAAAAATAATTCTCCGACGCCTGCTGAATGAAACGGCCCGCTTCATCTTTGGCGTCTATGGGAGGTTTGTAAAACCCGCCGCCGTCATCAGCGGCCCCGTTAGGAGCGAACGCAGAATCAGTTTCTTCTGACAGGTTGTATTTGTTGATCCATATGGAAGCAACCACCAAAAGGACCAGGGCAAGAATCAAAGAACGTTTGAGTTTGCTTTGGAAGAATTTTGCCATGAAAATAAGTCCCCCATACAAAAAACAGGATGGCCCTATTATATACGAGGAAACTGGCGGGATAACCAATAGATAAGGAAAATAACCGCTTTCAAATCGTTTGCACTTTGAGCCCGCGCTGGACAAAGCGGAAGTCGAGAACCCGCCCTCCTTGTTTTTTAAGCTCTTCCTCCACCTGCGCCTTTTTATCCTGGCGCACAAAAAACGCCACGCACCCGCCTCCGCCCGCCCCGCACACCTTGGCCGCCAGAGCGCCTTTTTTGCGGGCGGAATCAATCAACCGATCCATTTGCGGAGTGCTGATTCCCGGCGCCAGAGCCTTGCGCGCTTTCCATTCTTCTCTAAAGACACCGGCAAGCTTTTCCTGCCAGCGATTGCCAAGAAGAATTTCCTGCATTTTAACAGCCGCTTTCTCGATACGTTGCAACTGTGCTAAAGTCTTGCGGTTTCCATCCACGGTTTTTTTGGTGACCTCCCAGTTGTTGATTCCGGAGTTTCTCGGTTTCCCGGTGTAACAAAGCACAAACCGCCGCGTCAGTTCTCTAGGGTCCACAGGAAGCCGCTCAAACTCCACGCCGGAGAAACCGGGCCGCACCGCCAACACACCACCGTGAAGCGCCGGGAAATAATCCTGCCAGCCGGCAGGCACTTGAATCACCTGAGTTTCGATATTGCGTGCGATTTCGATCAACTGGTTTCTTGGAATGCGACGATGAGTGAACGCGTTGAGAGCGCCGTGCAGCGCAATGTTGAGAGCCGACGATCCGCCAATCCCCGAACCCGGAGGGGCCTGGCAATCGGTCACGATCTCCAGTCCCTTTAGAGGCGCATAAAACTTGACAGTTCTTAGAATCAACTCCAACGGATGCCGTTCGGGTAACGCATCGAGAGACGAAAACTCCCGGCGCAGTTTCAAGTCCTGGGACTGAACGACGATGCGTTTGTCTTTTCTCGGTTTGATCTCGACTGTGGCGTAAAGATCAATTGCGGCGTTCAAGGTGGGAGGATTGTCGAAAAACAGGTGCAGTGGCCAGATATCCAAGGTGCCCCCTGCAAGATCGATTCGCGTGGGAGCCGAACTTCTTATCATGGGCTTAGCTTCGGAGCAAAAAGGAGGGGAAAAGGAAGTCCCGTTGTCTGGACTCCCTGTCGATTAACGGATGATCAAAATCAAAGTTCTTCAGTCAGCGGTTTGCCGTTATTGGATTCGATCTCTTCGATTTTCGCCGCCAACTTTTGCACCAAAGATTCGTAGGATTCTTTTTTGATGATTTTGGTGAACTGGGAACGGTAATTGCGGATCAAACTGACGCCTTCGATGACGAAGTCATACACCAGCCATTCGCCATTATCCTTAATCAGCTTATAGTCCACGTCGATGGTGCCGTCTTTACGCACGATTTCGGTTTTTACCAGCGCGTATTTGCCTTTCACCACTTCATCGACATACTTGATCTCTTCATTGCTGTAGGACTCGATTTTACTGGCATAGGAATTTTCCAGAAGCCTTTTAAACAAATCCTGAAACTCTCCCTGCTCCTTGGGAGTGCGTTTTTTCCAGTCTTGCGCCAGAGACCGCATCACCATCTGGTGGTAATTGAACCGCTTGCCAATGGCCTGGCGCAGCTTTTCCCTGCGTGCCTCGCCATGGGCTTTAAGAGCGTCGTCGGTGACGATATTGATCACTTCATCAATGGTGGCCTTCAGGCTTTTGGTAATTTCCGAAGCCGCCGCTGCCTGCGAAGAAAACAACAAAATCACCAACAACCCAATGACGCCAAAACCAGCGCTGAAGTATTTTTTCACCATGGAAGTTTTCCTTAATTAAAATGATTTTTTATTTAAAAATTATACCTTACCAAAAATATATTCGCTGATCAAATTTTCAAGATCAATGACCGACTCGGTTTCAATCATCACGTCTCCAGGTTGCACGATCGTGGGCGACCCTCCCAGAGACACATTGAGTATTTTATCTCCGATCAACCCACGGGTTTTGACCGAGATAATAGAATCATCCGGCAATTGAAACCCTTTGTGGACTTTCATCTCCACCCTGGCCATGCCGTCTGCCAACTTGATTTTCCCGACGTTGCCGATGCTGACTCCGGCGATTTCGATCTCGTTGTTCTCTCGCAATCCGGAAATCGAACTGAAGTCCGCGTAAACCGTGTAATAGTCTGTTCCCAGAATTTCTTTTTTCCCCAGCTTGACCGAAAGGTATCCCAGGCAAATGAGACCCACCAGGGCAAATAGCCCCACCGTCATTTCCATGTTTAGTTTTTTCATAACCTGATTCCCTCTTTTTTCTGAACTCTAAAAAAATTCAATTCAAAGCCCTTACCTGTAGCATTGCAAAAATGGAGCTACGTTCAATTCACACCGAGATGGGACCTTCTATTTCTCCCTTTAAAAACTGCTGCACAGAAGGATTGGCGGAATTTTGAAACGCGTCCGCATCGCCTTCCTCGACAATCACGCCATTGTGCAGCATGACGACATAATCCGTAATTTCAAACACATCGGGAATGTCGTGGCTGACCACCACCGCCGTACAATTGATTCGCCGCTGCGTGTCATGAATCAATTTGTGAATGGCTTTTTTCATGATCGGGTCGAGCCCCGTCGTCGGCTCGTCAAACAGGATGATTTCCGGCTGCATGATCAACGCCCGGGCCAGGCCCACCCGTTTTTTCATGCCGCCGCTCAACTGTGAGGGATACTTTGCATCCATCCCGACGATCCCCACATTCTTTAATTCCGTTTGCACCCGTTCCTTAATCTCCGCTTTGGAAAGCTTGGTTTTTTCCTCAAGAGGAAACGCCACATTTTCAAAAACCGTCATCGAATCCAGCAAGGCGGCACCCTGGAACAACATACCGAATTTGTTCTTGACCTGATTGAGACGGCTGCCATTGATTCTGGAAATGTCATCCCCATCCACCAGCACCTGGCCCGACTCCGGTTTGATCAAGCCGATGATGTGCTTGAGCAAAACGGTTTTGCCGCAACCGCTGCGGCCCACAATTGCGGTGACTTTTTTATCGGGGATTTTAAGGTTCACCCCCTTCAGCACTTCCTGCTCAAGAAAATTTTTTCTTAAGTTTAAAATTTCAATCATAAACGCCAATTCAGCTGACCCTATATAAGAACGGAAGTGATGAAGTAATCCCAAATCAGGATCATCACCGAAGAAATGACCACCGCCGTGGTGGTCGCGTGTCCGACGCCTTCTGCGCCCTGGCCGCTGTATATATCAGTATAAAATCCCTCAAAACAGCACACCGCGCTGATGATCACGGAAAAACTGATGGATTTGATCAGACCTTCGTGAACGTCCTCCCACTGCACCGTGGTTTCCATACTGCTGACAAACGACCCCCCACTGGCGCCAAGAAGCTCGACCCCGGTGACGTAACCGCCGATGATTCCCACCACGTCAAAAATCGCCGTCAACAGAGGGATGCAAAGCAATGCGGCGATGACTTTGGGCACGACAATATATTTAATGGGATGCAGTGCCATCGTGTCCAGAGCATCCAACTGCTCAGAAATTCGCATGATGCCGATTTCGGCGGCGATCGCTGAACCGGCGCGCCCGGTCACCATGAGAGCCGACAAAACCGGACCCAATTCCTTGATAATACTTAAAGACACCGCTGATCCGAGAAAACCTATCGCTCCAAACTTCGACAGGGTATAAAATCCCTGCATTCCCAGCACCATCCCGGTGAACGCACCAGTAAGTATAATGACCGCCAGCGACCTTACACCGATGAAATGGGCCTGCTTAATAATTTCGCCAAATAGAAAGGGCGGCTTGAATATCCAGAAACCAATACGGAAGATGAAGGCAAACTGGTTGCCGAGCCTCTCAAGAACGTAGATGCACCGGGAACCCAGGCGCTCAATCCAGTTCATATGTCTTGTCTCAATCGTGAATTCCGGTGAATCAACCGTAATGCTGTTTTCATAAGAATCAGAGGTATCTGGAGGCCTTTAGTCAGTTAAATGGATTTTATTGCAAAATCCTGAGCAGTTTTGGTGTTGGGGCAACGAATTAGAAGCCAAACATAATATGAGAAGAAAATAGACCCTTATGATCCGATAACTTAGCAAAACCCTGGGGAAACGAGTCTAAAAAGCCAGCAAACCTTTCGGGCGACCGGAAAATACCACGATTCCAAACCAGAGTCAACCGATATTCGCCAGCCGAACCACCGTAACCCATTGACTCAACTTAAGTTACAAAGTTTAAGTGAGTTTTTGCACTCTTGATCCAGAGAATGATAGAATGATTCGAACCCATTCTCTGGCAGTAAATTATTTTTTAAAATAGCGGCCATTTTTTCCCAAAAACGCCCTTCGAATGTAATATAATATTTAAACTTCAATAACTTACGGATTGATGACCCTAATGGTTTTTACCCGGTATTGCGTGTCGACGTTGATCTGTTTAGCCGTTCTTGCAGGGTGCGGCGCTCCGAACGTTAAGGTCAATAAACTTCTGGATAACGAAACCAGCTTTCCCAAGACGGTCGCCATTCTTCCGTTCACCCTGGAACCCAATATCAAAGACAAGGAATCTCCGCGAACCATTTTTCGCGAAGTATTTTATAACAACTTCAGTTACCTCGGTTACACCGACATGACCCTCGACGAAGTCGATCAAAGACTGCACCATGCCGGGATTTCTGTGGAAGAGGCTTCCGGACTGAGGTTTATGGAACTCCGGCGCATTCTGGATGTAGACGCGGTGGTGCGGGGACATTTGCTGGAAGCCTATAATTTTACCGGCGGCATCCATGCTGAAACCATGATCCGGGCAAAGCTCGATATGATCGACCTCAAAACCGGAGAATCCTACTGGGAGGTCGAACACACCGAAACCGCTTATTCGGGAATTGCCACCCCCACGATTGTCGACATCATTCAGGATCAGGTCGAAAACGCGCGGGTCCAGGAAGCTTACTATAAAACCTCGGAAGTCTTTTGCCAGAGAATGTTGATGCAAATTCCAGACCCCGCTCCCTCAAGGCTGGAGGATGTCGAACTCCCCACCATTGCCAACATCGAAACCAATATCAAAGCCAACAAAAACCTGAGACCGAAAGACCGGATTTACGTGAGCATGCAGGGACAACCAGGAATGACAGCGACCTTCGACATCGGCAGTTGGAAAACCGGCATCCCCATGAAAGAGGTCTCCCCCGGAGTTTACACAGGCAACTATGTGGTGAAAAAAGGCGACCGGGTGATGAGCGCATTTATTATAGGAACGTTAAAAAATCCAAAAGGCCTGGCCCGGAAAAAATATTACAAAGCGGCATTGGCTTCCATTGAGGACGGCAAATGAAAATAGACCGGCAAAAAATGAGAACAACGGGGCTGTGCCTTCTGGCCTTGCTTTGGATGGGCAGTTCCGCCTGCTCCACCGACCTGCAAACCAAAATTTCCGGCAATCTCGATCAAATCACCGGGCAGCAAACCATCGCCATTTTACCTGTGGATCATGAAGAAAAATCCCAGGGGGAAGCCGCCGACCTGTTTCGCCGCACCCTCTATGCCAATCTCAAAGAATCACAGTTCAACCTGCTCGAACCTTATATAGTCGATGGGTTGCTCAAAAAACACCACCTGATGCATCCTGGGAAATTCCCCGACATGAACCCCATGCATTTTGGTGAAATTCTCGGTGTCGATGCAGTGCTCTTAAGCCGTGTCAACAAGGTGCAGCGATCGTATTTGCTGCTGCACTCATCCATCGAGCTTAGCGTTTCCCTGCAAATGGTCGACACACGGACCGGGGAAATCCTCTGGGAAGCCGAGCAAACCGAATCCGATTACCAGGGATTGTGGAAAATCCCCACCGGCATTACCGCGGCTTTAGTGGCGCCGATTTATTTCGTCACCAACAAACTCAGCCTGAATAAAATCACATCGAAAATGGTCAACAAGATGACCGAACCTGTCAAGCAGGGCGGCAGCGTGGAAGAAGAGGATACGTTTGAAGAGCCGGTGTTCGCCTCTGCCGCCAGCCGCGACATTCACCGCCTGGAAAGAGTGGAGCTGGTTAAAGCCAGATGGGAACAAAAAAGTACGGAGCAACCTGCAGGGCCCACATTTGCACTGGCCTCGGCCAACCCGTTTCCCGTTCAGCCGGTCACGCTCACCGCAGGCTACCGTCCCTATAAGGAAGTCTTTAAAAAAACAGACGTCAGAAAACCACAAACCGTCCAGAAAGAAGTGGAAATAAAAAAAGCGCAAATAAAAAAAGAAACTCCGAAATCCATCCGCAAGTACGTGCAAACCACCCGGCCGCTGACCGTGCAATCCAGCCCGACGATTTTTTATACCATCCAGGTCGGCGCTTACAAAACCAAGGCCTTTGCGCAAAACATGATCGCTTCGTTGATCGACAAAGGGTACAACGCTTACGTCACCCTTTTCCCCGGCAAAGAGGATGCCCCCATGTACAAGGTCCACGTCGAAAAGTTTGAAAATAAAACCGAAGCGCGGCAGTTAGCCAAAAAGCTGGAGAAAAAGGAACACCTCAACAACTTCATCACCACCCTCAACCCCGGTTGATCGCGCAGTCCGCAAAGAATTTCTACCCGTCAAACCCTTTTTTCAAACCGGTCGAGAATGTCAAAGAAACGATCGACTTCGTCTTCGCTGTTGTAAAAGTGCGGCGAAACCCGCGTAGCACCCTCGCGTACCGTTAGAGACACTTCACTTTTTTCCATATAGTCAGAGAACGCCTGCAAATCCACATCCAGCAGGAAGGAGATGACCCCGGAACGTTCTTGTGGAAGGGTGGAGTTCAACACCTTGATTTTCCGCTGATTAAACCCTTCAAGAATCCGGTCGCCCAGATGCAATATTCTCGATTCGATATTCTCGACGCCGACCTCATGAAACAGGGACAACGCCGCGCCGAAAGCATAGATGCCAAGCGTATTCAAACTGCCTCCCTCGAACCGCTTCGCATCGGGGAGCAGCGTCAGATCATAATTCTTGAAATCATATGGGTGGATCACACTGTCCCAACTCACAAGAGGCGGACGGATTTGATCCATCGCCTTCGCCGAAATATAAAACCCACCCAGCCCTTCTACACTCAGCAACCATTTGTGGCCGTCGGCGGCGAGAAAGTCGATGTGGTTGCGCTTCACATCCATCGGCAATACGCCGAGGCTTTGAATGGCGTCGACGCAAAATAAAATTCCCTTCTCCTTGCAGAACGCGCCGATGCGGTTGAGGTCGTTCCTGAATCCCGTGCCGTACTCGACGGAACTGATGGAAAGAAGACGGGTCCTGCTGTCCACCTTTGCCACCAAGTCCTCAAACAGCACACGGCCCTTCACCGCCTCGACAAATCGCGTCTCCACTCCCTTGGGTTCCAGATTGAGCCAGGGGTAGACATTGGCGGGAAACTCGATGTTGGGAATCACCACGTTGTCGCCTTGCTTCCAATCCAGCCCGTTGGCCACAATCGAGATGCCTTCCGTCGTGTTTTTGACAAACGCCACCTCTTGCGGCTCAGCCTGAATCAATCGGGCAAAACTCCCCCTCACACTTTCGATGTGGCGCGCCCATTCGGGATAATTTTTGTTGCCAAACGCGCACGCATCCTCGGCGAAGCTGTTGATGGCCTCCTGCACCCGTTTGGGCAGCGGCGCCACCCGCGCGTGGTCAAAAAAAATCCGGTTCTTAGCGACCGGAAATTCCCGCCGGATATTTTCCAAATTCATTGAAAGCTCTCTTTAAAATTGCCGTTCAGATAAGTCAGTCGCTTTGTACGCTGGCGGCTCGTAAAATAGAACGAAACCCATATTTATTGCGTATCCGGTCGATTCCCCGGTAAAGCCCTTCCCATTGTTCCGGGCTGACCGTTTGAAATAAGCTGGTTTGGGCGTCTTGATTCGGAGTGAGAGAAGAAAGCGACACGCCGATCAAACGCACGTATGTCGCACGGGCGAACCATGTCCTGAAAAGACCCACTGCGGCCTGAAAAATCACATGGTCCTGACACGCAGGTTGCGGCAAGGTGCAGGACCGGGTCACGGTTGTAAAATCCGCAGTGCGCAATTTCAGCGTCACCGAACGGGCGTACAACCCGGAACCGCGCAGTTGCAAAGCGGCTTTCTCGACCAGGTAGCTGAGCTTCGACTCCAGAAACCGGGCATCCATCGAATCCTTTTCCAATGTAGTTTCGCGGCCAATGGAGCGGTTGTCCTCCCTTTCGCCTGACACCGGGCTGTCGCAAACGCCTCTGGATTTGAAATAAAGCCGCGTGCCCCATTGCCCATACATTTTCTCCAGCCGCTTGCGCGAATACAGCGTAAGATGCGCAATCGTCTTGACCCCCATGCGCTTTAGCTGTTCGCCGCTTCTTGGCCCCACTCCCGGCAGACGATTGACCGGCAGTGGCTTAAGAAACTTTCCTTCTTTCCCCGGAGCGATCCAGAGCAGGCCATTGGGCTTGGCGTAATCGGATGCAACCTTGGCCAACAGTTTGTTGGACGCAATGCCGATGGAAGCGTTGATGCCGACGCTGGTTTTGATCTCGTTGCGGATTCTTTCAGCAGTTTGCAGCGCCGGTCCCTGCAGTCTCTGGCAGCCGGTGAGATCGACGTAGGCTTCATCCAGAGACATCGGCTCGACTAGAGGCGAATAGTTTCTAAGCAATGCAAAAATCCGCTTGGAAAATTCTCCGTAGACACCGTGCGACCCGCGCAGAAAAATCGCCTGCGGACACAACCGTTGCGCCTTGCCCACAGGCATGGCCGAATGAATGCCAAACTTACGCGCCGCATAAGACGCTGCCGCTACGACCCCACGGCCCTCCGGGGAGCCTCCCACGATCACCGGCTTGCCTTTAAGCGACGGGTTCAGCACTTCTTCCACAGACACAAAAAACGCGTCCATGTCCACATGCAGAATTTCCCGTTGCCACATTTCTTCCAACCTTCAATGAACTTCAGATCAATACAATTAAAACTAACAGGGTTCGATCGCAACTTCGGTCAATACGGAATTGGCGATGAAACACGCGTGGTGCGCGTGTGCGTGCATCTTTTCGATCTCCTCAGCCGTGGGCGTTTGATCCCCTCCCCATGTCACCTTGGGCCTAAGCGTCGCCCGCGTCACCGCCAGCTTGCCGTCGGCATTCTTTTCCAGGAACCCAACAGCCTCATCCTCGTAGCTATCGACCGCCAGGCGTTTCTTGGCGGCAATCGCTAAAAAAGTCAGCATGTGACAACTCGACAAAGCGCCGACCAACCCCTCTTCCGGGTCCACACAGTCGGGATTGCCCTGAAACCCCGGCGCCGCCGAGGCTTTGATTTCGGTGCCGCTCCCAAAAGACAACACGTGATCGCGGCTATAGGATTCATGCGTAAACTCCCCTGTGCCGCGCGTCCAGTTCACTTTCGCTCGATGTTCAGACATTCTGCTCTCCTCTCTTCACCGGGAGAGGGCGCAATGCTCCCGGCAAACGATTATTCTATCTCTTTTGGTGAAGTCCCTGCGCTAAGAATATTGTGTCTTATATCTGGAAGCAGACCTTTCGTTAAAGGGTCAACCCATATCTTTCGCTAAAAAATGTTGTGGCCTGTCCCCCATCCGTGAGAGATCATTTGAATTTTCGCATCACGCCGATCACCACGCCCTGAATTTTGAAATCGCCTTCCTTGACCAGAATCGGCTTCATCTCGGCATTCGCCGGTTGCAGACGCACCTGCCCCTTTTCCCGGTAGAACCGTTTTAAAGTCGCCTTCTCGTTGTCCAGGAGAGCCACCACCATTTCTCCGTTGTCCGCCGATTCCCGCTTCTCGACGATGACGTAATCGCCGTCGCGGATATGATCCTCGATCATGGAGTTGCCCTTGACCCGCAGCACAAAGACATCCTTATCCGTAGCATCGGGCATGATGGAAATCACTTCCCGGTTTTCCAGCACCTCGATCGGCTTTCCCGCCACGATATGGCCCAGCAACTCATATTCCCTCGACAACGCGGTTGCCGGCTCTTCGACGATCTCGATGGCGCGGCTCAGGTTGTGCTGTTTGCGGATCAACCCCTTGGCTTCCAGATGCGTCAGATGCTTGTGCACCGTCGCCGGGGAATTGAGGCTAAACTGCCTGCCGATCTCCATGATACTCGGCGCATACCCCTTGCTTTGAATGTGGTCTTTCAGGTATTGATAAATCTCCTGCTGACGCTTGGTCAGGTGCATTGCAATAGTCCTCCACCAGCGTACCGCTGGCCCCAATGGTGACGTGAGATGGATGGCCGGGTATTCTCCATCCGGTTGTTTGCCCTAATCCGCCAAGCCTGAAGTATAGGCGAAAATATCACGAAAATCAAGCCCGTCCCACGGGCTGGGCAGAGGACAAAAGTAAACTGTCTGCTTTACCCAGGCCTTCAATGGATGGTAATTTCAGAGGATGAATCCCCGGCAATGAGGGGCACATAAATACGGATCGTCTGTAATGAGCGGAAAATCGAAAATTTTGTTCCTGTGTACGGGAAACTCGTGCCGTAGTCAGATGGCGGAAGGCTGGGCGCGGACCTTGAAAGACGATACCATCGAACCTTACTCTGCCGGGTTGGAAGCCCACGGGTTAAACCCCAGGGCGGTTCAGGTGATGGCGGAAGCGGGGGTCGACATCTCACAGCAGGCCTCCAAACGGCTGGATGAGGTCATGCAGATCCCCTTTGATGTTGTCATCACGGTGTGCGGCCATGCCGATGAGAACTGCCCGGTGTTTCCGGGGAAAACCCGGGTGATCCATGTGGGGTTCGACGACCCGCCCAAACTGGCCAAAGATTCCAGGAGCGAAGAAGAAGCGCTTTCCCATTACCGGAGGGTGCGGGATGAAATCCGCGCTTTCATGGAACAACTTCCGGAGTTGATTAAACGGGATTAGACCTTACAGAGAAGAGCCGGACGGCTAGAAAGAAATGGAGGGTTTTTCCGTTTTGGTGGCGGTGGCGGTTTTCGGTTTGGTGGCTTGCGGCAGGGACTTTTTTGCTGCGGCCACCCGTTTGGAAACCGGGACCAGCTTTTCCTCTAAAACCGAAGCGGGAACCTGATCCTGCAAATTGCCCTTCAATAGAGCCGAGCCCTCGGTCAACTGCACCGGGTTGGTTTCGTCTTCTCCATGAGTCCACGCAGAAGCGATCTTCGGCTCGGCAAAAGTTTTTTCTCCGCTGGCCTCGTTCGGATTTTTCACGATGGACGTGAGTTTGCCGACCATCTTGGAAGTGATCTCGTTGAGCTTCAACTGGCTGGCCACCAAACTGATGGGCGCATATAAGGCCGCGGCAATCCCTGTGGGAATTTTTGCGATGCCTTCAACGTCCGATTCGATCTGCTCGGCCTGCCACAGGATTTCTCCGGACCGGGTGTCGATCATCTGAACCGACACGTTGATCTCTATAGAGGAATGAATCAGAAAATAACTTTTCTGCAGACGATTGATCCGGGTCATCAAAACCGCATCGACGCCCAGAATCTCTCCAAATGTCACCGGATCCAATTTATAATAATCGGCAGGATCCATCAGCCCGTTGTTTTTAAGCTGGGCATCGACAATATAATGCTCCAGGAGATTAAAATTGGATTCTTTCAAGTGGGCATGCAGGTTTTGCCGAAGCATGCTCGCCATTTCCATCTGCCGGTCGCTTTGCACTTCCACCGGAAGGATGGCCACGGTTTGCGCCGGAGTCAATTTATCGAGATTTCCGGAAACCTGGGTCTGCAAACTGGTGGTGCAGGCCGAAAACCCCACTGCGATTGCGAAAATGGACAATAATCGCATTGCCTGGGGGAGAACAAACGCTTTTTCAACTAATTTTCTTTTTAAGTTGCGACAATTCATGGCCTGACCAGATCAAAAGATTATAAATCTTTCCACATATCGAATATCAATATTCTGATTTGCAATGTATTAGTCATTAAATGTGCATTTATCATACCGACAGCAAATAAAATTCAAACTTTTTTAATAACAGGCACTTTAACAATGTGATTTAAGTCACATATGATTCGCAATGCCACAATAAGTGTTTAAAATTTTAAACATAAAAAAATTTAATGTATTTTTTTATGCAATATTTTAATTTTGTTGCTCTATTAAATACAGCAAGACGAGAGGGTTTTTATGGAAAAGAGTCGATCCGAAGCAAGCCGGGCGGGTCTTTTTAAAAGATCCATTAAAAAAATCGGCGAGATTTCAATGGTTTTTGGGATGTTCCTCTTGTGGGTTCCGGCTGATTTAGTTGCGGACGCTCCAAAATCCCTAAAAAGCACACACCCACAACTTCGCGCCAATAAAACCAGTTTGCAGATAGCGGTGGTAGGCGACACAGGGATAGGGCAAAGGGCGTTTCACTGGGGATTTTTGGCGGTACAGGAGGCCATCCGCGAAAAACATCCGG
>JAJDBE010000219.1 GCA_029261515.1 Nitrospinaceae bacterium | reverse complement strand
TTGAACCAGTTCCCGGCAAATCTCGTCCGCATCAATGACATGCGCTCCCAGCTCTTTAAAACAAGCGGCGGCGGCGGTTTTTCCCGATCCCATGCCGCCTGTAAGACCCGCCAATAGTGCCATTTCAGTGCCTGTGTATTTGTTTTAGTCAACCCAGAGATTGCAGGGTCGCATCGTAGAGCCGCATCAATCTTTGCGTGATGGGTCCGGGTTTTCCGTTGCCAATTTGTTTTCCATCCAACCGGGTGACGGGCATGATCTTTTTCAAGGTCCCGGTGAGAAAGACTTCATCCAATTTATCGAGAGTTTCCACAGGCCAACTTCCCTCTTCTACAGGAAATCCGTTTTCTCTGGCCAGTTGGAGGACCACTTCGCGGGTGATGCCAGGGAGAATGCCGCAGTCGATGGCAGGGGTCAATATCCTCTCGCCCTGCACGAAAAAGATATTGCTGGTGGTGCATTCGGTTAAATAACCGGATGGACTCAGCATGAGCGCATCCTGAGCGCCGAGTTTGTTGGCCTCCATTTTTGCCAGGACATTATTGAGGTAATTCCCGGTTTTGATCCCCGGATTCAAGGCTTCTTTTGGATTCCTCTTGATGCTTACCAGCGCCACGTTGATCCCGTTTTCATAACTCTCACGCGGGTACGGGTGGGTTTCAGTGACGTAAATAATGACATTGGGGGTTTGGCAGGAGGAGGGATCGATGTCGATATCCCCTACTCCGCGAGTCACCACGATCCGTATATAGGACTCCTCGTTGCCCGCCGCCTGAAGGGTCCGGTCGATCTCGAGTGAAAACCGCTCATTGTCATAAGGGATCTCCAGTGACAGACCCCTTGCCGAATTGTTCAGGCGGGTGAGATGCCTGTCCAAATAAATGGGTTTATTATCCCGTGTGGAAACGACTTCATAAACGCTGTCACCAAATAAAAACCCATGATCGAATACGGAGATTTGCGGGTTTTCTTCAAGGGTTCCGTTGATGTTAATTTTCGTGGTCATGAGTATGAAAGTTTGACAGAATGGGCGGGTTATTTTTAGGTGGATCCAAAATCAATGCTGAGTCTGAACGGGAGATATTCAGGATTTATCTTTATCCAGAGTTAAAAGCAGATCCTTGAGTTTTGTTTCATCCTCTCGCGTGTAGTTTTCCTGTGGATTCCCAATCATTTCCTCGTCCTCCTCATTGCCATCTTTAGGACTCCATCCTTTGGGTGTCAAATCCTGGGCCAGTTTGTCGATGTCCTTCAGATTTTTGAATTTTTCCTTCACTCCGGATAAATTGATATCGGGCAGTTCATCCATCAACCCGTTAGACTTCACCCCCCGGACCAATGTTTTGGAAATTCCATTTAAATGCGGAGCCAAAATGGAATCGCGGGTGACTTTCCCGTACAATTCGGGAAAAAATTTCAGAGGAAACATGAGAATGATTAGAATGATCACGGCCTTCGCGATTCCAATGATTCCGCCGAGAAGCCGGTCGATACCGGACAGGCCCGCTGTGGAGTGGACCAGTTTTTGAAATCCCTTTCCAAGAAGGGAAATACCCACGACGGTTGCCAGAAAGATCAGCAGGAAGCTGATGATTCCACAGGCCGTATCATTAGAAATGTAGGTACTTAAAGATTTGGCGAAGGTATCCTGAAATTTGATGGCCACCAGGTAGCCGCCGAAATAAGCCAGTAAGGAAAAAATTTCCCGGACCATGCCGCGAAAAATGGAGTAAATCAAACTCAGACTTAAAATGATGACGGCCAGGGAATCAAACAGGCTCATTCTACTATACCCTTATTTTTCAAGGAGTTAAATTATTGGTCAATTATAAGAAATAGTCAATATTTCTTTTAAACGGTTGAAGTTTTGGTCGCCGTAAAGAGCAAGGTAGATGGCGTAATTGCGCAGAACTTTTTTAACGTAGTTTCGCGTCTCTGTGTAAGGAATGCTTTCGATAAATTCCAGAGGGTACAGGTTGGGACGCAACGTGACCCACTCCTGTACTTTATTCGGACCGGCATTATAACCAGCTAAAGCATACACCATATTTTGATTGAAAGAATCCATGAGGTAATTCAAATAGTCGATTCCCAGGCGGAGGTTGGTTTCAGGGTCTTTTAAACTTTCTTCCGATGGAATTTCATGCCGGAGGGACCGGGCCACTTCAGCTGCGGTTGGCAGAATCAGCTGCATCAATCCGACGGCATTGGCCTGAGAAACAATGCCTGGATTGAATGCGCTTTCCTGCCGCATTAAAGAGAGAACCAGTAAAGGATCGAGTTCATATCGAGTCAAAACTTCCCGCACTTCCTGCAAATAGGCTTTTGGAAACAGCCCTTCAGATACTGAGCGGGACAGTTGGTCGTGTTTCCCGTTACCGGCAATCTGCCAGGAGAGACGCATGGCTTCCTGAAACCTTCCGCCGAGCTGAAATAGTTGTGCGATATAAAAAGAAAAGGCCGGGTTGTCCTGCCGGGAGGTCAACATAGCCAGCTCCTCTGCGGCCTGATTACGGAAGCCGGCGGCGATTAATTTTTCCGTCCGGCTCAGCCGTTTACGGCCCACTTCCCCGAGGCCGAAATAGCGGAAAGCGACTTCCTGAGAATTTTTCTGTGTTAAAAATTCTTGCAGATTCAGATCGGATTCATCTTTGGTGAAAATGGTATAAAAATCGAAAGGGTATTTCTCAGCCAATTGTTTGATGAGAACTGTTTTTTTATCCGGATTTCCTGATTCCCCCTCGGTTTGCGCCAGCCAGAAAAGCGCGGCGGTCTTGTAGGAGGAAGAGTCCGGCCAGGATGCGCTCAAGCGGCGGTAGGCTTTGCTGGCATAGAAATCTAATAACCTGTTGAAGTGTTCGCGGGCCAGGTCATACTTTTTCTCAAGACGTTCGATCCAGGGAATTTTAAATAACGCGGCGGTTGTGTAGGAGCCGTAATCGTATTTATTTATTAATTGGTCGTAATAATAAATGGCTTGGGCATATTCCCCTTTATCTTCGGCGATTCGGCCCAGAAAATAAGACGCTTTATGGCAAGCCGCCGTTTCGAGAGGATATTTTTCAAGGATTTTCCCGTAAAACCGGGCCGCATGGTGAGGGAGATTTTCTTTCCAAAGCAAGTATCCCAGTTTATTAAGAGTTTCCACAGGATACAGATCGATAATTTCCTCAATGACTCCAATCATCGGATTCGTTTTGAGGTGCGAGGTGATCAATATCTTTATCTTTTTCCTTACCCCTCTCGCCTCCTGAATTCCTGGGTAGTTTTTTAGGACGTCGAGGCCGAGTTTCAAACTGGTTTCAGTATCCTCGTGTTCCAGAGACGCATGGAAATCTCCGACCATTTTATTTTCATAGACGGTTCTTGGCGTTTTGCGGGGGGGCAAAGGTTTTCCATTGGTGGTGCCGGGCTTGGCGGGAAGGTAGTCTTCCAACTTTAGATCCTTGAGATCGATCTTCTCTTGCTTCAATTTACTTTCATAAACGTTAAAGAAGTTGAGAGACGCTTCTTTTGCTTCAAGAGAATCGGAGTTTTTTAACAGCGCGGCGTAAATGTCCGCGGCGCCTGCCAGGTCTCCGGCGGCAGCATACGTTTGCGCCAGGGAAAGTCGAACGTTCAGACGAAATTCTTCGTTATCTGAAAACTCCCGCATCAACGCCCGACGGTAGGTCTGCCAGGCGGCTTTGTAGTTGAATGCCTGAAAATAGGCGTCTCCCAGCAGTTGTTCCAACCCTGCGAGTTCGCGGGAAACCTTGGCATGGAAGGGACTGTCCGGGTAGAACCGAAACAATTTGAGCCGGAATTTTTCGGATTCTTTAAATAACGCGATGGCCGCGGAATAATGTTTTTGTTCCAGCTCTACAATGCCCTGTTCTTTCGCCGCAAGAGCAAGGATGTTTAAACGAAAATCCTCCAGAACAAAGTTCCCTAGAATATCATTTTGTAAGTGTTTTGAAGAGGCGGGATAATTGCCTTGCAAAGCATGCAGATGTCCAATGGCCAGTGCAAGCAGGTTCTTCTCTTCACGGGAGACTGCTTTTTTAAAGGCCCGCTCATAATGCTTGAGAGCGATAGGCAACTCTTCGGTTTTTAAGTTATCCAGATTGAAGTCTATTCCTTCGAGCGAGGGAAGCGATGGAGAAAACGGTTTGAGTGTGTCAAATATGTCCAGGGGTTTCGCCGCAAGAGACGCACTGGGAACGAAACATATCAGGATCAGAAATAGGAAAAACCGGTGGGGAGCGGTCATGGAAGCATTGGGTTAGGGTTTCCGCAACCGATTCAATTCTAAACGGGGTCACGGAGGGCTAATCCCCGAGTGAGGGACAGCCGCACACAATGTTTTCTATTTTAAATCAAAATGATAGAAAATACAGGAAGGATCTAAATATTTTTTCGCACAGATCGGCTCAGGGAAACAATGTAATCCTTCTCTTCCGTCTGTACAGAGGTGGAGATCCGGCTTCCCTGGTTTTGAAAGTTGGTGATTTGAGTTTTCGCGGACCCCGGCCCCAAATAGACTTCTTCTCCCACATTCCATTTTTTTGCGGAGACATTGTCCTTTTCAACAGCGATGACGATGATCTCATGGGTCTGTGGGTTCCACGAGGGATGCGGAGCGCGGTTATTGGATTGCCGCCTTCTTTCCTTAAAGGATTTTGCGGATACCGGCTCAGAGGGCTGATTGCGCCGGTCGCCGTGCCGCTTATCGCCGTTGCGCAAAATGATGCCTTTGCGCTTGGGAAATTGTTTGCGAAAGTCCAAGGACTCTTCGCTTTTGGCAATGGGAATGGAGTTTGGGGAAGACACAACCCGTTCCACGAACTTGTCGCTCTCGGACGCCTTGTTCCTGTCGATACCGGCAACCAACATGACCGATCTCCTCATCAACGATATTTTAGAAAATTGAATGATCTAATTTTACTGGATATATCCGTATCGGCAAGCCAAAACTTAAGCTTTAGCGTTTTTTCTGATTTTTTTTGTGAAAATCAGCCGCTTTTCTTCAAGTAATTGAAAAATATCAGCTTAAATGTAGAGGTAAATTTTTCGGGAGAAACGCTCAAAGAGTTCTTTATCTCTTCCAGCGGCCAGAATCGGCCTTCCTGGATTTCGGCGGGGTTGATTTGGATGGTTTTTCGGGTGGTGCAGGTGTAAGCGGCGACGTGCTCCCAGAAGGTTTCCTGCCCTGCGTTGATTTGCATGAAAGGAAGCAGGGTTTCGGCAATGCCGAGTTCCTCCATCAGTTCCCGGTGAGCTGCGGTCAGATAGTCTTCTCCTGCATCGACATGGCCGGCGGATGAGGTGTCCCAGAAGCCGGGGTTTTCATCTTTGCTCAGGGACCTTTTCTGCAGGAATAAATGCCCTTCAGGATTGAACACCAGAATGTGGACGGATCGGTGCAGCAGTTCTTTTGCGTGGATTTCCCGGCGGGTGGCCTGACCGATGACATTGTCGTTCACATCGACGATGTCGTAAATTTCATCTTGAGGGTTCATGGAAATGCAGTGGGAACTGGATTGGACTGATATAGTGGTTCAAGCGGAGTCGCGCAATTCCCGCAAGTAGCTGAGTTGTGGAGGAATTTCCTGGTCTTCGCAATAATTGTATTTGGCCAGAATCTTGATGTCGTCCAACACCCGTTTACTGCCCTCAAACACCACCGTCTGGTATCCCTTGTCGGCGATGGCGCCCCCCGCCTGCAAGAGGCTCATGACCGATTTGGCGCTGTATTTTTCATCGTCGACGATCAGGAAAAGATCCTCATTATATTGCCGCGCGATCAGGGAAAGATAAGTGGACGGACGGGCATGAAACCCCAGAGGTTTGGGGATGGAAACTTCGGCCCTCTCGAATTTGATGAATTTCTTCAATACATCTTCGGCCAGTTCACTGCCAAGGCGGATGAAATGAAGGCTGTAATGGAAACCAAAATTGACCACCAGGCTTAACAGAGGTCCTTTGTCGACCATTTCGGTGATTTTCCGTTTGCATTCTCCGGCGCGAATTTCATCCTCGTGACGCTCGTAGAAGTGGCACAGCCACAAAACCACTTCCAACAGATGTAGCGTCATGGAAACATACCCGCGCAAATTTTTTACATCGTCGTTTTCTTTTTCGACCCGGGTATTTTTGACATAGGTATCAAAATCAGACTGGACGTTGTGAACCAGTTCTTTGAAGGTGCGGGCCTTCTTCTCGTCTATTCTAAACGGGATCAGTTTTTTGAGGGTTGCCAGATCCTCAGTCGACTCCACTTTCGTTTTTCCCATCATTTTCGCGACCGCCTGGATTTTTTCGCATAGCTCGATGATGCGTTCCTCTTCATTTTTGACGATATCCTCGGCAATATTTCGCGGCAGGCGTTTGTTGGATTCTATATCCGAGAACTCATGTGGAGAGACCGATTCCGCGGGGAATTCAAGCCCATTGGCTTTGGCAGTTATGATCACCTCTTGATAAATGTTCAGAATGGATTGGTTTAAAAACGAGAGGGCCTTTTGCGCACCGGTTTTAAATTTTTGGAACTGTTCCTCGGACTCGCGCATATTGTAATAAGGGTACCGGTCCAAAAGATGCTTGATAAAAAATGCGGAAATCCCCAGGTTACGAATACAGGCGACGTATTCGGCAAAAAAAGACCACTTTTTGTTTTCCCGGGCGCCATATTCGTCGAGAAAAGTTTCCAGAAACTCCGCTTCCTGTATGAGATTGGAATAAAACTTTCTCGATATCTCCTTTTTACTTTGCAGGCGGGAAGTAAAGGAGTTGTAAATTCTAAAGAAAAAGACACAGGGTTCCTCGATAAGAGAAAGGAACTCTTCTTCACTGATAATTTGAACAAGGGGTTCGGGTTCCACGCTTCATCTCCGATGTATTGGGAAATAAGGCTTATTAAAACCTCTTTGTATAAATTTTACCATTATTTGAGGGGCAAAGAAACCGGCATTGGGCGCCGGATGCGAGGTCAACCGTGCGCCATGGCCTGCTGCAGAATTTTCTTGGGGAGGTATTTTTGCCAGATTTGCAGATAGGTGGCGGGTCCTGCAGGGATGTTAAAATGGAAATACAGGAAATCCGGCTTGGCGGGAGGGCGCACCAGGCGCATATCGATTTCATCCAGGATGCGACTGCCCTTTTTCAGATTGCAGGGTTTGCAGGCCACCACGACATTGGTCCAATTGGTCTTACCGCCGCGGGACTTTGGGCGAATGTGGTCCACTGTCAGGGAATTCCCGGAAAATCCACAATACTGGCAGGTGTAGTTGTCCCGCCGCAGGATATTCTTTTTGCTGAAGGCCACGCCTTTTTTGCGGTTGCGTTTGACCAGTCTCAGGGTACGGATCACTGCCGGAAGCGGCATGGTTTGCGACGGCGAGCGGACGACATAACCGTTGCTTTCTATATTTTCGGCGCGCCCGCTCAGGACCATGATGATCGCCCGCTTGGCGGTGCAGAACTGCAACGGCTCGTAGGTGTGGTTGAGAACAAGAATTTTAATCGAATCCAGCATCTAATGAATCCCTGCTATCCGCGTTAAAAAACTCCCCTGGCGATTATTGTATCGGGTGTGCGACCGCCGGCCAACAGCCGTGGGTCTTAATTTGCCCGTAAACCATTGCGGCAAAATACTTTTGAGGAGTTTACAATTTCGAGCTTCAGGCTGTCAACTTCAAACCTGTCGAGGCTCGAATACCCAGCAGCCATATTATCCAGATGAGTTTTCGGTTTGGTTTTGAATTAAAGGATGTTTTCCCGTCCCAGAAGATTCTTTGGGTCGAGCGCCTGCTTGATTTTTTTCAGCTCTTTAAGACCGTGATCTCCCGCCATTTTGGCAAAATACGGTTTTTTCAATTTTCCGATCCCGTGTTCGGCGGAAACGGTTCCCTTCCATTTTAAAACCTGTTCCACGAGAGTATCATAAGTGGTTTTTGCCAGGTCCAGTTGCTGGGGGCCTGGAAGCAGATTGATGTGCAGATGATTGTCGCCCAGATGCCCGAACACGACATATTCCAGTCCGGATTTGCTAAGTTCGTTCTGATAAACCTGCATCATCTCCATGAAGTGTTCATTCGACACCGCCATGTCGGTGCCCATTTTGGTTCGTCCCAGACGGCTGTTTTCCTCATTGATGATGATGGGTATATCGTGCCGAAATTGATGAAACCTCTTAATATCCTTTTCATTCTGAGCGAACCAGGAATCATCCAGGGAAACTTCTTCCTGGCTGAGAAATTCGAACCAGGCTTCCAGCGTGGCGTCGTAGTCCTCATCTCTGGCGACATCCTGTTCAAAAAACAGCGCCGCCCTGGCGCTACCGGGAATCGCTCCATGTTTTGGCCGCAGCTTGTCCAGGGAGAACCGGTCAAAATATTCCAGAGCCATCGGGGAAATTCGGGGACCATTTTTCATCGCGCGGATTTTTTCGACCAGCCGCCAGCAATTTTCTTCTTCGTTAAAAAATAAAATGCCGCTGAGGATCTGCGCCGGTTGCGGCAACAGTTTCAGACGCAGACGGGTGAATATGCCCAAAGTGCCGTCGGAACCGATAAAAAGATCCAGCCAGTCCATTCCCGGACGCACGTAATAACCGGCGGCATTTTTAAACGCAGGGCTGACATAATCGACCTCGGGAAATTGGATTTGACTTCCGTCATTCAACTTCAGCGGCTCGGAAACGGGTTGTCCGCGTTTCAGCGACACGGTTTTTCCATCGGCCAGAACCACATCCGCCTCCAGAACGTAATCGCGGGTCACACCTAATTTGTAACTACGGGAGCCGGACGCATTGGTGGCCACGGTGCCGCCGATGGAGGCCAGCGTTTCGGTTGGGTTCGGCGGATAATAATAAGACGTTGCCCGTAGATGTTCCTGAAGGTCAGCCAGACTGACGGCAGGCCCGACATCGATCCAGCCCTCCCCTGTTTCACCAATCGCGTTGAATCGTTCGAGGGAAACGATCACACCCGAGTGAGGGATTCTGGAAGCGGTCAGTCCGGTTCCTGCGCCGGCTATCGTCACCGGCAGAGAGTTGGATTGAAGAAACTCGACAAGCTCATCCACCGTTTCAGGTATGAGCACCGCATCGGCGCATCCGCCGGAGTAGTTGGAGGCGTCTTTGAGGTAGGGAGCAATGGTTTGGTGATCGGTTTTTCTTATCATGACGATAAAGTCACCGGCGGGTGGATTCCATCAATCCGTCCGCCTGAGGTGGCAAAAATCCCATATAACCGTTATGCCGTTCGATCAGTTCCAGGACGGTGTACACCTTGCCGTTGCGCATTTCGGGTTGGGTGAAGATTTGCCGAAGATCGGTGCCCCGCTCCCCGACAATGTCGCCGGTGAACTCAAAACCTTTCGCACTCATTACGGTCATGGCGGACTCGATGTCCTCAACGAGAATGGCGATGTGATGAAAACACTCATCGCCATGAGCGTCTACCCAGCCGGGAATCAGGCTGTCCTTGCCGCGTTCCCCGGAAAACGCCTGATCGATGAACAGTGAGGGGTAT
>JAJDBE010000218.1 GCA_029261515.1 Nitrospinaceae bacterium | reverse complement strand
AATCGCTTCTGCATCTTGGTGAATGGCTTTTCGAATCATTTTTTACGCGCGTTTTTTTCTGACAATATTGCCTTCGGTCAAACCTCTGGAGGCCGCATCCAGTAAATCCCTGTGAGAATGAATGGACTCGCCGGGGAAAGTGCCGATTCCCAACCGGACATCCGGGCTTTCAAACCCTGAAAACTCTTCAAAGTTAAGCTGATTGAGCGCTTTCAGGATGCGTTTGGCCATCAAAGCGGCACCGGTATAGTCGATTTCCGGCAATAAAGCTAAAAATTCACCGATGTCCGTGCGAATCAGAATATCGCACGACCGGCTGTTGGTTTTTAAGATTTTGCCGAAGCTGGCAAGAACGGTTTCCCCCGCCGTCTCCCCCCAAGTATCAATGAGCTCATTTAAATAGTCAATGTGCAATTTGATGCAGGACAGGCTTTTTTGCCGCCTGCGGGCAAGATCGAACTCCCGAAACAGCACCGGTTCCAGATACGACCGGTTGTAGAGTCCGGTTTGCTTGTCCACCACCGTTTGCCGGCTCAAACGGTCGATGAGAAAAATGTTGTCGAGGGCAATGGCCATCTTTTCCGCCATGCGTTCGAGAAAATCCGTGCGCAGTCCCGGATGAAAATGAAACCGCTTGCCACTGCCAAGCACAATGGCGCCGGCCACCTGTTTGCGCACCACAATGGGGATCAACGCTTCTGACTCGATGGATTCGTTGAGATCCGAATCGGCGAACCACTCGGACTCCTCCTTCACTTCGCCTCTTAGAACCGGTTTGTTGCCGCCGGCAAACCATCGAGTCGCGGTTTCCCGATCGACAAATTTCAACGCCTCGTTCAGCGGCTCACCGTATTTATCCTTCAATTTGTTCTCGATAAAAAAATCGGCTCCGTCCACCAGGCACACCAATACATGCGGAATCGCAAACCGGGAGGCGATTTCCTCGCGCAACTGCCCCACCAGTTGATCCAGATTCGAGCTGGTCAGAATCAGCCGCTCGATGTCGAACAAGTGCTCCTGAATCTTTTCATTGGCCTGGGAAATCTCCAGCATCCATTCGAGTTTGCTTTTGAGATGTTCTTTATCGTCGTGGGCGCGCTTGATGATGCGGTCCGCTAGGCTGAGAGTCCCCAAGGGTTCCAGCGGCAGATCTTCCAGTTCGACAGCTTTTATCTTTTGCAGAAGCTCCGGGTAATCGTTAAAAAACTCCGGGTGTTCGTTTAAGTAGATGGCGATCTGGTCTTTATTCATTCGCATGGCGTGAAATTACCCGTAGAAGAATTGATATTTTTTTGATTCTGCAGAAAATCAGTAGTCGCGTGATTCCGGCGGCTTATTGACCTTTTCCACCGGGCCATCCAGCGGTTCCGGCCCGGCTTTGTAACCGCAGCCTGTCAGCAGGACCGTCAAGCTCAGCGCCAGCAGTAGCGTTAAAAAAATTTGTTTTACCATCTTAAAGTCCTCCTAAAGATTTTCGTCCCTCTCCGGCCCAGACAATGCGTAACGTAAGTTGCATTTATTTTCTCGCCAGCTCTTTTTTGAGGCGGGCGATTTGCTCCAGCACTCTTTTTTTTGCGGTGCCGCCATAAGAGGCTTTGCGCTCGACCGAACTGGTGATGGAAATATGATCCAGAACGTCCTTTTTAAAGCGGGACGAAATTTTTTGCAGCTCAGCAAGAGACATCTGCTCTAAGGTCATGTTGTTTTTCAGGCAATAGCTCACCGTTTTCCCGGTGATGGCATGCGCCTCCCGAAACGGAATGCCTTGCAGCACTAAATAATCCGCAATATCCGTGGCGGTCAAAAAGCCGCTGGCCTCAAGTTTTGCCAATGGAATTTTTTTAAACTTCGCCGTCGCCAGCATGCCGTCGAACACCGCGAGACAAAGCTTGACGGTATGCACCGCATCGAACAAAGGTTCCTTGTCCTCCTGCAGATCGCGGTTGTAGGCCAGCGGCAGGGATTTCATCAGGGTCAAAAGCGCCACCAGACTGCCGTACACGCGCCCCGATTTGCCGCGGATCAGTTCGGCGGGGTCGGGATTTTTCTTCTGCGGCATGATGCTGCTGCCAGTGGAAAACGCGTCGGACAATTCGATGAGATCAAATTCGCTGCTGGACCAGAGAATGATCTCCTCAGCAAAGCGGCTAAGGTGCATCATCAGGATCGCAGCCGCAGAAGTAAACTCGATCAAAAAATCGCGGTCGCTGACCGAATCAATGCTGTTATGCGAGACTTCCGGGAATTTCAGCAATTTGGCGGTGTAGTGACGGTCGATGGGAAAGTTGGTCCCTGCCAGCGCCGCCGAACCCAGGGGCATGACGTTGATGCGTTTTAGCGCATCCTGCATGCGGCCCTTGTCGCGCAGCAACATCTCCAGATGCGCCAGCAGATGATGCGAAAGGAGCACCGGCTGCGCCCGCTGTAAATGCGTGTAACCGGGGATGATGTGGTCGATGTGCTTTTTTGCCAGCGTCAACAGCGTTTTCCCCAACTGCTGGATCGCCTGCATGATCTCCGCCACTTCATCGCGCAGATACATGCGGATATCAAGACAGATCTGGTCGTTGCGGCTTCTTGCGGTGTGCAGTTTTCCCGCTACCGGACCGATCAGTTGCGTCAGCCGGTTTTCGATGTTCATATGAATGTCTTCCAGGCTCTCGTCGATTTTAAATTGGCCTGCGTCAAACTCCTTGCGGATTTTCTCAAGACCGGTGACGATCTTTTTCGCTTCCGCCGGCTTTAGGATGCGGCATTTCGCCAGCATCTTGCAATGGGCAATGCTGCCTGCAATGTCGTAGGCGTAAAGCGCCTGATCGAAGGCAATGGAGGCGGAAAAACGCTCCATCAGCGCATCGGTCGACTTTTCAAATCTGCCGCCCCAGGGCTTTTTCACTGAACCTGCTCCACTAAACTATTTCGCTTGACTCTGTTATAAGAAGGGAGGATTTACGTGGCGGAAGGCGCAAGCGCGTCGGAATCGGATTGCCATTTGTCCTTTTGCACGATGTTCACCCGGACGCCCTTGGGCACCACCTTGCCCAGGAAATGCAGATACCAGTCCTGAATATTGGGACACCCCGCACTGCCGTTTCGCCAATCAAAATTCTTCTTGAAAAATTCGTTGACCTTTTGCACGTTGACGCCGTGAATCCCGTAACTGCCGGGCGCTTTGCCATCGAGTTTCTTAAGCCCCATCCACCAGTGACCAATGTCGTGATCCTGATGCCCGAAGGGAATCGCGCGGACGCGAACCTGTCCGTCAATGCGTTCCTTTTTGTACCAGGTCGGTTTGTAAACCTTATTGACGATTTCATACTCCCCGGTCGGCGTTTCCTCACCAAATCGGCCAAATATGGTCTCGATTTCCAGAAGCTCCTGGTTATCATAATACACCCGGAGCGTCCCCGATTCGATCACCCCCAGAATATACCAGAGTTCCGGGTTGGTTTTGTAACTGGCGATGGTCCGGTCGTTGAACACCAGCGAGATTCGTTTTCTCTTTTTAACATATTTTGCCCGCGGATCGTTGTAGATTTGCTTGAGAATATATTTGAGGTTTTCTGTGACCTTATTATTGAGGATCATCTGCTCGACCCTCTGGCTGAGTTCCTGGTTGTTTTTCCGGGTTTCCGCCAGTTTGAGGTAGGTTGCGTCCAGATCCTTGCGGGCCTTTTCAAAGTCTTCGCGGGAAACCAGGCCCAATTGATTTAAGCCCGCGTAATAGGCCATGTCGATTTCCTTACGGGTCTCCGCGTCCACAACGAACTGGTACACCACCATGCCTGCGGACATAAGAAACAAAAGCGCAATGCCGGTCAGCTTGATGGACCGCTTCACCCCGCGCGACAAGCGATAGCGGGCCACCTCGATCTTGACCTTTTTTTCCTTGGATTCCAGAGCCTTGAAGTTGGCATTGCCAAACTTCTCCAGCAGACGGCGTTCCAGAGGCGTCAAGCGGTAGGCATTCGCAAGCTTTTCAATGATCCAGTACAGGTTTTCCCGTGTCCGGCGGTCGTAACTTCCCCTCGGGTCCTTGTTGGCGATTAAATTGTAATCGGTGACACTGAGGATGGAGAGCCGCTCGTCCCCTGTAGGGTTTGCGGTTTCCGGTTTGATGTTTGACACGCTTTCAGGGTAGCTCACACGCTTGCAATTTAATATAAAGAATTGAAAGTATTGGAGTTAAACAGAATATTGTAACTCCAAATCACTGGTTTTCAAAGTAATTAATTGTAAAAATAAGAGGCGGGCGGGGCTTTCATCCCGCCGAGAGAATTTTCAGTTGCTCAGGCTTCTCAGAGAGGAGAACTTCCTGCGGTTGTCTTGGCATGGTGCAGCGGCCATCAAACAGAGCCCCCTCCTCGACATGAATCGAAGGGGTGAAAATATCTCCCCGTACTTTCCCTCCCTGACAGATCAGCACCCGGTTGAGCGTCTGGATGTCGCCTTCAATGGTTCCCCGGCAGACGACGGTTTCAGCAGAAATTTTTCCGGACACCGCTCCCGTAGGCTCCACCAGCAGAGTTTCCTTGAGGACGATTTCACCCTTGAACCGGCCTTCGACTCTTAACCCGCCTGGATGCAGGATTTTGCCTTCGTACTCGGTTCCCTGGCGCAGAAGAATGCCGAAGTTGGCGCCGGCGAATTTTTTGTAAACTTTTTTCTCCCGCCGCGAACAGCTGCGCGTGTGATCTCCCAGTCTCTGGATGATCTTGTACAGGCGTTCGCGGGTCTCCCGGTCGTAGGCGCCTTCGGGATCTTTATCCTCCAGATGCGCGTATTCCTCTTCGGTCAGTACTTTAAGTTTGCTTGCCATCCAAGTATTTCCAGTCAGCTGAAACTGCTGGCCAGTCAGCTGAAACTGCTGGCCAGGCGGCCGATGCGCGCGACCAGGCCGGGTTTGCCTTTGCGCTCCAGATAACGCAGAATTTCGGACTCGGAGCTTGAAAGGGTAGGGGTCGATTGGTTTTCGCTGATGATGGCCTCGGCCATCAGATCCATCCGGTCTTTGAGAGCGCGGTCTTTATCGTAAAACAGCGCGCCCCGGTTGTTGGTGATGTTGATGATCCGGTGCTGCGGCATCATGCCGACAATATGAATGCGGTTTTTGTATTGCTCGTACTTGTCCAGCGTGTCGAGATACTCTCTTAAGCGTTCCAGGCAATCTGGAATTTCCTCGGCTTCCTGACAGCGGTTGAAAAACAATCCGATTTTTTTGTTCTTCAATGTTTCGGCGATGGCCTGGTGGCCTTTGGCGGCGGTGAGCCGGTTGACGTAGGCTTTGTCCAGGCCTGTCAAACGGTCGTGGGTGAAATCCTGATAAAAGTCCTCGTAATAATCGATGAACGAATGGAGCGCATCCAGACTGCCGTTGATCGCGATGCTGTTGCTCATGTCGAACACCAGAATCACCTGATCGATCGAGTTCATGAGCGAGGAAATGTGCCCCACTCCGCCTGCGGGAGTGTCCAGCATGACGTACTCGAACCGCTCGTACACCTCGTTTAAAAATTCCAGAAAGAGAACCAGAAACGCCGGCTCGTTGATTCTTTTGCGGTGGCTTTTCTTGCCCAATACCGGCACTTCCCCGCCGATGATCGAGAAACCATACTCTTCAATGAAGTTCACATACTCCTCGACGAAAGGCCGGGAGTTTTTCTGAATATCGCCTAAAATGGCTTTAAATTCTAATACATTTATTTGAGCTAGAATGGGCTCTAGGTGTTTCACCCGCGAAACGCGCTCGATATTGCCGCGCTCAAGGAATAAATCGTAGATCTGGTTGCCGTACTTGAATTGGGAATACTGAAATAGATTCGTCCCGAGTGCCTTGTAAAGGGAAAAACATTTGGCCAGCTGTCGGCTGTTGACCGCCACTTCGCCCGCCAGATAATTTTTGAAGGTGCTGACAATCCGGTACAACGTCTGCAGATAATCCACCTGATAGGTTTTGTTGGCCAGAGTTTCAAAGAGATCGTAAAAGGTCTTTTGCGGGTGGCTGTCGAGGATGCTGGAAATGGTGGGCAGACGCAAGTCCAGGTCCACCAAGCAAACGCGGTCGTGGGAACCTCGTTTCTGAAACGCGCGCGTCAACGCCGCCGCGGTGTTGATGGACAACGTGGTCTTGCCGATGCCTCCCTTGGGACCGATGATGGACACGATCGGCATTTAACGCTCCTTCTCCGAACACCCGGCGATCACCAGCGTGATCTCGCCTTTCCAGTTTTTATCTTTTCCCAACGCCACCAACTCCTCCAGAGTTCCGCGCATCACCTCTTCGTGCATTTTGGTCAACTCCCTTGCCACCGCCGCTTTCCGGTTCCCAAAAACTTCGTGCAATTCCTTTAAGGTTTTTCGAATGCGGTGCGGTGATTCATAGAGAACCAGAGTCCGCCGCTCCTGGGACAATTCCTGCAACCGGGTCTTGCGCCGTTTCTTTAACGGCAAAAAACCCTCAAAGATAAACCGGTCCATTGGCAGTCCGGAAACGGTGAGCGCCGCCAACAGCGCCGAGGGTCCCGGAATCGGGACGATCGTCACCGCGTCGTTTAAAGCCAACTGCACCAGATGATACAGGGGATCGGAAATTCCCGGTGTGCCCGCATCTGAAACCAGCGCCACATCCTTGCCCTCTTTCAATAGATCGATCAGCTGGCGGCCTTTTTTCTCCTGATTGTGAGTGTGATAGCTGGCAAGCGGAGTTTTGATCTGGTAGTGATTCAACAAAATCCGGGTCCGGCGGGTGTCTTCCGCGGCGATCAGTTGCACCTGCTTTAAAACCTCAACCGACCGGTAGGTGAAATCATCCAAATTGCCGATCGGCGTGCTGACGACATAGAGGGAACCTTTATCTAGCAATCCATTGTCATTGCTTATCATAGCGGAGGAAACCGCAAAGAACATTACCCTTAAACAGGAATTGAAGGAAAGCGGCAAAGATTATTTTAAGCGCGTCTCTCTAATGATTCGGCACTGCTCTTACTGGAAAAACAAAGGCTGGCGAACATGAAAACATTTTAGAGGCCTTTAAAAACTCTTGCCGGGAGATCCACGTTACCTGCGAGCAAGCGATACAAAATCGGTTGATTCGGTATGCCTGCGGGCGGCGCGTGGAAAATGAATCTTATTGGCTGTGAAACGGGAACCTGAAAACGCGTTCCCGTTCTTTGAATTTCAAACAAAAGCGTGATCCCAGGAAAACCCTGAACGGATTATCCCACCGCTTCGTTTTCTTTATTGGTGACCAGTTTGACGATTTTGGTTTCCTGGCCGGACATATCGCACTGACCGTCGAGAACGCCGCCGACTTCCACATAGAGAGCCGGAGTTTTCACCGTTCCCACGATCTGGCTTTTTGAATGAACTTCAACTTTCTCGGACGCCACGATGGTCCCTTGAACCTTGCCCTTGCACACCACGGTCCCCGCTGAAATATCCGCAAGCAATTGACCGGATTCTCCGACAATCAGGGTGTCCTTGGTGACCACCTGACCTTCGAACCGGCCGTCGATGCGGACGGTTCCCTCAAACGTCAGCGAACCGTTGAAAACCGCGTCTTCGCCCATATAGGCTTTAAGCTGTCCCTCATCTTTTTTTGCCGCCATTCTTCTCCTCCACCTTTAGGTTTTTCTCCCCCTTGTTTCAACTGATTTTTTTCACGATCATGCCGCGGATACGCTCCAGGTCATCGTTGGAATAATAAGTGATCGTCACCTTGCCACCTTTTTTCCTCGGAGCGATTTCCACCTTGGTTCCCAACCTTCGGCCAAGATCGGTTTCCAGATTTTTTAGAAAAATATCTTTCTTCTCGGCCACCGGCTTTTCCGGCGGCGGGCTTTTTAATTGCTTGACGCGGCCTTCGGTCTGCCGGACGTTCAATTCCTTTTTCAGAATTTCCCGGCGCAGTGTCTCTATGTCCTTGGCGGATTCCAGCCCCAGCAAGGCGCGCGCGTGGCCCATGGACAAACGTCCGGAGATGACATCCTCTTGTACCCCCTGCGGCAGTTTCAACAGCCGCAGGGTATTGGCAATGGAGGCACGGTTTTTTCCCAGCCGCTTGCCGAGCTTCTCCTGGGTCAAACCGAATTCGTCCGCCAGACGGGCATAGGCTTCCGCTTCTTCGATCGGGTTCAGATCCTGACGGTGAATGTTTTCGATGATGGCGATTTCCAGCGACTCGGTATCGCTGACTTCGCGGATGATCGCGGGAATTTTTTTTAAGCCGGCTTTCTTGCTGGCGCGCCAGCGGCGTTCGCCCACTATCAACTCATAACGATTGCCCTCGCCCTTTTGCACGATGACCGGTTGCAGCACGCCGTTTTCCTGAATAGAGAGCACCAGTTCTTCCAGTTTTTCGTCGTCGAAGTATTTGCGCGGTTGCAACCTGCTTGGGGAAATTTCATCGATCAATAACTCCGCCGCCCCGGAAGACGCGACTGCCGTTTTGGGCACGCCGATTTCAAAATCGGGAATCAGCGCGTTGATGCCTCTACCAAGAGCTTTGCGGTTCATATCAGACGCCTACCTCTTCAGGCTTGGGGGACATTCCGTTTTTGGAATTGGAGATGATTTCCTGGGCCAGCTCGACATACGAGTCGGCCCCTTTGGAACGGTTGGCATAGAGCACGACGGGCTTGCCGTGGCTCGGCGCTTCGCTCAAGCGGATGTTGCGAGGGATGACGGTTTCCATGAGAAATTCTCTGAAATATTTTTGCACCTGATCTTTGACTTGCGCCGCCAACAGGGTGCGCCCGTCGTACATGGTCAGAAGAATACCCTCGACCCGCAGCTCCGGGTTCAGGGACCGTTTGACCAGCTTCAACGTTTTCAGCAAATGACCCAACCCCTGCAGGGCGTAATACTCGCATTGCATGGGAATCAACACCGACTGGCACACGGTGAATGCGTTCAGCGTGAGAAGCCCCAAAGACGGCGGACAGTCGATGACGACAAAATCATATTCATCGAGAGCACCGGCCAGAACCGATTGCAGACGCCGCTCGCGCGACTCATGGCCCACCAGCTCGATTTCCGCACCCGTAAGATCGACACAAGAAGGGACGAGCTTTAACGTTTCAATTTCCGTGGAATAGGTGACTTCATTCAGCGCGGCATCGCCCATCAGCAATTCATAGAGACCCTTTTGCCCTTCCGTCAACGTGACGCCCAGCCCGCTGGAGGCATTGGCTTGGGGATCGATATCGACTAAAAGAACTTTTCTGCCGGAAAGAGCAATGCAGGCCGAAAGATTGATGGCCGTGGTGGTCTTGCCCACCCCACCCTTTTGATTGGCGACGCTGATGATTTTTCCCATACCTTATTGATTTCCATAGACTAATGGTCGTAGTAAAGGATAGCATAATTTGCAGAATCTTCCAATCGAAATATCGGAAGTTTGAACCTGAAATTTTGGCGAAAGCGAGTCTCCCCACAAAGGCCAGGGGATAAAAATCCAACGCGAATGGCGCTTGTTCCACGTGAAACAATGACTTACGCGAGATTCCCGGTTTCACGTGGAACGCTTCTCGAAAATCATGAGCTTCGAAGCAATGCCGGTGATGCCCTCAACGGCGATCTCATTCTCCGATTCCAGACAAAATCCCGGACTGCTGACCGGCTCAGAAAGCTCCGCCTCCGGGTCCTTTTTCATCGCCACCTGCCCTCCCATTTTCAAAAATGGTGCGGCCAGTTTCAGGCATTGGGAAATCTCCCCGACGCCACGGAAAACCACCAAATCAAATTTTTCCTGCCAGATGGTTTCCACTTCTTCGGCGCGTTGATTAAGCACCACTGCATTTTGCAAACCCAGTGCCCTGACACAGTTTCTCAAAAAGTTCGCCCGCTTTCTCTGGCTCTCGACTAAAACAAGATTGAGCCGGGGGAAAATGGCTTTCAATGGAATTCCTGGAAACCCCGCGCCGGACCCGATGTCCATGACTCTGCCGACGGGGTCCTTAACGGCTCTGGCATAGTGCAGAGAATCGAAGATGTGCTTTTGAATTATGGCAGTGACCTGCTGCTCGGAAGTCAGGTTAATCTTGGGGTTCCACTTCTGCCACTGCTCGAGGAACACCTGCAATTGCCCGGCGGCTTGTTCGGGGTTTTCAATGGCGGGCAGCTGCAAGCGCTTATCGTGCAGGACTTCAAGTAGTGCATTAACGTTAGGCATGAGGGGCTTTCGAGTGGGCTGGAAACATCAAATGACGCTACATTATAGTAACAAACCTAAAGACACCATAGTGACAAAAGGCAAAAGGTGCATTTAAAAGGCGGTTTGCTGTAAGGGAATTCAATTTAAGAATTGAGCAGTTTCCGAAATTCCTGGGTGAGCAGGGGAACGACTTCGAGAACGTCGCCGACGATGCCGTAATCCGCTACGGTGAAGATGGCAGCATTGGGATCTTTATTGATGGCGACGATGCATTTGGAAGAAGACATCCCGGCCAGATGTTGCACGGCGCCGGAAATACCGCAGGCGATATACAAATCCGGTGACACAGTGCGCCCGGTTTGCCCGACCTGATTGGAGTAGTTTCTCCAGCCGTCGTCCACCACAGGCCGGCTGGCGCCAACGGCTCCGCCCAGCACTTGGGCCAGTTCTTCCAGGAGTTGGAAGTTCTCCGCGCTCTGCATGCCGAGACCGCCGGACACCACGATCCGCGCTTCGGTGATGTCGAGCTGCTTGCCGGTGGCTTTGGCCACCTCTTTAATTTTTACCAGAAGCGATTCCTTGGGAATTTTCGCCTCAACTTCTTCCACCTCGCCCGACCGTGAAGCATCGGGACCCGGTCCGCGGAACACATTCGGACGCAGGGTGACGATCTTGGGAATAGAAGAATTAAAAACCAAAGTGGAAACGGCTTTCCCGGCATTGACAGGGCGTTGGATTTTCAGCCCCATGTCCGCATCCACTTCAAGAGAAATGCAATCGGTCGCCAATCCGGTTTTGAGTTTGGCGCTGAGGGCGGCGGCCAATTCCTTGCCGTGAATGGTGGCAGGTAACAGCACAACATCGGGCTTGCGCAACTCGATCTCCGACAACAACGCTTCTATATAAGGCAGGCTTATATAATGAACCAACTCCGGATGGCGCAAAATCAGCACCCGGTCGGCTCCATATTGAAGGAGACTCGTCGAATCCACCTCTTCCTTGGGCGCATTGCCGAGATAAACTGCGGTCACCTGGCCACCGGTCTGGTCTGCCAGTGTCCTGGCCGCATGCATCACCTCATAGGAAACCGGCTTTATCAAACCTGCAACCTGCTCCACCACTGCAAAAATTTCTCCGCCACTGCTCATTCACATCACTCCGATTCAAAACAAGAGGGCAAAGGATAACGCATTTAAAAGACAAGGTTCAACATAAAGTGCGAAAATTGTTCTCGAAACTTACAACGAAACTGTCTTGGCAACCGCGTATCCCTCCAAAACAAAGGACTAAATCCATTTATGCCCATATGGGCTTTTATAGATCGTGCGCCAAAATGGTGGACCGCCAGCAAATAATTTCTTTTTCTGGAACTGCCCGGCAGAATTGCAATAGAATGGAGGCAGATCTCCGTCAGATTCCAAAACAAACCTCTTAAAACTATCCTGCGATGCTCGATCTTTTGGCAGCACGTTCTCAAATGGCCATCTCCCTGGGATTCCATATTATTTTTGCGTGTATCGGCATTGCCATGCCTTTTTTTATGGCGGTGGCTCACTGGAAATGGTTGCGGACGGGGAAGCAGGTTTACCTCGATTTGACTCAGGCCTGGTTGAAAGGGGTCGCTATATTCTTTGCCATCGGCGCGGTTTCGGGAACGGTGCTGTCTTTTGAACTGGGTTTACTATTCCCGAAGTTCATGGAAATTGCAGGACCCATCATCGGCCTGCCCTTTTCCTTGGAAGGCGTCGCGTTTTTTCTGGAAGCCATCGCTCTGGGGTTTTTCCTTTACGGCTGGAACAAAATCAACCGATGGGTGCACTGGTCGTCAGGGTTGGTGATGGGAATCAGCGGCGCCGCTTCGGGAATGATTGTCATCTGCGCCAACGGCTGGATGAACAGTCCCACCGGTTTCGACTGGGTCGATGGTAAAGCCATCAACATTGACCCTTACGCCGCCATGTTCAATGACGCGGCCTTGCATCAGGGGATTCACATGACGATCGCCGCTTTCGCCGCGACAGGATTTGCGGTCGCCGGAATTCACGCCATTATGTTATTGAAGAAAAAAACCGTTCCCTTTCACCAAGAGGCATTAAAAATCGCGATGACTTTTGGCGCGGCGGCTGCGCTCCTTCAACCCGTAAGCGGAGATCTGATTTCCAAGCATTTGACCCAACACCAACCGGAAAAAGCCGCGGCAATGCACGCACAATTCAAAACAGAAAAGGGGGCGCCGCTTCTAATAGGCGGTATCCCTATGGAAGCGGAAAAGACGGTCAAATATGGGATCTACATTCCAAAAATGCTCAGCTTTCTGGCCCATAGGGATTTTAACGCGGAGGTCACCGGATTGGATGCGTTTCCTGAAGAAAACCATCCTCCGGTTGCCGTGGTGCATTTTGCCTTTCAGATCATGGTCGGCATCGGGACCTTGCTTGCGGGTATTTCCGCCCTGTTTTTCCTGCTGGTGATAAAAAAATCGAATCTCGTTTTTCATCCGATTTTTTTAAAGTGTCTGGCGTTGACGATCCCGCTGGGGTTCATCGCCATCGAAGCGGGATGGATCGTGACCGAGGTGGGCCGGCAGCCATGGATCATTTACAACGTCATGAAAGTTGCAGAAGCGGTGACCCCGATGCCAGGATTGATCGTCCCCCTCATCCTGTTCACCGGGATCTATATTTTACTGTCGTTCATTGCGGCCTGGCTGCTGATCCGCCAGATTAGGGCGGTGAAAACATAGAATCACTTTTCTAAGGACTCATTTGCATGATCGAAGCGGTGGCAATTTTTCTGGGAGGAGCTCTTCTGCTGTATGTCCTGTTAGGAGGCGCTGACTACGGGGCCGGCATTCTGGAACTGTTTGTGAACCGCAAAACACGCGGCCAGCAAAAAAAGATCATCAATAACGCCATGGGGCCCGTTTGGGAGGTGAACCACATCTGGCTAATCATTGCTGTGGTCATCCTGTTCAATGCGTTTCCCAGTGCGTACAGTCAAATTTCCATCACCTTCCACATTCCGCTGACCCTGATGCTTGTCGGCATCATCATTCGCGGCTGCGCGTTTGCCTTCAGGAATTACGACGCTTACCGGGATCAGTCGCAAAAATATTATTCGCTGGCGTTCGAAGTTTCCAGCGTATTCACGCCCTTTAGCCTCGGTTTGATTCTTGGGGGAATATTGATCGGCAGAATCAACCCGGAAGCGGATACTTTTTATGCCGGGTTCGTCGATCCTTGGTTCAATGTTTTTTCCTTTATATTAGGAATGTTCACCTGCTGTCTGGTCACCTACATCGCTTCGGTCTATATCATCGGCGAAACGCGGAAAAACGTGCTCCGGCGGCAATTCGTTTACCGCGCCAAGGTGGCGGGCATCGTGACTTTTATCATGGGGGGTTTTGTCATCGAGGCGGCTTTGCTCTATGAAGCAGAACTGTTCGCCCGGTTTTATTCCGATCGCTTCAGTCTTGCCTGCGTTTTGCTGGCAGCGGCGATATTTTTTCCGTTATGGAAATTGCTCAACCATCCCTGGCCGATCCTGTCCCGGCTGCTGGTAGGGAGCCAGGTCACGCTGATATTTCTGGCCTGGTACGAATTGCAGTTTCCCTTTATCATCGCGCCTTCGGATTTTTTCGGATTTGAAGGGCTCAATTTATACCAAGCGGCGGCGCCAGAAAGCACGTTGCGATTATTGTTGATCGCGCTGGTGCTGGGGACGGCGCTTATTTTTCCGGCCTGGCTTTATCTCATGCGGGTTTTCAAATTCCGTCTGAATCCGTGATTCGAATTGACAATTCGAATCAGTATTTCCCCGGCGGGCGGAAAAGAGGCAGGTCGAGTATCCATTCGATCTCCCAGACTTCCCCGATGGTTCCAAGCCCCAGCAACAATAGATAAAGGACGAGAAGTATCAGTCCCAATCCGGCTTTGTTCTTGTCAAACCAAAGTCGGAATCCGGCAAGAAGGGAGGTTCCTTGCGATTGTTCCTGAGGTGGTGTGGCGTCTTGCATGGCGGAATAAGTAAAAAGAGGAAAGGTTGAAAAGGCGTTTTGTTACTCCGGGAAAATCTTACACCACTTTTTCTTCTTCCCGCAATATTTTTACCAGCTGTGGCAGAGATTGGGCAAGCGGTCCATCCAGGAGGCGGCCCTTTTTTCGCGCAGGCGGCAGAGTCAGACTCTGTTGCGAAACGCGGTTGGCGCTCGCCCCCATCGTATCGGGAGCAAACCCGATGGCTTTTGCGTCGAGAACCTCGATGGCTTTTTTCTTGGCCGCAATGATCCCTTTTAAGGAAGGCAAGCGCGGTTCGTTGAGTCCCTTCTGACAGGTCAATAAAAGCGCCAAAGGTGCATGCAAAACTTCCGATCCGCCCTCGACCTGCCGGGTGATCTCCGCCTGCTTGTAATCTTCGGAAAATTCCAGTTGCGTGACCACGGACACAAAGGGGATGTTCAGCATCACCGCAAGCGCCGGGCCCACCTGCGCCATGTCGTCGTCCACCGCCTGCCTGCCGCAGAGAATGAGATCGTGAGGCAGCGTTTTGATGGCCAACGCCAGTGCTTCGGCCACAGCGAAATTGTCGATGCCGTCAAACGCAGGATCCGACAGATGAATGGCTTTGTCCGCGCCCATTGCCAGTCCTGTTTTTAACACTTCCTTGAAACTGTCCGGCCCCAGACTGATCAGCGTGATTTCGCTGTCGGGTTGCCGCTGTTTGATACGCAACGCTTCCTCCACCGCGAACTCATCGTAGGGGTTCATCACGCGCGGACTGCCGGCGGCGTCGATCTTGCCGTCTTTAATACTGACCTTAGCGGCGGTGTCGAGGACTTGTTTGATGCAGACGATAATTTTCATGAGGTAGTGACAAAAGGTTTCGGCGGTCGTAACAATTTGCTATTATCTCACTGTTCTCGATTAATGGGAACCATAGGAAACATAAAACACACGCCAATTCCCGCAGGCCTTTCACTTTCTTCCTGCGGGCAACCGATTCGACTCCCTGATAAAACCAGAATGCGCCCATTCTCCACGCTCTACCCCACTCTACTTCGCATCCTGATCCTGGCCTATGCCTTCAATCAGTTTGCCCTGATCACAGCCGATCCGGATCTTTGGGGCCACATCAAGTTCGGTGAGGAAACCTGGGAACTAAAATCGGTTCCGCCTGCCGACACCTACTCCTACACGGCGCCCGGTCACCGCTGGATCAACCACGAGTGGTTGTCGGAAGTGTTGCTCTTTCTCATCTTCGATGCGTTCGGCTCCACGGGCCTTTTACTGTTCAAACTGATGTTGGGTTTGTTCATTGTCCATCTTCTTTCCTCGCTGTATTTCGCCAGAGAAAAAAACGGGTTGGCGTATCTCGTGCATTTTTTCCTGGCGGTCACGGTGATGGCTCCGGGATTCATGACCCGCCCTCACCTGTTCACGTTTCTCTTTCTTACGCTACTGGTATTCCTGCTGCAGAAATTTTTCGACGGCAATCACAAAGTCCTCGCCTGGTCGCCGCTCCTCATGCTTTTTTGGGTCAACTGTCATGGCGGTGTGGTCGCCGGCATGGGGCTTTATGGCATGGTGGCGGGAATCGAATGGGTGCGCTGTTTTTTTACCAAGGAAAAACACGGCAAGTTGTTGATGGGTTATTTCGCCTTATCCTGTCTGGCACTTCTCCTGCATCCGCAGGGCTATCAACTCTGGATATTTTTCTACGAGTCGTTGACTCTGCCGCGCGCCATTGGCGAGTGGAACCCGGTTCCCCTTTACGGGACGCATTATTGGCAGCTCAAAATCCTCGCCGCCCTGTTTGCAGTTTCCCTGTTATTTCCAGGGCGCAAACGGTTGTGGGAAATCGCCATCATTTTACTGACCCTCGTCTACGGTTTCAAACACCAGCGCCACGCTGTGCTGGCGGCGATCGTGTTGACACCGTACCTGCCGATTCAGCTCGCGCAATTGTTAAAAAAATTTCCTGTCAAAGAAAAACTCGAACGCCTGTCCTCCCCGGTTCATTTAATAATGCAAGCGGGCCTTGTGCTTTTTATCGGACTCAACCTGTTTGGCGGGATCAGCAAATATCGAATCAATGACTATAAAATCCTGGTGGAGCCGGGCGTGTACCCCACCTATGCGGCGCAATTTATGGAAGCCAATCGGATCAATGGCAATATCCTGGTGCCGTTCGACTGGGGGGAGTACCTGATCTGGAAACGGCCCAAATCCAAAGTTTCCATCGATGGCCGCTTCCGCACGGCTTATCCGGAACACATCATCCGGCAAAACCTGGCGTTCAGCGCCGGCCAAGCCGAGGGCATGGCGTTGCTTGAGCAACATCCAACGGACATTGTGATGGTCCGTAAAAAGGACCCCAACCGGGAGCTCATGGAAAAGGGGCCCAACTGGTTGAAAATCTACGAAGATCCGGTTGCCAAGATTTTTATCCGCAAATCAAATCCGCCGGGGCCGCTTGAGGAACGTTTAAGTAGCCGCACCTTGATCGACCCCAAAGACCCGCCGCCAATGGATTTTCCGGGGTGACCCCCCAGTCCTCAAATCACGGTTTTATTTTGCTGGTATAATAATGTATAGAAAACGTTCCTTGCCGAGGCTTCGGGAGGAATGCGTTATACTCCCAATTTAAGTCAGTTAACTTCTAAATTTTTTATGAACGATGCTTCCAAAAAGACAAAGCTGATTGAGGCCGCCACCCAGTTGTTCCACACTCAGGGGATCAACGCCACCTCCTTAAAAGACATCGCCGAAAAAGCCGGCGTTCCCTTAGGCAACGTTTACTATTATTTCAAATCCAAGGACGAACTCGGTCTAGCCGCCGCGGAAGAGCAGATGGGAAGACTGAAGGGCTTGCTCAAATCTCTTGAAGAGCAAAGTCAAAGCCCCAAAAAACGCATCGTCGCCGCGATCCGGTTTTTTGAATCGGTGAAAGACCGCTTCGCTCAATTTGGCTGTCCCGTGGCGCAAGTGTGCCAGTCCACCCTGCCGGCCACCGATGTGGTGGGAAAATCCTATGCCAATGTGTACCGCGAACACCTGGATTGGCTGGAAGCGCAATTTAGCGAGATGGGCTGTAAAAAAGATTCCGCCCAATACGCGCGGCAGGTGTTGATCGGCATTCAGGGGGCCGGTTTACTGGCCAAGGCCCTGGGATCTCCCCAGATCATCAGCGAGGAACTGGAGCGACTGGTGCAATGGGTGCAAAATTTGGCTTGATTTCGACATCCGGCCCTGATAAGTTAGGCAACTAACATATCCATCCCGCGCGCATACTTATTAGGAGGCAAATCATGGCTAAAAAACCCGACCAGTATTCCACCCTCACCTCAGCTCTTTTCGTCGACAACGCCAAGGAAACCATCGAACTCTATAAAAAAGCCCTGGGCGCAGAAGTCTGCGGCGTGATGAATTGCCCAAGCTCCGGTAAAATCATTCATGCCGGCCTTAAAATCGGCGAATCCACGCTGTTCATTTCCGACGCCAATGAGCAGATGGGGATGCCGGCGACGGGCCGGCAACAGTTTTACGTTTACGTGGAGGACGCCGATAGCGCATTTGAAAAAGCCAAAGCCGCCGGGTTCAAAGCCGTGGAAGCGCCGCAGGACATGTTCTGGGGCGACCGCGTCGGCGCATTGACAGACGCGAACGGCAACACCTGGAAGCTGGGGCACCACGTTCGCGACGTGCCGCCGGAAGAAATGATGCAAGCGATCAAACAAATGGCTGAAGCGAACTGATTACTCTACAGCAGGGAAGTCCGGTGGAAACCGCATTCCGTTAGACTTCCCTGCTTGTTTTTCAGGATGACAGGATAAGAGAATGGAAAAATTTTTCGGCTTCCCCAAAGCGGGCGTGCAATTTCTTCGAGACCTTGAAAATAACAATAACAAGGAATGGTTTCAGGAAAACAAGGCGACGTTCAAGGAATCGCTTGAAGCTCCGGCGAAGGAACTGGTCTCGGCCATGACCGTAAAACTAAAGCCGTTGATCGGCGATCCGGTTGGTGGCAAGATTTTCCGTATTTACCGCGACGTTCGTTTCAGCAAGGACAAAACGCCTTACAACACCGTTCTTAAAATCGCCTTGACCAACGCCGACAAAAAAGAGAAAACCGGTTGTTCATCCCCGATGTATTTTTTCGGGCTGACGAAAAGCCAACTGCGTCTTGGCACCGGAGTGTATGAGTTTCACGACAGCCCCTCGCTGGACCGCTACCGCAAAGCCGTTGCCGACAGCCGTAAGGGACCTGCATTGGGGAAGGTTTTGCAAAGCTTTCAGAAAAAGAAGTTGTGGATCAACGAGCCGCATTTTAAGCGCGTGCCCACAGGCTATGAAAAAGAACATCCGCGTGAACAGTTGCTGCGGCACAAGGGGCTGTACGCTTTTTACGAGGCCCCCATACCCAACGCAATTTATTCGGAACGGTCCATCGACTTCGTGCTTAAAAAATACAAGGAGCTGTCGCCTCTTTATAATTGGCTGAGTTCGTTGTGGTAAAAATTTTTGTTCACCTTCACTCCAGGCTTTTGCCGATTTTTTTAAGTGCCGCATTGAGATGATCGGTGACAGCCTGACTGCTGATCTTCATGGCTCTGGCGGCGCGACTCTTTTTCACCCCGCCGTAAAACACCAGTGTCACTGCGAGCAACTGTCTGTCGGTCAAGTCCACTTGCCCAAGGTCGATGGATTGATTTTTTAAATACGCGTAATCTGCATGCGTTTGACAATCACCCGCAACCGGGGCGGTCTGACAGGCATCCTGCATGAGGGCCAATGTATCGGGATCGACAAAACTCAAATGATCGTCCCATCCCGCATTTTCAAGCGGTGGCTCCAGTTTGGAGTCGTTTTCCCAGTCAACCGATTTCATTGCGGCGGCGCTCCAGATAGCGTTCGAATTGGTCGGCATCGAAAATCACAAAAAACCGGAACCATTGCGGCGGACGCGGTTCCGCCAGATCCGCCAATAGATAAGCCGGCAAAGAATCAGGGGTTCCGGCAACGGGAACACCATTGATAAAGTGTTTCCCTTCCCGGCTCATTGGGCGCCAGTATTCGCGTCCGGTCTTAAAATGAAACCACAGCGCATCCAGAGGCGGATCGTTCCGGTACACGTAGTTGCCGCAATAAAAACAACGCCAGCCCACGTCCGAAGGCATGAGACCAACACGCCCGCAGCCTCTTTTCAAAGTTTCGCCATTGTCCAGAGCAATGTGGCGCACCTGGCAAACCAACCATCGTCTTGACTGGACAGAGGTATCGGATTGCTTCTCATCGTTGGTCGCGGACGGAGTTTGTTCACCCCGCTTATGGTGGGATTGCACCTGAAAAAAAATCATAAACACTCTCCCGCCAAAGCTACCGTGGTTTCTTCCAGTATGTGTTCATGAAAACCGGATAATTTTTCCGGATCGCGGAGGGAATGATAATGCGCCACCAGCACATTATCCAGGTATCCTTTTTCCCGCATGACCGCCAACCCTTTTAACAACGTGGCGAGGTTTCCTGGAGTCAGCGATTCGGCTTCGATGCAAAGAGCCTTTAACGTCGGCCATCCGGACTTTCCCCGGATACGCGCCATCCGCTTCACCAACGCGGCGAGAAACGGCACAATGAAAATAACAAAATGCGCCGAGTTGATGGTTTTAAAGGGAATGATTTTCCCTTCACGGTTCCATCCCATCTCGATCCGCGGCCCCTGCAAACTCAGATGGAATTCGTAATGGCTGTCGATCAGCCGCAAAATGGCGTTGACCTCTACTTCCAGCGCCCCGGCAATGCGCGAGGCCATTTCTCCCTGAATGCCACCGGGTCCGAGATACTCATGCAACTGCTTGACTAGTGCGAGTTCCCCCTCCCCTTGCGATTTATTTTTATTGAGCTTTGCCAGAGCATCGCACCTGCCCTTTTGGCAAAGCAAATTCTCAAACTCGTTTTCTTTTTCGCGTTTGCAGGATTTTAAATTTTCCTTTTCTGATGCAAGAGTTTGCAGCTCGCCCGCCTTCACCGCAACCGGTTCCTGGTGTTCGGTCAGCATTGTCAGTTCTTCCTCATATGCATTCAACCTGCCCCGGTTTTTTGCAGTTGCCTTTTCCGCCGTTTGAATCTGGACCTCAAGAAGATCCAATTCCTGCTCAATTTTTTCATTTGCAATACGCCGACGCTCTAACTTGGATTTTGCTTTTTCAATTTCCTGCTTAATTTTGGCAACCATTTTTTTATCTGGTTCCTGTTCCAACTGGATTTT
>JAJDBE010000217.1 GCA_029261515.1 Nitrospinaceae bacterium | reverse complement strand
CGGCTTGGAGGATTAAATCTGCAATGTAATTTTTCCGGCCGAAAAACTTTTCCGGGATCGAGGGGATGCGGTTGAGAGGCACCACGGGAAACCGTCCTTCCACCGACATTTTCAGCACTTTTTTAAACTTTTCTTTACCTTTTTGAGAAGTCTCGGGAGCTTGGGTTTTCCGGCCCTCCGGTGGATCCTCGGTTACCTTGCCAGAACCCCCGGCCTCTTTTTCTTCCGATGGGGTATCGGAAGAAAAAAATACCTTGGCTGTCGCCAGTGCAACCAACATGAAGATAATGACAATTAAAACGGTGGTCATGAATCGGTGTTTTCCTTCCTGGGGTGCCGCTGTATTTAAGACCTGGCTCAGTCGTGTTCGCCACAAAATTTCGAGGCAGGGCAGGCACAGGTTTCGTCGCTCAGTTTATTGACTTTATTGGGTTTGTTTGATACATACCCTTATTTTATATGATCTTATGTTACACTCCAAAGCGCAAGACCCAGATCCAATAAAATTTAAAAAACCCCCCTATTCCCGCTTTTGGACAGGAGACTTAGACTTTTCTTATGCCAGAATTTTTTTTGGAAATCGGTACCGAGGAACTCCCCGCAGGCTATATCGAACCCGCATTGAGCGCGCTAAAGAGCGAAATGACAGACTTTTTCGCGAAGAACCGCATCAAGGCGGATAGCGTCAAAACGATGGGCACCCCAAGAAGACTGGTGGTTTCCATCACCGGAGTGGCCTTGGTTCAGGAAGACGTGGTGGAAACCCATCTCGGTCCTAATGTGAAAGCCGCTTACGATGAAAAGGGCAATCCCACCAAGGCCGCGCTGGGGTTTGCCCGTGGCAAGGGTGTGGAGATTTCCGCTTTGACCGTGGAATCCACGCCCAAAGGCGATGTGATCTCGGCTAAGGTAGAAAAAATAGGCCAGCCGACGCAAGATCTCTTGAATTCTTTTCTACCGCAGTTGCTTGGCAACCTTTCTTTTCCTAAAAAGATGCGCTGGGAAGATAAAAAGGTGGCGTTTGCCCGGCCCATTCGCTGGATCGCGGCGCTGTTTAACGGGAAGACTCTTGCGTTTGAGTTTGGCGGCATTAAAAGCGCCGATGTTTCCCACGGTCACCGGTTCCTCAAGCCCGCCGAGTTCAAGGTGAAAGATCTGGCGTCTTACCTCAAAGCCTGCGAGTCCCATTTCCTGATGGTTGAGCCGGAAGAAAGAAAAAAACGCATTGCCGATCAGGTTAAAAAATTAGCGGAAGAGGTGGGGGGAACGGTGGCAGAAGATGCAAAACTGCTCGATACGGTTGCCTTCCTGGTTGAATATCCGGTTGGGATACGAGGCGACTACGACCCGCAATATCTCGACCTTCCCAAGGAACTTCTGGTCATCACCATGAAGCAGCACCAGAAGTTTTTTCCGGTGCAGGGGCCGGATGGAGGCTTGTTGCCGCATTTCATCGCCATCGGCAATATCAGGCAGGGGAAAGGCCAGGAGATCCAAAAGGGCAACGAGCGGGTCCTGCGCGCCCGCCTCGAAGACGCGCGCTTTTTCTTTGAGGAAGACCGGAAAAAGAAACTCGAAGATTTCGTCGAGAAGTTGAAAGGAGTCGTGTTTCAAAAAGCCCTCGGCACTTCTTATGAAAAAATGACGCGGTTTTCTTCTCTGGCGAAGACGCTTGCAGAAAACGTCTGTCCCGACAAATTGTCCGCCATCGAGCGCGCCGCCCGCTTGTGCAAGGCCGATCTGGTCACGCAGATGGTTTACGAGTTTCCCGAACTTCAAGGCATCATGGGCGGGTACTATGCCGCCCATTCAGGCGAATCCGGAGAAGTGGCCGAGGCGATCAAAGAACACTACCGCCCGGCGTTCGCCGGCGACCGATTGCCCCAAAGTGCTGTGGGTGCTGTGGTGGCCGTTGCCGATAAGCTGGACACGATTTTAGGCTGCATCGGCGTCGGCCTCATTCCTTCCGGCTCGGAAGACCCTTACGGACTCCGCCGCCACGCATTGGGGATCATCCAGATTCTGCTCGCGCGCGGTTGGCAGGTTTCGCTGAACGTGTTGATCGAAGCGGGGATCGAAACCTTACAGCAAAAAATCAAACTCAAGCCCGAGGAGATTCGCCAGCACGCGCTGGATCTTTTTTCCCAGCGTTACAAGAGCCTGTTGATAGAAGAAGGTTATCCCTACGATGCGATTGATGCGGTGTTGTCCACCGGGATTGATTCGATTCCCGATGTGAAGCAGAAGGTCATCGCGTTTTCCGAGTTAAAGAAGCTGCCGCATTTCGAACCGCTGGCCATTGCTTTCCGTCGCGTTGCCAGCATTTTAACCGAAGAGGCATCTGGAGACGTGCAAACCGGGTTGCTAAAAGAGCCTGCGGAAAAAGAACTCTACACCCAATACCTCAAGATAAAACAGCCTGTGGAAGAATGCCTCGATAAAAAAGACTTCGCCCTGGCTTTGCAAAATATTGTTGAAATTAAAGGTGCTGTCGACGGTTTCTTCGATCAGGTCATGGTCATGGTCAAGGAAGACGACCTCAGGATCAACCGGTTGCGCCTGTTGTATGGCATCTCCCGCCTGTTCGCCAACATTGCCGATTTCTCCAAAATCGTTCTTAAAAAAGGTTGAAAACAATAGGCGTATCCGCTACGCTAGCCCACCATCCTTAACATCGGGAATGATGTAAAGCCTTTGGTTTTAAACTCTTCCCTTAACGTCAGATACTGCATATGAAAAAGAAGTACGTTTATTCTTTCGGAGGAGAAGAGACCGAAGGAAAAGCGGATATGAAAAACCTATTGGGAGGCAAGGGCGCCAACTTAGCTGAAATGGCCTCTTTGGGCATCACCGTGCCTCCTGGGTTCACCATCACCACTGACGCTTGCATTCAATATTTCACCTCCAAAAATCGGTTCCCTTCCGGATTGTGGAAAGAAGTGCTGGAACATCTGGGCACACTGGAAAACACGCTGGAGAAAAAAATTGGCGACCCTGCCAACCCGTTACTGGTTTCCGTGCGTTCAGGGGCGCGGGTCTCCATGCCGGGGATGATGGACACGGTATTGAACCTGGGCTTGAACGAAGAAACCGTGCGGGGCCTGGCGGAATTGACTAACGACGAACGCTTTGCCCTTGACTGCTACCGCAGGTTCATTGCCATGTTCAGCGATGTGGTGCTGGGGGTCGACAGTGAAAAATTTGAAACCATTCTTGCCGATAAAAAAAAGAAAAATAAAATCGAATTCGATACCGATCTTACTCCAAAAGACCTGCGCATCATCATCAAGCAATTCCGTGCGGTGGTGAAAAAGAGTGTGCAGGAGGAGTTTCCTGACGACCCCATGACGCAGTTGAAGATGGCGATCGAAGCGGTATTCGATTCCTGGAACACGCCGAGAGCAATCCACTATAGAAAAATCAACAATATTCCTGGCGACTGGGGAACGGCGGTCACGGTGCAGGCGATGGTGTTCGGCAATATGGGCGAAACTTCCGCCACAGGCGTCGCCTTTACCCGCAATCCTGCCACCGGTGAGAAGAAGTTTTACGGCGAATACATGATAAATGCCCAGGGTGAGGACGTGGTCGCCGGAATCCGCACGCCCAATACCATCTCCGACCTTGAAAAGGAAATGCCCGAAGCCTATGAGGCGCTGGTCAGCGTTTACCAGAAGTTGGAAAACCATTACCTTGACATGCAGGATCTGGAGTTCACCATTGAAAACAAGCGTCTCTTTATGTTGCAGACCCGTTCCGGAAAACGCACCGCGGCGGCGGCCATCAAGATCGCCATGGACATGGTGCAGGAGGGGTTGATCAGCAAGCAGGAAGCCCTGCTCAGGATTCCCGCCGAACAACTGGACCAGGTGTTTCATCCCATGATCGATCCCGACGCCAAGATAGAAGTGTTGTCCAAAGGGCTTGGCGCTTCGCCGGGCGCCGCAACGGGAAAAGTGGTGTTCACCCCGGAGCGCGCCGAGGAAATGGCGGAAAAAAAGGAAAAAGTCATTCTTGTGAGAATGGAAACTTCGCCAGAAGACATTCACGGCATGAGCGTGGCTCAGGGAATCCTGACCGCCAAAGGCGGCATGACGTCTCACGCCGCAGTGGTCGCACGGGCCATGGGCAAACCCTGTGTTTCGGGTTGTTCCGATCTCGATGTGGTGCCGAGAAAAAAGAAATGTTCCTTAAATGGAGTGGAAATCAAGGAATACGATCCCATCACCCTGGATGGAACCACAGGGCGGGTGATTCTTGGCAATGTTCCCCTCATTCGCCCGCGTTTGACAAGCAACATCACCCGCATGATGACCTGGGCTGGAGAAAACCGTAACCTGCACATCCGCGCCAATGCCGACACCCCGCACGATGCGATCGTGGCGCGGGATTTTGGCGCTCAGGGCATCGGTCTTTGCCGCACAGAGCACATGTTTTTCGATGAGGCGAGAATCCTTCTGGTGCGCAAAATGATCGTTGCCGAGGACCCGAAGCAAAGAGGCGAGGCGTTAAAAAAACTGCTCCCCATCCAGCGCGGTGATTTTACCGAACTTTTCAAAGTCATGGAAGGTTTGCCGGTCACCATTCGCCTTTTGGACCCGCCATTGCACGAATTCCTGCCGCATGCGTCCAAGGAAACCAAAATTCTGGCCAAAGAACTGAAGATGTCCCAGGCCAAGTTGATCAAAAAGATCGAAGCGATGGTAGAGACCAATCCCATGCTGGGACTGCGCGGCTGCCGGTTGGGCATCACCTTTCCGGAAATTTATCAAATGCAGGTCCGCGCCATTGTCGAAGCCGCGTGCAGACTGGTCAAAAAAGGTGTGCAGGTGTTCCCGGAGATCATGGTGCCCCTGGTCAGCCACGTCAACGAATTGAAACTGGTGCGGGACCTGATCGTGCAGGTGGCCGAGGAAGTCATCCACAAGGCAGAGGTGGAACTGCCGTATAAAATCGGCACCATGATCGAACTGCCGCGGGCGGCGATCACCGCCGATGAAATTGCCGCCGAAGCGGATTTTTTCTCTTTCGGCACCAACGACCTGACGCAAACCGCCTTTGGCTTGAGCCGCGACGACGCCGGCAGTTTTCTTCCTTCTTATCTCGATCAGGGGATATTGAAGAACGATCCTTTCGTGTCCATCGACCAGATCGGTTTAGGGCAATTGGTGAAACTCGCCGTGGAAAAGGGAAAAGCGGTGAAACCGGAATTGCACCTGGGGGTTTGCGGCGAGCATGGCGGCGACCCTGCATCCATTGAGTTTTTTGATTCGTTGGGGCTGGATTACGTCAGTTGTTCGCCGTTCCGTGTTCCCACCGCCATCCTGGCGGCGGCGCAGGCTGCCATCAGCAGGCAC
>JAJDBE010000216.1 GCA_029261515.1 Nitrospinaceae bacterium | reverse complement strand
AACACGGCGATGGACGCCGCCCGAACCGCACTCAGGCTTCCATCCACAGAAAAGGTCATGATCGTTTATCGCCGTTCTCCAAATGAGATGTCGGCAAGGGAGGAGGAAATCAGGCACGGCCAGGAGGAAGGGATCGAGTTTCGTTATCTGGAGAGCCCCATTTGTATTTTAGGAAAAGACGGCTGGGTGACCGGAATCGAATGCCAAAAAATGAAACTGGCAGATCCCGACGAATCCGGAAGAAAAAAACCCTTGCCCATTAAAGGCAGTGAATTTGAATTGAAAGCCGATGCGGTGATCATTGCTCTCGGAAGCGGGACGAATCCTTTGATCGCCCAAAGCACCGAAGACCTGAAAACAGATGTGCATGGCCACATTGAACTTTCCGATACAGATTTTCAGAAGACTTTTAAAGAAGGAGTGTTTGCCGGAGGCGACATCGTGACCGGAGCTGCGACGGTCATTTCCGCCATGGGAGCGGGGAAAAAAGCGGCGTTAGGAATCCACAACTATGTTATGAGCAAATAATTCAAATCCTATCCAATTATTCCTGGATTCTTCAATGGAAATCGTACTTTGAAAACCGCCGTTCCTTACAAACCCTTATCGGGAATCACCGGGCAAACGATCCGCATCAGAGGTCAGGTTCAGGGTGTCGGTTTTCGCCCGATGGTCTGGCGGCTGGCTCATGAACATGGATTGACCGGCCAGGTGTTGAACGACGGAGAGGGAGTGCTCATTTACGCCTGGGGAACCCACCGTAAAATGAATGCGTTTCTAATCCGTTTGCGAGAAGAGGCGCCTGTTCTGGCGCACATTGATTCGATCGACCAGGCTCCCATTAAAGGCCAGATGCCGCCGCTTGATTTCAAGATTGTCGACAGTTTGATCGGCTCCATCCAAACAGGAGTCCTGGCCGATGTCGCCACCTGCCCCGCTTGCCTAACCGAAACAACCGATCCCAGGAACCGTCGCTTTCGCTATCCTTTCACCAATTGCATTCATTGCGGGCCTCGCTTCTCCATCATTAAAAACATCCCTTACGACCGCCAGCGCACGACCATGGAAAATTTTCTCATGTGTTCTGATTGCGTGGAGGAATATAGAGATCCGAAAAACCGCCGTTTCCATGCCCAACCCAATGCCTGCCCAAACTGCGGGCCAAAAGTGCAATTGCTGGACAACAAGGGCCGGCGAATGGCTTCAAGCAACCCCATTGCCGAAGCGGCTGTTTTATTGGGGCAGGGATTCATTGTGGCCCTCAAGGGAATGGGAGGATTCCAATTAGCCTGCTCGGGCATGAATAATGATGCAGTGGGCCGACTGAGAAAACGAAAACACCGGTGGGACAAACCTTTTGCAATGATGGCGGAGGATGTGCATCAGGTCCGGGGGTGGTGCCATGTCGGTTTAGAGGAAGAAAGTCTTTTGACTTCAGCAATGAATCCCATTGTTCTTCTACAGAAAAAAGACCCCAGTGCCATAGCGGAGTCAGTCGCCCCCGGTCAACAAAACCTTGGCGTGATGCTTCCTGGAACCCCGCTTCATCATCTGCTGATGCGGGAAGTGGAAGAGATTCTGGTCATGACCAGCGGCAATGTTTCGGACGAACCGATCGCTTACGGCGATACCGAAGCACTCGATCGGCTGGCAGGCATTGCAGATTATTTTTTAATCCACAACCGGCCCATTCATATGCGGACCGATGATTCCGTGTGCAGGATTTTTAGAGGAAAACCTCTCATGATTCGACGCTCACGAGGATATTCGCCGAGTCCGATCAAGATGTCAGAGCCTTTCATTAAATCCATTCTGGCTTGTGGCGGGCATTTGAAAAATACTTTCTGTCTGGGGCGGGGCCATTCCGCTCACGTCAGTCATCACATCGGCGATTTGGAAAATTATGAATCTTTGACTTCTTTTAAGGAAGGGATCGAGCATTTTATAAACCTCCTGGAAATCCAGCCCGAAGTGGTGGCTTTTGATCTGCATCCAGACATTCTCTCCACCCAATACGCCAGGCAATTAAAGGGGGTCGAAAAGATCGCGGTCCAACATCACCACGCCCACATTGCCGCTTGCATGGCGGAACACGGGTTAAAAAATGAAAAAGTGATTGGTGTGGCTTTCGATGGCTCCGGCTACGGCACCGATGGTGCGGTTTGGGGTGGAGAATTCCTGCTCGCCGATTTCCGGGATTTTGTTCGCGCCGCCCATTTGGAGTACACTCCATTGCCAGGGGGTTCCGCCGCCATCCGTGAACCCTGGCGCTGTGCCGCTGCCTGTCTGCATCATGTTTATGGAAATGATATGGCAGCACTGAACATCGATTTTGTAAAAAAACTGGACCAGGGGCGATGGAAACTTCTGCAAAAGATGATAACCAAAAATCAGAACTGTCCGCCCTCATCAAGTATGGGACGGCTGTTTGATGCCGTGGCTTCTCTTTTAGGAGTGCGCGATGTCATCACCTATGAAGGCCAGGCCGCCGTGGAGCTGGAACAACTGGCGGATCAGGCCTGCCACGAAAGTTATGGCTGGGACGATGTGACGCAAGACTCTCCAATGATCGTTCGGTTGCAAACTTTAATCGTAGCCGTGGTTGAGGATATTTTACGCGGAACTTCCGCCTCAAAGATATCCGCCCGGTTTCACAATAGTGTGGCGGACATGACGGTTTCTGTCTGCAATCGTATTGAGCAAACAACCGGTTTGCGGCAGGTGGTTTTAGGCGGAGGTGTTTTTCAAAATATATTTCTTCTAAATCGCCTGGTCACCCGGTTGGAAGAAAGTAAATTTCGGGTCCACATTCCCCGGCAGGTTCCCGTCAATGACGGGGGAATTTCATTGGGCCAGGCGGCCATCGCCAATGCACGCTGCGGCAAACACGTTTAATAGAATCATAGGAATTTTTTATGTGTCTTTCAATTCCCGGTAGGGTTTTAGAAATCACCGAAGAAGACGGTTTTAAAATGGGCAAGATCGACTTTTCGGGAATCATTAAAAAGGTTTGCCTGCAATACATCCCCGATATACGGGTGGGTGAATACGCCCTGGTTCATGTGGGATTCGCGATTTCCAAAGTGGATGAAAAGGAAGCGGCGAAGACCCTCAAGCTCCTGAAGGAGTTAGAGGATATGGGGAATGAATCGAAGGAGGATTCGCCGTCATGAAATTTGTCGATGAATACCGCGACGAAAAATTGGCCCGGAATATTGTGAATGAAATTTCCCGAACCCTGACCCGCCACTGGGTGATCATGGAGGTTTGCGGGGGGCAAACCCACGCGCTTTTGGCAAATGGAATCGATCAGCAATTGGAAGGTCAGATTCGTTTGATTCACGGACCGGGATGTCCGGTTTGTGTGACAGCGGCAGAGAAAATCGATTTGGCCGTCGCCTTGGCGGAACGAGAAGACGTCACGCTAACATCCTTCGGGGACATGCTGCGGGTGCCGGGCAACCGAGAAAGTCTGCTCGCAATTCGGGCGCGAGGTAAAGACGTGCGGTTGGTCTACTCTCCTTTGGATGCTGTGCGGCTAGCAATGAACTATCCTCAGCGACAGGTTGTTTTCTTTGCCGTTGGATTTGAAACAACCGCGCCTGCCACGGCGATTGCTGTTCGTCAG
>JAJDBE010000215.1 GCA_029261515.1 Nitrospinaceae bacterium | reverse complement strand
CCCCCCTGTATTATCGGCGAAAACCCTTTTATTTTCAACAAGATATATGACCTTTAGGGAAACCCGAGACAGCCACGGAAAGTAAAAACGGTTTTTATTTTTCGAGGGGCTTAATTAAATTGTGGATTTTCAGGGGTTTTGCAGGGGAGGGGATGAATGCTAACAAATCAGGAAGTCAATTCCTTTATCACTTTACTCCAGTCGGTTTTTTCAATTTCTCTTTTCGTTATGGGGCCCATTTCTTTGAATTTTTCGGTCTCTTTCTCATCCAGGTCTAGACCCTCTTGCAAAGTCATCTCGGTCTCTGAGTTTTCATAATCCAGAAAAGCATCCAATGTTTCCCGGCCCTCATCAGCTTCTCTTTTCTCAACCGGATCACCGTGAGCAAACCGCAAACCTTCAAAAATTTGATCATAATTCTGCGCGATCGACGCTCCCAACTCGCCAAACTCTTTTTCAACTGAAGCAAAGTATTCCTGCCGCAAACGATAGTGAAGAAACCGGTAATGGCTGATTCGATTCGCTTCCACGTAGTCGGAGGACGCCAGACGATAGCGGTTTTCCTGCAAATAAATTCGACCGCGGTAAACTCTTGCCAGAAAATGGTTGGGTTTTAAACTCAAAACCATATTCAGGTTCAAAAGAGCCACAGCGGTTTTATTTTCTTCCAGGCTAAAAAGAGCTTGATCCAAATGCTTTTTAACTTCAGGCTCCCGGTTTTCCGAGACCCGGAATAGGGGTTCAATCAGCGGGAAAAACAAGTCTCCGATTCTGAATCGGGTACTTTTTAAAAACCCCTTGATTTTCTTAACATTTCCGCCAAGCATGCGTGTCCACCAAGCTTAAAGGATCGTTAGAATTTAATTAAAAAACAGGATAAACTTTTGGATTTCCCCGATTCTATCCAAATTAAAAAAGTTCGTCAAACATTATCCTCACCCACCGGGTTTCATGCCTCAAAAACACTGAAAAATTGACCTATAACAACCATGGCCTTACACACATCCTCTCTTTAACCCTGCCACATTTGCCCCTATCTGCAACTATCGCCGGTTATTCAAGCAATCCCCCTTCCCTCACTTTTTGAAATTGCCAGTCGATCTTCTCCAATCCAACCCATCGCGAAAACCCTTATTGAGGCGGAGTTTATCTTCTAATTATTTATTTTCCTTGACGTTATCTCATTTTTGTAATAATTTTAATAGATCATGCAATGTCCTCGATGCAGTTACATTCAATTGAAAATAACCAGCAAATGCGGAAACTGCAATTTTCAGTTTAAAAAGCAGAAACCCGGTATTGTGGTGGAACCCGAAACGGTTTTCACCATTTTTGCCACTGAAGTGGCTCATTCCGTTGCCGCCGGGGGCGAAACTGCCGTGGAAATGAATTCTATGGCCTTTGAGGATTCCGAAGACACGGCCATGTACGACGCACCCTCCCTGGATTATCCGGATAAAGACTATGAAAATACCGGCGATTTCGAACTGGATTTGTCGGATGCTGAAGATTATGACCAGGAAATGGTCCTGGGAGCGACCATCACAGAAGATTTATCTGAAATCGACGATGGCGACCTGGAAGATTCCAATATGGGGTTAAGGGAAATAGAAGTCGAAGGCTTAGGGTTCAATTCTGACGGTTCGTCCAATGTTTTGGAGCAGGATACAGATTCAGAAGAAAACCTGGCAACCGAGGAAGCTGGTGAAGCGGAGCTTGATGAATTCGATTCCACAGAAGCGGAAATAGAGGAAAGCGATTCTTCCCTGGAATCAGAGCCGGATAGCGCATCGGATGAAACGGGAATTTCCCTTGAAACCGACCTCAACTTGGACGATTTAGAGGATGAGAATACGCCTCAGGCCGACGCTGACATAGATTTAGCGGTCGATATGGATGACGGCGAATTTGAGTTGGACCCCGACCTCAAACTGGAAGAACTCGACCTGGCTTTAAATGAGGAAAATGACGCAATCGATGCCGCCGCAGAGGAGGATGAAGCTGAGCTGACGGTTGAGGACCTGGAACTCGAAATGGAAGCTCTGGAAGACGAAACTCCACCTGCAAGCTCTGAAGAGGATCCTAAAAAGAATCAATAAATACCACATTCCTCCCCCCCCCCTTCTTTCTTAACTTCTTACTGCGCACCCCAAACCGGCCCAAAAATCGAATTCTCTTTTAATTTTCAATAGATTACGCTCATTCCATTGATTTTGACCCTGCTTCCGGCCACACTTCCTGATTGACCCCCCATTCAAAAACATTGGATTTTACAAGCAAATTCCATTATAAGAATAGGTTTTTGTGATAAGTTCCAGAAATCCAAATTGGATCGTTTGGAGTCTAATAACCACATTCCCTGAAGGAGCCGGTCTTGAGTCTCATGATACCGAAACGATCGTGATTTCCCCTTCAGCCAATTCCCGAATCAGTTAAATAAAAAGGTTTTGAATACGATACGGTCTTCCGAACTCAAGACCGTTATATATCTCACTCAAATCACAAGGACAGGATAACAGGATGAAGAAAAGATACTTGCTTGCCCCAGGACCCACACCGGTTCCGGAAGAGGTTGCACTCAAAATGGCGCAACCCATGATGCACCACCGCACCCCCCAGTTCAGCGCCATTTTTGCCGAAGCGGCTGAAGATGCCAAATACCTGTTTCAAACCAAACAGGACGTATTGATCCTCGCCTCCACCGGAACAGGCGGCATGGAGGGTTGTGTGACGAATCTCTTCTCGCCGGGAGACAAGGTCCTCGTCATCAATGGCGGAAAGTTTGGCGAGCGCTGGGGGAAAATATCCGAAACCTACGGATTGCAAGTCGTCTGGCACAACGTGGAGTGGGGTCATGGCGCCAACGCCAAAGACATAGAAGCGATCCTGAGTGAGGAAAAAGATATTAAGGGTATCCTCGTGCAAGCGTCGGAAACCTCCACCACCGCGGCGCATCCCATTGAAGCGCTATCGAAGCTGACGCGCGACCGGGACGATATTTTATTGGTGGTCGATGCCATTACCGGGTTGGGCGTTTTCAATCTGCCGATGGATGCCTGGGGCATCGACGCTTTGATCACCGGTTCGCAAAAGGCTCTGGAACTGCCTCCGGGCCTTGCGCTCGTCGGGTTAAGCGAAAAAGCCTGGAAGTTCAACGCACAATCCAAATGCCCGCGGTTTTATTTTGACTTCAAGAAAGAGCGCAAAAATCTCGCCGACAAAACGTCCGCCTACACCCCGGCGGTGTCCCTGGTCATTGGTCTCCGCGAAGTTTTAAAAGGCATCAAGGAAGAGGGACTCGAAAGCGTTTTCAAACGCCATGACCGTCTGGCAAGAGCCACCCGCGCCGCTGTTGAAGCGATGGGTTTAAAAAGGGTCGCGCCGGATTCCCCGGCGGACAGCGCCACCGGCGCCTTTGTCCCGGACGGCGTCGATGGCGGCAAACTGGTGAAAAGCATCCGCGACGATTTCGGCGTGACGCTGGCCGGAGGCCAGGATCAATGGAAAGGCAAAGTCGTGCGCATCGCCCATCTTGGCTACATTGATACGTTTGATATTATCATCGCCATTTCCGCATTGGAAATGGCGCTGGCTAAATTGGGGGCCAAGGTGGAATTCGGCAAGGGAGTCGCCGCAGCCCAGAAAATCCTCATGGAGGGATATCAATAATTCATTAGCATTCCAATACCCAACCATGCGGGAATCGGATTTGACCGAGGCCCGCACTTTTATTCAGCCATTCATAAAACACTCTTGCCTGAATTTTTCAGGCGAATAACTATTGGAGTCACTGATGAAAGTTTTGGTTTCCGACAATCTCTCTCCCACCGGGGTTGAGATTCTCAAAAAAGAAAAAGGCATCGAAGTTGATGTCAAAACGGGCATGTCAAAAGAAGAACTGATCGAGATTATTCCCGCCTACGAGGGGTTACTGGTCAGAAGCGCCACTAAAGTCACCGCAGACGTGATCGAAGCCGCCACCAACCTGAAAGTGATTGGCCGGGCTGGCATTGGTGTCGACAACATCGACGTGGAAGCTGCAGGCAAAAAAGGCATCATCGTGATGAACGCCCCGGAAGGCAATGTGATCACCACAGGCGAACACGCCATGGCCCTGATGCTGTCGATGGCCCGCAACATTCCGCAAGCCAATATCTCCCTGTTAAACAAACAATGGTCGCCTAAAACCTTCATGGGGGTCGAGCTGTTTCAAAAAACGCTTGGCATCATCGGCCTCGGACGCATCGGCTCGGTCGTCGCCGAACGGGCCAAGGGTTTCCAGATGAAACTTCTCGTACATGACCCGTACATTCAGAAGGAACGGGCGGAAAAACTGGGCGCTGAAGTGGTGGAACTTAAAGAATTGTTGCAGCGCTCCGATTACATTTCCCTGCACACGCCTGGAATCGCCGGCAAGGCTCTGCTGGGAAAAGAAGAGTTCGCTCTCATGAAACCGGGAATGCGCATCGTCAACTGCGCCCGGGGCGCGTTGATCGACGATAATGCGTTGATCGAAGCCATCAAATCCAAGCAGGTCGCCCAGGCGGCTTTGGACGTGTATGCCAAGGAACCTCTGGACCCGGACAGCCCGCTTCTCGGAATGCAGGAAATCATCTGCACGCCGCATCTTGGAGCCTCGACCGAGGAAGCTCAGGAAAAGGTCGCCGTGGCGATTTGCGACCAGATGATCGACTTTTTAAAGTACGGCAACATCCGCAACGCGGTCAACATGCCGTCGATCGACGCGGAAACGCTGAAAGCCATCCAGCCTTATCTCATGCTGAGCGAAGATTTGGGACTGCTGGTCTCTCAATTGATCGATGGCCCCGTGCAAAAGGTAGAAGTGCAGTACAACGGTGAAATTGCCAACGAGAACGTCAATCCCCTCACCATTTCCGTTCTCAAGGGATTGCTGAGCCGCTCCATCGACGGTCTCAACATGGTGAACGCCCCGTACATCGCCAAGGAACGGGGAGTGCAGGTTGTTGAATCTAAGAGCAACGAGGTGCACGAGTACACCAACACCATTCAGGTTCAGGTAACCACCAAGGAAGGGTCGCGCAGCGTGACCGGAAGCATTTTCGGCAAAGGCGATCCCCGCATCGTCAAGTTTGACGAGTATTTTTTGGAGGCCGTCCTATCGAAACACATGCTGGTGTTGAATAATATGGACGTTCCCGGAGTGATCGGAAATCTTGGAAATACTCTGGGCAAGCATAAAATCAACGTGGCGGGATTTCATCTCGGACGGCTCAAGGAAAAAGGCAAAGCCGTGGCGGTGATCAATATCGACTCCGCCCCGACGAGCGAAACATTGCGTGAATTAAGAGAAACCCCCAACATTCTCTCAGTCCATAGCGTGGCTCTAAAGAACCTGTCCTGAACCCATAAAAAAAGCAGGCGCCGGATAACCGGCGCCTGCTTTTTCATTTCCCGGAAAAATAATGTCTCTAGCTGGAAGTTCCGCCTTGCGTTGAAGAAGCATCGGAAGGCTTGGCTGTGCCCTCTTCCCCACCTGGCTGATTCTGGCCAAATACCTGCGCAATGATTTCGTTGATTTTTTCCACCCCAAGTAAATTGTAGACGGTATTAGCCGATTTAAAATGCGGGCTGGTGAACAAGCTCAACACCTTTTTACTGGTGTACCCAAGCATCATGAATTCATGCGCATAATTTTCGGCCACCATGCGCAGGGTGTTTTCATCCGCATCTTCATCACCTGTGGGAGGACCGGCATCGGGGTTGATGTCTGTCTGAATTTCATAGACATAAATCAAATGCCAGCCGAATTCGGTTTTAATTGGCCCGACAACCTCGCCCTCATCCGCGGTAAACGCGGCCACTTCAAAAGCTCGGACCATCGCACCTTTACCGAACCAACCCAAATCTCCGCCCCGCTTTTTGGAGGGGCATTCGCTGTGCTGCTCCGCCAGGGTGGAAAAGTCTTCCCCATCATCAATCTTTTTTTTCAGTTCCTCCGCCAGCTCCTTGCTCTTCAGCAAAATATGCCTGGCCTGAACCTTTTTGACCCTTTTTTCTTTTTGTTCTGCCATTATCTCTCGTCCCGAGTTTGAATTTTGTATTTATTTTATTTGGGCACGGACCCCCGGAGTGACCGGGAACCCAGCCAAGTAGGTTACCTCAAACGTTTTGCACCGGACCGGCACAAAACTTTATAACAACCATCCGAATCCTATGCGACGGTTTTTCAATTCATTTGCAACGCACAACATTTTTTAAATTTTTTCCCGGACCCGCAGGGGCACACATCGTTGGGTTTGATTTTTCCCTGCACTACCCGGGTTTCCACAGGGACCTCCAACAATTCACTGCCGATTTTTTTGGCCTGCTTGTATCTCTTTTTAAGTTTGTCAAAAAGGTCGGGGATGAACACGTTGATGGCCATCACCATATCGTTATGCTCAGGCAACAGTTTTGCGTCCTCTTTTTCCCGCAATTTTTCATTGAAATAATAGTTATAAGTAAATATTGCGGGCTGTTTGTCACCGTCCAGTTCCAGTTTGTAAAAAGCCAGTTTGAGCGCCCGGTTATCGCTCCTCGGATCCAGGTCGTAGGAGTCCTCGGCGAAATACTTCTCTTCGTTATACATAAAATCCAGCATATCGGTGTTACGCGGAAACATTTCAAAGTAGTTCACAAAACGTCCCGGTTCGAACATGAGATAAGACATGGGGTTTTTCTCCCCAAAAGCCTTGGCTTCGAGATATCGCTGTTTGAACAGGACCAACAACTCATCCGGAAGTTTCTTCGCGAATCCCTTGATAATTTCTGATTGAACCTGCGTCCACTTTGGTGCATTCGGCAACGTGGCGGACGTCTTGTTGAAATTGAGCAGAAAAATCATTCGGTTGTTTGGATTGTCCATGTCGGAAAAGGCGACCGTCACGTGGTTGCAATCGCAAAACGGATTGGTGCAATAATAATCCTCCAGCGTGTAGGTATGCTTGTAATCCTCTTCCTCAAACCGGTAAGTCATGAAAGAGGAGGAACTCTCTTCGTGGTTGATTACGGAATACGATTCGATGGTAAACCTCCTTTTCTACAATAAACCCAATACTTAACTTGTTTGCCTTCCTGAAGACAAACCGCCCAAGTGTTTCACAGGTTTCGGCGCCGCGCCGCTCAGATCGCGCACTGCCCGGACAGAGTCTTTGGTAATGCCTTCCTTGTTCCCCAGGTTTCCATGCCCGTAACGGTAATAAAAAATCGCGGCGGTACCGTGGGGTCGCTCTTTTGTCGTCCAAGTGGAATAGCCCCCACCCGGAGAAAATGCGGGATCGATATAGATTTCAATTCTGTCCGTATCTCGGATGCAAACCTCTTCGTTATACAGCCCTTCGGCCTCTTCCAAAGTGGGCATCCGCCAGTTGGTAAAACCGGCAAGCTTTTTAAGGTTCAATTCTTTTAAATAATCCAGCGCTTCATACCAGTTCAACCATTTGCTGGTGTCCTGAAAGGAATCCGTCTGATTCCACATCAACTGCGTTTCGTTATCGGTAACGGTTCCATTGCCGTTATCGACAAATCTCTTTTTTGTTTCCAATTCCATTTTTCTTACCTTCCTACAAAAAAAAGATACCCATAATTAAAATGATCCGTACTGTCCGTGAAATTCCCCTTCCAGGGAAATGTTTAAAGCAATCCATCCTCTTTTTCGATGTCGCGCACCAGCCGGGTCGATCCACGGGAGGTCCGGTAGATATCATCGTAGATGGGCAGACCTTTTCTGAATCCGAAACGGATCGCCTGGAGCTTGTTTCTCACGTCGCTCGTCCAATATAAAAACCCGAATCCTGGGTCAAAGATTCCAGCGTGGGTCACCATCTGCCCCATATGATCTTTATTCTCCTGACTCTTGTCATACAGGCTTTTAGCCTCGGAGGCCGTCGGCAACCGCCAGCCCTGGAACCCTGCGAACTTCTTGCGGTTCAACTCCTCGGAATAATCCCGGGCCTGCACCCAGCTCATCCATTTTCCGGTCATCTGCCAGGTGTCCCGCTTGAGCCATAGCAGCCCTCTTACTTTATCGATAACGGTGCTATCACTGCCTTCCAAAAAACGGCTTTGTTGCTCTTCCATCGCTAATCCCAAGAATTATTAAAGCCAATACTTATTCACTCGAACGCTGCCGGCATCATTTCTTCAAGGTTCGAACCGGACGTACGCCGTGACTGCGCAAGCCCTGCTTGTGCCATTTATAATCGCCATTATAAAAGTGAAAGCGCATGGCCAGGGATCGGTCGGTTTTGTGCAAGGTTTTCGTCCAGGAGGTCAAGCCGCAACCGGGTGGAAATCCCTTAACGAGGAAAACCGTATCGCCGTACTTGTCGGTCACCGGATTGGCCGAATCGTAAAGCATTTGCGCTTCCTTGCGGGTCGGCATGCGCCAATCGGTGAAGTTGGCAAAACGGGACTTATTGATTTCCTCGATATACATTTTGGCTTCCTCCCAGGAGACCCATTTGTCCAAATCCAGGTAGGAGTCATCGGCCTTCCACATCAACCCCGCCTCCTGGTCCGTGACTGTATTGTCCCCGTTATTGACAAATCGTTCCGTGTCCCCTTCGCCTGAGCTTTTGCCGATGTTTCGCACCAAACGCAAACCACTGGGAAATCCATCGTTTTCCTTGGCGAGCCAATACTCATAATCCGAGCGGAAGTCATAGCCCATCGCCGCCTTGGCGCCCCGGGTTTCACTGGTCCAGGTGGAAAAACCACAGCCGGAAGGGAAAATAGGATCGATATGGATTTCCGCGTTTTGCACGTCGGTATTGGAGGCCTCTAAGTCGTACAAAGTTTTGGCTTCCGAGGCTGTCGGGAAACGCCAATTGCCGTGACCGGCGAATTTCTGTCCATTCATTTTTTTTGAATATTCCAGACCCTCGTGCCAGGTGATCAGTTTCCCCAGCTCTATCCAGGTATCGTTCTTCATCCACATGAGACCGTGCTTGCTATCGGATATGGTGCCATCTCCGTTGTCAATCAGCG
>JAJDBE010000214.1 GCA_029261515.1 Nitrospinaceae bacterium | reverse complement strand
AACCTTGATGGCAACCAAGATCGTTCTTTTTAATTGGAAATGTCCCGATATAGGACAGAAGCTCAGCACCCCTTAGGGATACTTGCGAATCTATCATACGGTATTTGGCCTGTCAATTACATTTCTGGACCGGACCAGGGCATTCGGCAAGGCTCTCGACAAGACAAGTCTTTTATTTTCAATAAGTTATAACGCACCTCTTTAAACTGCCCCACAGTTAAGCACCCTAACCTGTTAAAAAACAAAGAGTTAAATTTTAATGGAATTCATGGCATCTCCGGGAACCTTAAAACCCAGCCTAATAGAATTATCATCATAAACTATTGTTTTTATTATAGTTATTCTATTGAATCATCTCAAATGGAACAGGAATAAAGGTCAGCAGGAATATGATTATGGAGACGTACCCTATGATCTTGTGTTTGCGATCCGGGAGGATAGACTCGTCAATAAGAGGAGCAGGCCGGAACCCCACCAGAGCGATCATAAAAGCCCAGAACAACCATCCGTGCCAGAAGTATCCCAAAGGAAACAGTAAGATGAAAAACAGTTTCGCGAAAAAATTGTACCTGACCTTGAACAGCGCATACATGATATGCCCGCCATCCAATTGCCCGATAGGAAGCAGGTTCAGCGCCGTCACGAACATGCCGATCCAACCTGCGAACGCGATAGGGTGAAGCTGGATGTTTATTTCCGTCGACAACGGAGTCACTCCCAGGATCAACTTGGAAAGACCTGCCAGTAAAATCGAACTTCCGAAGGAAATTCCATAAATGGGATCGGCTGCTGTCGTTTCCGATAGAAACAAACCCAGAATTAAAACCGGAACAGCAACGATAAATCCGGCAATCGGTCCCGCCGCGCCGATCTCCATCAGCGCCCTGCGGTTGGGAATCAATTCTTTGATCTGGATAAAAGCGCCGAAGGTTCCGGCAATGAAAATCGGCGGCGCCGGAATGAAAAAGGGAAGCGAGGCTTTGACATTATTTCTGCGGCTGGCCCAATAGTGTCCGAATTCGTGGGTCCCAAGGATGAGAAGAAGAAAAACGGAAAAAAGAAAACCCCCTGCGATATAGGTTGTGATAATCGTCGCACCCAGCAGACCGAAAAAAATGATCCAGTTCTTTAAATTGGGGGAAGAGGCCGACATGGTTTCTAACCTGGTGGTTTCATCAATGAAAGATTTTAACCTTTTCCAGGCGGCAGGAGTTTATGAGTGAACTCTTTGCCCCCTGCACCGGAATAGTCTGCAACTGTCTGGCCTTTTCCGTACAACTTGTATTTGTAGATGACCAACCCCTCCAATCCCACCGGACCTCTGGCGTGGGTTTTGTTGGTGCTGATACCGATTTCGGCTCCCAGCCCATAGCGGAACCCATCGGCAAACCGGGTGGATGCGTTGCACATGACACTGGCGGAATCCACATCGTTCATGAATTTTTCGGCAGTTTCCTTATTTTCAGTCAGGATGGTGTCGGTGTGGCCGGAACCATGCGTGTTGATGAACTCAACCGCTTCCTGAAGATCGGAGACGATTTTGACAGCCAGTTTCAGATCGTTGTATTCGGTGTCCCATTCCGCCTCACTGGCTTTTTTAATCGCGGGCTCTAATTGGCAGGTTTTGTCGCATCCCAGCAGTTCTACCTTTTGCTCTGCGAACTTCTTCGCCAGAACAGGTAGCACTTTATCGGCGATATCCCGGTGAATCAGAAGATTTTCAATGGCATTGCAGGCGGCTGGATACTGCAGTTTGGCATCGAGAACCACCCGAACCGCCTTCTCAACATCGGCTTGATCGTCGATGTAAGCATGACAGATCCCTTCGGAATGGCCGAGGACCGGAATTTTGGTGTTCTCCTGGATGTATTTAACGAAAGCGTTACTGCCCCTTGGCACGATCAAATTGATATACTTGTCTTCTTTCAGCATTTCCGCCACTTCGGCGCGGGTTTCGATCATCTGCACAGCGGTGGCGGGTACGCCCTCTACTTTGCCGATAGCATCCGCCAACAGAGAAACGATCACTTTATTGGAATTTTGCGCTTCGCGCCCGCCCTTTAAAATAACGGCGTTTCCCGACTTCAGGCAAAGAGAGGAAATTTGCGGTACGGCATCGGGACGCGACTCGAAAATTGCGCCAATAACGCCGATGGGACAGGTCAGCCGATGCGAAACCAGATCATGATCCAGTTCCATGACGCTGGTTTCCCGCCCGATAGGGTCCGCAAGTTTAGCCACACTGCGAACTCCCTTGGCCATGCTCTTGATTTTATTTTCATCCAAAGCCAGCCGCGCGATCAACGGACCGGGAATATTTTCCTTCCGGGCAAATTCCAGATCCTTGCGGTTGGCCTCGAGAATGGCATCACTATTGGCTTCCAGAGCTTCAGCCATTTTTTCCAATGCCGCGTTCTTTGTCTCTGACGAAAGCCGCGCCAATTCCAGGGCGGCGCTTTTAGCTTTCGATGCGATTTCGGTAAGGGTCATTTCGTTCCTGAGTTACGAGTGATTCAAATCTAAAACAAAACTGGCTTCTAACTAAAACATGCGGCAATCCTTTTACCGGGATAATTCAGGGAAAGTTTTGCACCGTGATTCGGACTTCCAGCCCATCCTGCATCCAGCCGAAGTTGCCATGTCCGGCAACCGTAGTGATGATTCCATTCGTATCGACTTTCCGCACCCGGTTGTTATCCCGATCGGTAAAATACAGGTTGCCTGCTTTATCGAACACCAGCCTATTGGGGCCTTTAATCTGAGCCTCGGTTGCAGGCCCGCCATCGCCGCTGAATCCCGTAACGCCTGTCCCTGCGACACGGGAGATCGTGCCGTTTTTATCAATTTTGCGGATCACCGCCGTGGTCTCTTCACAAAAATACAATTCCCCATCCGGCGACAGAGCCAAACCACCCGGCGATCGAATCCCCGCTTGCAAAGCCGGCCCGCCATCACCGAAGTCTTTAAAATCACCTGTCCCGGCGATGGTGACGATGTTTCCGTCCGGGTCGATTTTGCGGATTTTACTGCTGCCGGAGTCGGAAAAATAAACGGTGTTGTCTTCAGCAATGGTCAAACCATTCAGATGCATTTCATGAGCCACTTTTTTCAATTCAATTTGCTGAACGCTGGTGACAATTCCATTGCGGTCGATCTTGCGGATATGGGAATTGATCTGGTCTGCAACGTATAAATTGCCGTCCTTGTCCGTGGCGATATCTGAAATATTAGAAAAGGACGCTTCCACTGCCGGGCCGCCATCGCCAGAATAGCCCTGATTGCCATTGCCCGCATAACGGGAGATGGTTCCGTCTTTGGCGATTTTCCGAATGATCCAGCTGTTTCCCATGCGGTTGACAATAAAAAGATTGCCTTCCGGGTCCATCGCCATCGTCGAGGGCATATACAATGCCGCATTCAACGCCGAACCGCCATCGCCCTCGTTTCCCAGAGTGCCGTTGCCGGCAAAGGTATGAATGATGCCTTCACTATTGAGAATGCGAATCCGGTTGTGATTCTTTTCCGCGAACAAGATATTGCCTGCCGGGTCGATCACAATTCCCGATGGGGTATCCAGAGTAGCACCCTTCCCCGGACCGCCATCTCCCTTAAACAAAGAATGCCCATTGCCTGCAACCGTTTTCACCGATTGGGTTTTCAGATGCGCACTGCGAATGCGAAAATGGTTCCGGTCCGCCACGACCAGACGCTCTGAGGTGGGGTCGATGGCAAGAGAAAAAGGCAGATGCAAATTGGTTTCCGCCGCAATTTCCTTATCTCCGTTAAACTCCGGCTGCCCCGTCCCCATGAATGTCGTGATGACGCCTAGCGAATCGACCTTGCGAATACGGTTGTTATTGCGATCGGCAATATAGACATTTCCAACTTTGTCCGTGGCCACATCGGTCGGATACGCGAGACTCGCTTGCGTCGCCGGGCCGTAGTCGCCGCCGAAAAAATGCATTCCGTCACCGGCGACGGTGGTGATGATGCCATTGGTATCCACCTTGCGGATGCGGTTGTTGCCCCGGTCGGCAATGTACAGGTTGCCTTGTTGATCCAGACAGATGCCGAAGGGATACTTCAATAATGCATCTTTGGCGGAACCAAAATCGCCGCCGAACTCCGGTTTCCCCGACCCTGCCACGGTGGTGATGACTCCCTGGCTGTCGATTTTCCGTATGCGATTGTTCGAACGGTCGGAAATATAGAGATGTCCCTTCGAATCAATCACAACGTCGGAAGGAAAATTCAAACTGGCTTCGAGCGCACTCCCTCCATCACCGCCAAAACCTTCTGTTCCGTTGCCTGCAACAGTGGTGATGATGCCTTTAGTGTCGACCTTGCGAATACGATGGTTGTTGCGGTCGGCAATAAATAAATTGCCCGCTGAGTCCAAAGCCAACCCGGCGGGGAAACTAAGCGCTGCCTCCAACGCCGGTCCGCCATCCCCCGAATAGCCGGCAATGCCATTTCCCGCGATGGTGGTGATGATGCCATCCGGAGTCACTTTACGGATGCGGTTTTTGGAACGGTGGGAAATGTAAACATTCCCTTTCGCGTCCACGGCGACACCGTCCACCAGGGTGAGCGTTACATGCGATGCAGGCTGGCCATCCTGAACATCCTTAAAAGGATAAACAGGGGACCCAATTGCATGCCCTGCCGTGATTCCAAAAACGAGTGTTATAAAAAGGAATGATCTGAAAAAATTTCGCGATTGCATCTTTTAACCTGAGTTTCTATGGGCGCTATTTAAAAATGAGGATAGTTCTCTCTCCGCAATATTTAATTTCCAACGGATATTACCGGACAATCACTTGAATTCCTTTTTCCTTATTATATTGAAAAGCCTTTATCTGCGTCTTTGGCGACAGCGGGTTCATGACCAAATCGAGAATTTTTAACTTAGGGAAATTGGGCGAATCCATCAACGCTTCCGCTCCGGCATCGGAAATATTATTTTGCCCCAGATAAAGCGACTCCACATTGGAGAAATTTTTTGATTGAGCCAAGGCCATCGCACCCTCATCGCCGACTTCATTGCGAAACAGATTCAGTGTTTCTAGTTTCGGCAGGGTTTGCACTGCCGCAAAAGCCGCCAAGCCTGCTGGCGTGATCAGATTGTCATTCATCATCAAAGTTTTCAGATTCTGAAAGTTTTCAGACCGCCCGACAATTTCAAACGCCTCATCGCCTATTTCATTTTTCCATATTTTCAGCGATTCCAGATTTTTTAAATAAGGAGATTCGGAAATGGCTTTCAAACCGAGATCGCCGATCAGGTTTCCCCAAAGGTCCAGATCCTTCACATTCGAAATATGCGGGGAATTGGCGAGAGCTTTCATCCCGCGGTATTTTATCTGGTTGCCCTGCAATTTAAGATGAGTGACCTCGGACAACTGCTCCATTGCGGCCAGCTTCTTCGCGCCCTTGGTGCCAATAATGACACCGCTCAGATCGAGGGTTCCCCCACCCTTAGCCAGGCGGCTGGCGACGAGTGATTCAATACTTTCGGCAGCCCAGCTTCCTTGCGGAGCCGCAAAAAGAAAGAGATATAGGAATAGAATCGCGCTGGTTTTATTTTTTCGGCATGTAGGCTTTGCCATGACACCGTCCGTTAGAGGGGGATTGTGCACTCTAGGTTATCAGATATTTGAAGATGGTATAGATTATTTTTGTTCCGGCTTTCAGAGTTCCGGAAAGTGTTCCGGTGATTTTCGAGACCCCTATTCTCTCCCGGTAATGCACCGGTATCTCGGCAATGCGCAACCCCAGCCGGACGGCTTTGATCTGCATTTCCACCGTCCAGCCGAAGTTGGTGTCCTGCATGCCAATGGCTTTTAGAGATTCATAGCGGATGGCGCGAAACGGTCCGAGATCGGTGAACCGATAGCCGAAAAACAAACGCATCAGAAATACCGCCAGACGATTGCCATAACGCGCCTGTGGAAGCAACGCTGACTGGCTTTCGGGAAGGATCATACGGCTGCCAAGTACAAAATCCTTTTCCCCGGAAGCAATCGGTTCGATCAGCTGCGTGATCTCTTCCGGATAGTCGCTGAAATCCCCATCGAGAAAGACCACGATATCCGGTCGGTCGAGATGCGCTATACCTTCAAGACAGGCCGATCCATAGCCCCGGCGCTTTTCTTCCACAACTTTGGCACCGTGTTCTTTCGCTACTTTTGCGGTGGCGTCGGTGGACGCGTTGTCCACGACGATGATTTCATTGAGGATTTCCTGCGGCAGGTGTTGGAGGACCAGCCCAATGGAGGATTCTTCGTTATAGGCAGGGATAATGACGGACACTCTGGGATTCATCAACTCGGTTCCCGGATTATCCGGCTTTGGAAATCGCCTGTTTCACACGGGAAACAAAATCGCCGATTTGGTCGTCGCGTTTCTGAGGATTTCCATTCTGTTCGATCAATTTCACGATGGCGCTGCCCACGATCACCCCGTCAGAAACCTGGGCGGCTTCCTGCGCCTGCTCCGGGCCGGAAATGCCGAACCCGACCAAAACGGGCAAATGGGCGACGTTTTTAATCGACTGGACTTTGCCCTTAAGATTCTCCGAGACTTTCGACTTCACTCCAGTCGTCCCCGTCAGGGAAACATAGTAGATGAACCCCCGGCTTTGCTCCGCCACCATACGTACCCTCTGTTCGGTGCTGGTAGGAGCCAGTAGGAAAACATTGTCCAACCCCTTCTCATTGGCATCGGCGGAAAACTCCCCGGCTTCTTCCGGTGGCAGATCGGGAATGATGACTCCATCGACTCCGGCTTTCAGCGCGTCATCGACGAATTGCTTCTGACCGTAAACGAATACCGGATTGTAACTGGTCATCAAAACGATGGGCAGTTGGGAAGATTTTCGGATTTCGGCAACCAGGTGAATAATTTTTTTTAAGTTGGTCCCGTTCTTTAAGGCGCGTTGCGATGCCGCCTGAATAACCGGACCGTCCGCCAGCGGGTCGGAAAAAGGCACACCGAGTTCGATGATATCCGCACCATTTTTTTCCATGATAGAAAAGATGCTTTTGGTGGAGTCAAGATCGGGATCACCTGCTGTGATAAACGCGACCAAGGCCTTTTTCTTCTCCGACTTCAATTTTTCAAAACAACTTTGAATCCGGCTCACAATTCGACTCCCATACGATCCGCCACTTGATTGACATCCTTGTCCCCGCGTCCGGACAGGCAGACGACGATCACTTCGTCTTTCTTCATCTTGGGTGCCATGCGGGCGACATGGGCAATGGCATGGGCGGATTCAAGTGCCGGAATGATTCCCTCCACTCGCGACAGCAGTTTGAACCCATCCAGAGCCTCTTCGTCGGTGATGGAAACGTACTGCGCTCTGCCGGTGTCCTGCAAGTGACTGTGTTCGCATCCCACACCGGGGTAATCGAGTCCGGCGGAAATCGAATGCGCTTCCTTGATCTGGCCGTCGTCATCGTACAGAAGATAACTCATCATGCCGTGCAGCACTCCGGTCCTGCCGTGGCTCAAAGTCGCCCCGTGCTTTCCGGTTTGGATTCCCAGTCCCGCGGCTTCGACGCCGATGAGACGGACGTTTTCATGATTCACGAATGGATAAAACAATCCCATCGAATTGCTGCCGCCGCCGACACAGGCCACACAGACATCGGGAAGTCGTTTTTCCGCCTCCATAATTTGTCCGGTGACTTCTTCGCCGATGATTTTCTGAAAATCCCGCACGATCATCGGATAGGGATGCGGCCCGACCACGGAACCGATGATGTAATGCGTCGTTTCCACCGTAGTGATCCAATTGCGGATGGCTTCGCTGGTGGCGTCTTTCAGCGTGCGCGTGCCGCTGGTCACGGGAATCACCTTGGCCCCCAGAAGCCGCATGCGAAAAACATTCAACGCCTGCCGCCGCATATCCTCTTCGCCCATGAACACATCGCACTCCAGACCGAACAGTGAAGCGGCGGTGGCCGTGGCCACGCCATGCTGACCGGCTCCGGTCTCCGCGATCACGCGTTTTTTATTCATTCTAAGCGCTAACAGCGCACTGCCGATGGTGTTGTTGATCTTGTGCGCCCCGGTGTGCGTCAAGTCTTCACGTTTCAGGTAGATTTTCGCGCCGCCCAGATGCCGGGTCAGGTTTTCCGCGAAGTACAACGGCGTGGGCCGTCCGACATATTGCTTCAAGTAATAATTTAACTGCTGTTGGAACGCCGGATCGTTTTTAGCGTCGTTGTACACCTGCTCCAGTTCTTCCAACGCGGGCATCAGGGTTTCGATCACATACTTGCCGCCGAAAATACCGAAATGTCCCTTTTGATCCGGCAACAGGGAGGGGTTCAAGGTTTTATCCATTGCACAATTCCTTTATCAAACAGTGAGTCATAATCCTTTTGCGGCTTTTATGAATGCCTTCATTTTAGCAGGATTTTTTATGCCAGGAGATTTTTCCACGCCCGAGCAGACATCCACCCCATACGGCTGAACCTGCGCAACAGCCTTGGAAACATTCGCCGCGTCCAGGCCGCCGGCAAGAATCACCGGGCCGTATTTTTTACCCTGCAAAGCCAGCTTCCAGTCGAACACAGTCCCGGTTCCCCCATGTTGCTGTTCTGAAAACGTGTCCAACAAAAAGGCACTGACTTTATAGTGAGACAAGCCGTTTAGCGACTGTTCATCTTTAATACGCACCGCCTTGATCACCTTGCGCTGCATTCTTCGGCAAAACGCCGGGGTCTCTTCCCCATGCAACTGCACCGCGCTCAATCCGCAGGACTCCACCACCCGTTGAATTCGATCCGCCGGTTCGTTGACGAAAACGCCCACCGCTTCAATGAACGGCGGCAGCGCGGCAACGATTCTTTTCGCCGTACTCATGGAAACAGAGCGCGGGCTTTTTTTGTGGAAAATAAATCCCACTGCATCCGCTCCATACTCCACTGCCTGAAGAGCGTCTTCCATACGGGTCATGCCGCAAATTTTGACTTTTACAGGAATCAAAAGACGACCTTTAAAAAAATTAGTGCCATTTCAGAGGTTTTGATCTAAAATCGCTTCAGAAATTTATGTTTCATTGTCTAACCTGCCTGCGGCCTGAACATGAAAAAGTTTAAACTCATCTCCCTGCTCTTACTCATCGCGCTTCCTTTTTTCTCCAGCGGCTGTACCACCACTACCGAAATGGAAGGCGTCGACGTTTCCACCAACTTCCAGGGACACGGAGTCAAAATATTTCAGGTCTCTCAATTTCCTCTTTACCAGGCCACCCTGGAAGCGCTGAAAAACATGAACATCAAAGTGCAAAGCACCGAAGAATTGGGCGAAAACTTTCAAATCTTCAGTGAAACCGAGGACCTCATCATCATCATCGACCTCGAAAACGTGGGCACCCAAATCTCCCGAATGCGGGTCAAAGCGGAAGAAGGCGGCTTTTTTTCGTTTGAGCAAAATGAAGAAATGGCCCAGGAGATCATCAAGGAAACCGCACTGGTCCTGGAAGCCAGAGGCCAGTTCAACTATTAAATCTTTGTTCTCTCGCCAACAAACTCGCTGAGTTTCTCTCCCATATTGTCGGCCTTCATCAGGCTTTCGCCAATCAGGAAGGCATGCGCGCCCATCTCTTCGAACTCGCGGATTTCTTTTGTGCTGTGAATTCCGCTTTCGCAAATGAGAACGGTTTCGGGAATCGGCTTCGCCATTTTAATCAACCGCCGGGAAATACCGAGATCGGTTTTGCCCGATGTCAAATCCCGGTTGTTGATCCCTAAAAGGCTGGCTCCCGCAGCAATGGCTTTTTCCATATCTTTTTCGCAATGCGATTCCACCAACGCCATCATCCCAAGCTCCCTGCCCAATGCCATGAGATCGGCCAGATGGTTTTTATCCAGCCAGGTGGCGATCAGTAGAAAAAAATCCGCGCCATTCACCCGCGATTCATAAACCTGATAGTCATCAAAAATAAAATCTTTTCGCAACAGGGGGATCTCCACCTGCTCCCTGGCCTTACTTAAAAAGTCAAGATTGCCGCCAAAATGCGTGGACTCCGTGAGAATACTGAGCGCGGCGGCGCCGTTTTCCGCATAGGTACGGGCGATCGCCAACGCATCGAAGTCCGCCCGCAATTCCCCTTTAAACGGAGTCCGGCGTTTGATCTCGGCAATGATTCGCGAAGGCGGTGACTGAGATAAAGCCTGCCGCACATCCCGCACTTCCGGTTGGTGGCCGAGCTTCCCTTTGATTTCGGAAAACGGCACTTTACTTTTGACACTGCCGAGTTCTTCCTTTTTATCGGCGAAAATTTTATCCAGTATATTGGGCATAGAGCAATTCGTCTTTTTCTGCTTAGGAATGACTGACTTTACACAAATCGTCCAACTTTTGCTTCGCCGCGCCGGAGAAAATGGATTTCCGCGCCAGATCCAACCCATCTTTCAGCGAATCGGCTTTGCCTCCCACTCGAATGGCCGCCGATGCATTCAGCAAAACGATATCCATCTTCGGTCCCGGATTGCCTTCCAGAATTTCCCGGACGATCACCGCATTTTCTTCCGGCGATCCGCCTTTGACCTTTTCCGGTGAACAACGCTCAAGGCCCATGTCTTCCGGTTGAACTTTGTATTCTGTCACCTGCCCCTTATGGAGTTCCGCAATTTGAGTCTCCGCCATCAGGGAAATTTCATCGAGCCCATCCACTCCATGCACGACGAACGCATGCCGGCACCCCAGCCCCTTCAGCACATGAGCAATGGGCGACACCCATTTCCGGTCGAACACGCCGATCACCTGGGCATGGGCATGCGCCGGATTGGTCAACGGTCCCAGCAGGTTGAAAATCGTGCGAAATCCCAGTTCTTTCCGGACCCCGGCGGCGTGCTTCATGGCCCAGTGCATTTTCGGCGCAAACAAGAAACCGATGCCGACTTCATTGAGACATTTTTCGACCACCGGTTTTTCCGCGTCGATGTTCACTCCCAGGCATTTTAAAACATCCGCACTCCCTGATCGGCTGGAAACCGCTCGGTTGCCATGTTTCGCCACGGTGATGCCCGCTGCTGCCGTGACAAATGCGGCGGCGGTGGAGATATTGAATGTATTGCCGCCATCGCCTCCGGTGCCACAGGTGTCAACGATAGTATCTGCATTAACACTCAACGATTCGGCTTTTTCCCGCATTACCCTGGCGGCGCCTGTGATTTCCGCGACACACTCGCCCTTCATCCTGAGCGCCGTGAGAAAGGCGGCCATCTGCGAAACTCCGGCTTCGCCTTCCATGACCTGATTCATCACGGAAACCATTTCCACTTCCGCCAAGTCCTCCCCATCGACGATCTTGTGCAGGGCTTCTTGAATCTTCATGCGGTGATGATCGCAGGCATGCGCAGGAAATTCCCCAGCAAGTCTTTGCCGCACGCCGTCAAAATGGATTCCGGGTGAAACTGCACGCCTTCGACAACCAGCTCTTTGTGCCGGATGCCCATGATTTCGTTGTCGTCGCTTTCGGCGGTGATTTCAAAACAGTCGGGCAGGGTTTCCCGGTTCAAAACCAACGAATGATAACGCGTCGCCTCAAATGGATTCGGGAGATTTTCAAACAGCGTTTTTCCGTCATGCCGGATCATGGAGGTCTTGCCGTGCATCAACTTCCCGGCTTTGACGATTTCCCCGCCGAACGCGACCCCCACCGATTGATGACCAAGACACACGCCCAGAATGGGAATCTTGCCGGCAAACCGCCGCACCACGTCCACCGAAATTCCGGCTTTTTGCGGTGTGCAGGGACCAGGGGAGATGACGATTTTTTCCGGATTCATCGATTCAATTGCTTCGAGCGTGGTTTCATCGTTGCGAAAGACACGCACATCGGCTCCCAGTTCACCCAGGTACTGCACCAGGTTGTAGGTGAAGGAATCATAATTGTCGAGCATGAGGATCATTGGAACAGCCCCCGCTCAGTCACTTCGATGGCCTTGAGAAGCGCCCTGCCCTTGTTCATGGTTTCCTCGAACTCATTGTCCGGCACGGAATCCGCAACGATCCCGGCGCCAACGCCCAGATAGGCGACATCGTCTTTAATCAACAACGTACGGATGGCGATCGCCGTGTCCATATTGCCGGTAAAACTGATATAACCCACCGCACCGGCGTAAAGGCCCCGGCGCGTCGGTTCCAGCTCTTCGATGATTTCCATCGCCCGAATCTTTGGCGCTCCCGAAACCGTTCCTGCGGGGAACGCGGCTTTCAGCACATCGAAACAATCCAGCCCCTTTTTCAAAATGCCCCGGACGTTGGAAACAATGTGCATCACGTGCGAATAGCGTTCGATGCCGAATTTCTCATTCACTTCCACCGTGCTGGTCTGGGCAACGCGGCCCAAATCGTTGCGCCCGAGATCCACCAGCATGATGTGTTCCGCCAGTTCCTTTTCATCTTGCAGGAGATCCTTCTCCAGATGCCGGTCCTCTTCCTCACTGCTGCCGCGTTTGCGCGTTCCTGCGATAGGACGCACTTCCACTTTTTCCCCCTCCAGCCGCACCAACACTTCCGGCGACGAACCGACCACCTGTAAATCGCCAAACTTTAGAAAATACATATACGGCGACGGGTTGATCGTTCTCAAGGCCCGGTAAATATTGAATGGGTCCTGCGTGATCGGGAATTTGAGCCGCTGCGATAACACCACCTGGATGGCATCGCCTTCGAGAATATATTGCTTGATCTTGAGGACCGATTCCTTGAACGCTTCTTCTGCAAAATTGGATTCGATCGTTCCAGTATCCTGCGCTTTCCCCGTCCCGTTTCCCGAAGCAATGTCCGGCACAGGGGCACGGAGTTTTTCTTCCAGCGCTTCTATTTCCATGATCGTCCGGGTGTAGAGGCCGTCCAGATCGTCGTCCTCCACCAGCGCGTTGGATACGACTTTTATGGTTTGCGTGACGTTGTCAAAAATCAGCAGAGTGTCGGTGATGACAAAAAGGGAATCGGGCACATCCAGATCATCCTCGGTCTGCTCCGGCAGGCCTTCAAAATAGCGCACCATGTCATAGCCGATGAACCCGACCGCGCCGCCGGAAAACCGCGGCAGTCCTTCCTGAGTCACCGGCTTGTATTTTTCAAGGATTTCCTTGACCGCCGTAAGCGGATTTTTCCCCACAAGCGTTTCTGTTTCCTGCTTTCCATTATTCTGAATGGTGACTGTATTGCCCTTGGTGCTGACGATAAGTGAAGGATCACAGCCGAGAAAACAATAACGCGCCCATTTTTCTCCACCCTCGACACTTTCGAGAAGAAAGGAGTAGTCTCCACCCCTTATCTTAAGATAAGCCGAAACAGGCGTGTCCAGATCGGCAACGATTTCCTTATAAACTGGAATCAGGTTGCCTTCAGCGGCCTTTTGCTTGAACTCTTCCAGGGAAGGTGTGTACATAAGAAAATGCTTAATAAATTACATTAAAAAACTATCAATAAATTATCAAAATTAAAGATATATTTATAATTATAACGTCAACCTCTTCTTCGCCTCAAACGGCGAATAATTTAGAAAATCCAATTTTTTCAATGGGTTACCTTGGAGACATTAACATTTTGCCTCAGCAGCTGTCAAGCGAGTGAGACGCTCAGTCCAGCGGTTTCCAGTCTTCCCCGTTCCAGTGCAGGATCAGGCCGTTGTCGCCGACAACGTAGATATTTTCATCCGAGGTGCCCCAAATGGCGGTCAGGAATTCTTTCGTATTCGACTCGATGCGGGTCCACTGGTCGCCTTCCAGATACATGATCATCCCTTCATCGCCGACCGCAAACACCATGTCGCTTGAGGGACCCCACACATCCAGGAAAAATTCCATCGTCCGCGAAGGCATTTCGGTATATTCCGTCCCATTGAACTTACCAATGGAGCCATCGGAACCGACGATATACATCTCGTTCGGACCGAATCCGTATATCCCGTAAAACTCCTCGTTGGAATTTAAAGTCAGGCGCGCCCATTGGTCGCCATCCTGACGCAGGACCAGGCCGTCGTACCCGACCGCATAGACCCCGCTCTCCTTGCATCCCCACAACCGCGTGATGTCGGTGTCGGTCCCGGTTTTGGTGAATTTCCATTCCGTGCCGTCGTAGCGGAGAATTTTTCCGATGCGCGAGCAGGCGTAGATCTCGTCGGGGGCCAATCCGAAAATCCCGGTCATCGGCGGGAGTTTTTCGGTGTCCTCGTTGGACCAGGAACTGCCGTCAAATTTTAGAATGACGCCATCGGTGGCCACGGCGTACAAATTGTCCGGCGAGCTTCCCCACATGTTCTTGATCGTGTACCGCGCGCCCACGTCCATTTTCTCCCACTTGGAACCGTCATAATGCAGAAGGGTCCCTTCCGCACCGCCGACAAAAATATCGTTTTCGCCAAACCCGGTAATGGACAGCAGGTGATTTTCGGTAAGACTTGACATGACCTCTCCAGTTGCCTCTTAAGATGCGTTCAGTTTATAAAGACATATCCGACCATTCTTTGCCGTCGTAGTGAATGACCGCGCCGTTATCCCCGACGGCATAAACGCAGTCCGGACGCAGGCCTCTCACCTTGGTCAGATAATCTTCTTTTGGCGATTGCATGGGTTTCCAATTTTTCCCATCGTAATGAAGAATGACCGCACTGTCGCCGACGGCAAAAATGTTGTCATCGGAGCTTCCCCAGACGCCGAGAAGATATTCTTCCGTGCCGGAGGTCATCGGCGTCCACTCTTCGCCGTTGAAATGCAAAATCGTCCCGTGCGACCCCACCACATAAATGCTGTCCGCTCTGGAACCCCAGATACCGTAAAGAGAAATCGTTTCATCGGCCAGCTCATCTCGGCGGTGAAACTGCGTCCCATCGTAGAAACGGTAAATGCCTTCACCGCCTATGGTATGGACGTTATCAATCTTGTCTCCCCACATGCCAAAGATGTCGTGAATCGTATGCGGTTCCCGGTAGCCCCATTTTTCTCCGTCCCAGAAAAGCATGCGTCCGCCGACACCAAACAAAAACACGCTGTCCGGCCCATGACCATACGCGCCATTGAGGGAATCGTAGCTTCCGGTGTCGATCTGCTCCCAGTCTTTGCCGTCATACTTCAGAACCACGCCACCGATGCCTACCGCATACACACAGTTCTCATCCGCCCCCCAGATGCCCATGAGCGGATTGGTGTTTTCAGTGCGGACGGGAAGCCATTCCTCGCCGTCGTAATGCTGGGGAAT